>PBQX02000098.1:0-31222 GCA_002725175.2 Paracoccaceae bacterium
GAACAATTTTCTGTGTTGCAATATGCGCCTCGGCCAATTCCATTTCGTGGGGAGAGTTAAAATTAATAGATTGGACGGCACTTTGTTCATATAGGGTTACATTTTTTGGTAAACTGGCAGCGAGCCCAAGGACTAATTTGGCTGGCTGCATCACGATCGTTCCCGGAGTGTGTAAACCTAACTGGTAAAAACTAGATCCTGTAAGAGTTTTCATTTCTTTTGAATTAAGCCAACTATATGGAAGCTTTAATAAATCCATATGCTTGGCGTAAGCGTGGAGTTTTTGTGCGCCCATTTGAGTGGCAGCAGCGTGCACCTTTCCACTTTCATCCCAGTCACAATCAATTTTTCTTTCCTGAACTATCTCTCTAAGATAACTTTGCCCCGCTCGGTTTAGAGTAATTTGGTTGTGTTCGGCCTCAAGGCTATCAGCAAAATTTTTTGCACGAATATTGTGGGCTTGATCTATGGCAAAGCCAGAACTCCGACCAGCGGAAGTATTACCTACGCGGTCAGCTTCCAGTAGTATAATACGTTTATCGGGCCAGAGATCTGCGAGCCGACGGGCAGCAGCTAAACCGGTAAAGCCGGCTCCGATAATTGCCACATCTGCTTTTAGGTTACCGCGTGCTACATTTGCGGGAGCAAGGGGAGGCAGGATTTCTAACCAACCGTTATTCCTGTCAAATTGAGGTAGGATGGCGGATTTCATGGATTCAGCTCATATCCATCCAAATGGTTTTCAATTCACAATATTGATCGTGTGCTGCAAGTGATTTATCTCGCCCACCAAATCCTGAAAGGCCAAATCCTCCAAAGGGTGTGCTAATGTCACCTTCTCCATAGCAGTTAACGGAGACTGTTCCTGCACGTATTTGGCGTGCTGCATTATGGGCTGTTTTGTTTGAAGCACTGAAAACGGAAGCCGTCAAACCATATTCAGTATCGTTTGCCATAGCTATACCTTCTTCTGGCGTTTCAAACGTTAATATTGCCAAAACTGGGCCAAATATTTCTTCCTTAGCAATTGACATTTTCGGACTAACTTCATCAAAAATTGTGGGTTCAACAAAATATCCTCCTGACTCAGTCATTGCCCGATTGCCACCACAAATCAGCTTTGCTCCTTCCTTTTTTGCCTTCTCTATATGGGATAGAACTTTTTTCATGTGATCTTCTTCGATCAAAGGGCCTAAGCGACAAGCAGAATCCAGGGGATCAGCTATTACCCAATCTCGTGTTCGCTCTAACAGCAGTTCAATGAATTCAGCTTTTAAGGAGCTATGAATCAGTACCCTGCTATTGGAAGAACAGTTTTCCCCCATATTCCAAAATATCGAGTTTGCAGCGTGATCAGCGACAACATCTAAATCTGCGGCATCCGGCATTACCACTAGTGGGTTCTTGCCGCCACATTCCAGCAAGACGCGCTTCAGATTGGAGTCTGCCGAATAGCGCAAGAACATTCGACCAATTTCCGTTGATCCTGTGAAACCCACACAATCTATACCCATATGCTCACCCAATGCTTTTCCAACCTCTTCGCCGAAACCTGGAACAACATTAATCACACCATCCGGAATCCCTGCTTCGGTTGCAAGCTGAGCAAGGCGTATAGTTGACATTGAAGTTTGCTCAGCTGGTTTCAGAATTACGGTGTTGCCTTCTGCAAGAATAGGCCCTAACTTCCAAGCTGCCATCATGAGTGGAAAGTTCCAAGGCAGTATTGCGGCAACAACACCAATTGGCTCTCGCACAATCATTGAGACTACTCCTGAACCGGACGGTGATAGTTGATCATAAATCTTATCGGCGGCCTCTGCGTGCCATCGGATTGTGCCGACGGTCTCTGGCAGGTCAATTTCAATACAATCACTTATTGGTTTCCCAGCTTCTATAGCCTCAAGCTCAGCCAGTTCATCAGTATGGGCTTCAATTAATGTGGCGAAGCGTTGCAAGATTACTTTGCGCTCAGCAGGAGACATTTTTGGCCAAGGTCCATTTTCAAATGCATTTCTTGCTGCTTCAACTGCTATATCTGCATCCGCTTTCTCACAGCGCGCTATCTTGGCAAGAATCTTTCCATTTGCAGGATTCAATGTTTCAAAGGTTTTACCGCTAACTGCGTCCATGGAACGTCCCGCGATAATGGCTTTGGTTTGAAAGTTTAGTTTCTTTTTCATATGCAACCCTTAATTATTTTTGGTTGATTGGATTAGCCAATCGCGTTCTTCCTGCCAATCACGCCAGACCAGACGGTCAGCCTTTGTCCGGTTTACAGGTAGTTTGCTAAGTGCTAAACGGATATCGTGTCTTGCGGCAGATGGAACTGGTGGCAATGGTTTTCGTGTTCCACCCATATCTCGGCCCGTAAGGCGTGTAGCTGCCTTTACCCCGGTTAGATAATCAACATCGTGCCGATTACTCCAGAGCCAAAGACAAATTGCCTTCATACAATCCCAGAGCTCCATTGCTTCATTTAACTTTCCTTGATCAATAAGATTATAGAGTTTTACGCACTCATTTGGCATGAAATTCGCAGCGCCCCATATCATGCCAACACTACCAGCCATCAAGCTATAGGGCGCATAAGGATCGGCGCCGTTAAGAACTTTACCGCCAATTGCAATCAGTTTTTGGATGCCTGCAATATCGCCTGAGCTATCCTTTACATAGTCTAGGTTTTCGACTGCAATTAATTTACGATACAAATCTTCTGTTAGTGGTGCAGCCTGAGCCGGTACGTTGTACATTACGATTGGAATGCTTACTGCCTTTGCCACAGCTGTGTAATGGTACATGACACCACGCTCATTGGGAGGTTCAAGATATGGCGGCATGATCATGATGGCGTCAACACCTACATCTTGCGCAAAAAGTGCCCCATCTATAACTTCTTGTGTACTTAGCTCTGTTACTTGTGCCACTGTAGTTATTCTTTTGCCAACATGGCGAGCACCTTCAGAAATCAATTTACGTTTCTCATTTTGAGTCAAATAAGCATATTCCCCCGTACCAGAACCCAAAACAGTTCCATGTAGTCCTGCGTCGATCATTTCATCAATATGGGCACGATAAACACCCATATCGATTGCCTCACCATGTTTATCCATTGGCGTGCACATTGCGGCTAAAATTCCCTTTAGGGTTTTCATATATTGATTCCTGAGGCTTTTAACGCAAATTACACCTGAATCTTGGATCGGCAAAACAAAAAATCCATCATTTAAAAAAATTTATTTGTATAGAGTAATTTTAAAATTCTTTAATTTTCGAAATCATTTGAATGATACCCTTGCATATATAAAAGAGCGGAAAGGTCAGAGTGATTTATAATAATCTTTGCTTTAGATTGAACAATTTCCTTCGCATGCATGGCGACGCCTGAGCCAGCCAATTCTAGCATTCCAATGTCATTTGCACCATCGCCTACAGCAATAACATCTATTGAGGATAAGCCAAACTTTCTTGCTAAATTTCGGATAAAATTCACTTTAGCTTCTTTGCCTAAAATTGGATTTTCCACCATTCCTGTCAGCCTTTCACTTTTTATTTCAAATTCATTTGCCATGCTTTCATTGAAGCCAAGTTCTAAAGCTATTTTGGAAGTAAAATGTGTGAATCCACCTGAAATTAAGGCAGTATAGACATTATTTTTTCTCATGGTTGATATGAGTGTTCTCGCGCCGGGTGACAAGGTTATACGATTCATCATCACTTTGTTAATAATATTTATTGGGGTCCCTTTTAAATACCCAACCCGAAGGGTTAAGGCTTGTTCAAACTCTAACTTTCCTTCCATGGCTTGTTTCGTAATTTGACTTATTTTCTTTCCACATCCGACCTCATCGGCTAATTCATCCAAGCTCTCTTGCTCTATTATTGTACTATCCATATCGGCTACCAAGAGTTTTTTCCTTCTATATTTCTCTTTTTGGACAACCATATCTATTTTACTGGCTTGTAACTCCAGCCAATAATTTTTGAATTCATTGGGTATTTCTGGAATTTTGATGTCCGCAGCAATTCCATCATTTAGCCAGGTAAGCGATATGCCGCCAAAAGTTTTCGAATATTTTGAAACCAAATCATTGGTTAGTATTGGGGTTGATGGATTACACATAAAAGTAATGACATACATTTCTGGCTTCACCTAACTTGCTTTTAATTAGTATTACTTAATATTTTTCTTGCTTTTAGTAAAAAAAAATCTACACCCAGAGGTGGGACACCCTTCCCCAACGAAGGGCATTTATCTGGAAGGATAGGAAATGAGTAGAATATTTAAACCGGACACGCGGCCGGCAGATCCGCGTTTTTCTTCTGGCCCTTGTGCCAAACCTCCAACTTGGAAATTAAAAGAACTATCAGATGCTTCTCTAGGCAGATCACATAGAGCGCAAGTAGGTCGCGAAAAATTAAGCAAAGCCATCGAAGAGACCCGTAGCCTACTTAAAATTCCTTCTGATTATAAAATAGCTATAGTGCCAGCCTCTGATACGGGAGCTGTTGAAATGGCACTTTGGTCACTTCTTGGGGCAAAAAAAACAACTATATTGGTTTGGGAAAGTTTTGGTAAAGGATGGGCGACAGACGTTAGTTCTCAACTTAAATTAGATCCTATTATTGTAGAGTCTGATTATGGCTTTTTACCTGAGTTAAATGAGGTAAATTTTGATAGTGATGTTGTCTTTACTTGGAATGGAACAACATCCGGTGTTCGAGTGCCAAATGGAGATTTTATACCTGAAAAAAGGGAGGGATTAACAATTTGTGATGCTACTTCGGCAGCCTTTGCCGTTAAGTTGCCGTGGGAAAAATTAGATGTAACGACTTTTAGTTGGCAGAAAGTTTTGGGTGGGGAGGCCGCGCATGGGATGTTAATTTTAAGTCCAAGATCTGTCGAAAGATTAGAGAGTTATGTGCCTTCATGGCCTTTGCCTAAGTTATTTCGCTTAACAAAGAATAATAAATTGAACGAGGATATATTTTTAGGCGCCACTATTAATACGCCTTCTATGCTAGCGGTTGAAGATTATCTTTTTTCATTGTCCTGGGTAAGGTCAATTGGAGGGTTACAAGGCATGATTGATCGTTGCAATAAAAATGCTCAAATAATTTTTAATTTTGTTGAAGAAAATAAATGGCTCTGCAATCTTGCTGTGTCACCAGGCACAAGGTCAAATACGTCTGTTTGTTTAGTTTTTAAGGATTCAAGAATAGAAAATCAAAGTAATTTTGCAAAAAACATCTGCAAGAGACTGGAGGATGAGGGTGTTGCATTTGATATTGGGTCATATCGTGATGCCCCAGCAGGCCTACGAATTTGGTGTGGAGGAACTGTTAACCAAAACAATATTAAATCTTTGATGTCTTGGATTAAATGGGCTTTTGAAACTGAAATAAGCTCATTAAATTAAATGGATTATATTATGTTTTTGTAAAAATTTATGAAAATTTAATTTTATTATTAACAAAATTTGACGGAAAAATCAGAAAGAAATGATTATGAAACCCAGAGTATTAGTATCGGACAAGTTAAGCCTTTCAGCCATAAAAATTTTTGAAGAGAGAGGTGTTGATATTGATTTTGAACCTGATCTTGGAAAGGATAAAAAATCTCTAGCGGAACGCATAGGTGATTATGATGGGTTGGCTATCAGATCTACAACAAAAATAACACCAAATATCTTAAAGTACGCAAATAAACTTAAAGTAATTGGGCGTGCAGGTATAGGTGTAGATAATATTGACAAAATAGCAGCTTCGAAAAAGGGCATAATAATAATGAATACACCTTTCGGTAATATGATTACTACTGCTGAGCACGCAATAGCAATGATGTTTGCCGTTGCGCGGCAAATACCAGAAGCAAATACATCTACCCAAGCTGGGAAATGGGAGAAATCAAAATTCATGGGTGTTGAACTAACCAGTAAAACTGTTGGCGTAATAGGTGCTGGCAATATTGGCGGTGTATTCTGTGAAAGAGCACGCTCATTGAAAATGAAGGTGGTTGCTTACGATCCTTACTTAAGTGAGGAGAAAGCAAAGAATTTAAGTATAGAAAAGGTTGACCTTGATCAATTATTTTCCCGGGCAGATTTCATTACGTTGCATGTTCCTTTAACTGATCAAACAAGAAATATACTTAGTGAAGAGAATATTAGAAAATTAAAGCCAGGTGTTCGAATTATTAATTGTGCCCGAGGAGGTTTGGTAGATGAAGAAGCATTAGCATGCGCAATAAAAGAGGGGCATGTTGCGGGTGCGGCATTTGATGTGTTTTCCGTAGAGCCAGCTACCGACAGTCCATTATTTAATTTACCCAATGTTATATGTACACCGCACTTGGGAGCAGCAACGGTTGAAGCTCAAGAGAATGTGGCAATTCAAATTGCTGAACAAATTAGTGATTACTTGTTAACCGGAGCAGTTTCTAACGCATTAAATATGCCATCAATTACTGCCGAGGAAGCAAAAATTATGAATCCGTGGTTGTTGCTAGCAAATCATCTGGGAAAATTTATTGGACAACTTACTCAAGAGCCTGTTAGGGCAATAAATATTCTGTATGATGGCTCCGTTTCCTCTATGAATTTGGAGGCCCTGAACTGCTCTGTTATNTCGGGAATAATTNGGGTTTCAAATCCTGATGTTAATATGGTTTCAGCTCCNATTATTGCAAAAGATCGTGGGNTAAAAATTTCCACTACAACGCAAGATAAAAGCGGTATTTTTGATGCTTATATAAAAGTAACGGTTGAAACAGNGACGATGAAAAGATCTGTNGCNGGNACTGTTTTTAGNGANAANAAACCACGATTNATCCAAATTAAGGNNATCAATATTGANGCCGAAGTTGGNCAANATATGCTTTATACAACTAATACAGATACCCCTGGCATCATAGGTATTTTAGGAAATACCATGGCTGAAAATGGGGTTAATATTGCTAATTTCACTTTGGGTCGTTCTGCGGCTGGTGGGGAGGCTATTGCTTTGCTATATTTAGACACTCCAATAACAGAAAAAATTAGGAATAATGTATTAAAAACGGGAGTTTTTAATCAGGTAAGTGCTCTTGAGTTCGAGGTTTGATTGAATGCGAATACCAGTATTAAGGTCACTATATGTCAGATATGTGAGAAAACCAGTAAGGTTNTTTTAAGTNATTTGACTTTATTGTTATCTAACTAAAATCCATAAATCACCTTGATTAAACGTTCTTCCTAATTTACGATCCTTTGTTTGGTAAATCAATTCAGGCAATTCTTCGATGGTAAGATTAGTATTTTTAATCGCTGCTATTTTTCTGGCAGTGTTACTGTTTTGGGGCATATCTTTTTTGCCAAAAAAGAAATTAAATCTGGATCTTTTTTGTTTGGTGAATGTTTTATTATATTTTGTACTTTTAGCTAGCACATACATTTTTATTTCCGGTGAAGAATTAGGCCTTTTTTCGGCAATTGCCATAACTGGTGTAGTGGGGTTGAGAAAATATCTTTCTGGAAGATGGATTTGAGAGAGATTTTAGTTAGATCTAAAAATAAATATATTTAGGTAGAAGTAATTGAATAAAAAATTCTTAAGTCCGGGGGAAAGAGATTATAAATGAAAATTCTTGAAAAATTTAAATTGGATGGGAAAACTGCTTTAGTAACGGGGTGCAACAGGGGTATAGGGTTTGGAATTGCAAAGGCTTTGGCTGAGGCAGGAGCGGATATAATCGGTGCCAGTTCATCGCTCGCCGAAGGAAGTA
Organism: Paracoccaceae bacterium; assembly: GCA_002725175.2. Lineage (GTDB taxonomy): Bacteria > Pseudomonadota > Alphaproteobacteria > Rhodobacterales > Rhodobacteraceae > CACKLF01. The sequence goes on from PBQX02000098.1 coordinate 7,763, forward strand.
AAATTGAGCAAGTTGTCAGTGATTTGAACCGCCAGTTTTATTGTTATAAATGTGACTTTTCAAAAAGAGAAAATACGTTACGTTTTNTAGAAAAATTACGATCTCACAACCTCGACCCAGAAATATTTATTGGTAACGCCGGAACTTTGGAGAGGTCAAACCTGTCTGATCATAAAGACGAGTATTGGGACAAAGTAATAGAAGTAAATCTTACTTCTCAATTTGTTTTGGCTAGGGAATTAAGTAAAGAAATGGCAGTCAAAAATTACGGGAAAATTATTTTCACTGCTTCAGTATTGTCTTTTCAAGGGGGGCTTTTTGTTCCCAGNTACGCTGCTTCAAAAGGAGGAGTGGCACANTTAACTAGGGCATTGTCAAACGAACTTGCTGATAAGGGAATTAATGTAAATGCAATAGCTCCAGGTTATGTTGAGACAGATATTACCACTGCTTTAAGAGAGGACCCGAAAAGGGCAAGTCAGTTAATGGAAAGAATTCCGATGAAAAGGTGGGGAAGAATTGAAGATATGGCCGGAGCAGCAGTATATTTAGCCTCAGATGCATCGGCATATGTTAGCGGAGAACTTTTGACTGTAGATGGAGGTTGGATGGGGCGCTAAGAAGTCTCAGCAATTGAGTTGCTTTCTTAACAGCAATATGGTCAATTAAATGACAAATAAAGAAGAAGTTTGGGGTGATTTTGGAAAAGGAAATTAATCGCAAAATCGCGGTGGTATTTGTTACAGATGTGGTGGGCTTTAGTACTTCCATGGAGGTTGATGAAAATCAAACACTTCAAAGCTTTAGAGCTTGTAAAAGAATACTGGAAGATCTTTTCTCCGAACATGGGGGCAGAATATTTAATACTGCCGGGGATTCTATTCTTGCAGAATTTTCAAGTGCTGTATCGGCGGTGATTTGTGCGTCGGAATTTCAAAAACTTATTCAAGAGCGAAATTCTTCTAGCTCTCTTCCGGAAAATGGAAAGATGGAATTTCGAGTAGGTCTTAATATGGGAGACGTAATAGTAGAAGGTGAGAACTTGTATGGAGAAGGTGTTAATGTAGCTTCGCGTCTTGAAGCTTTATCGCAACCTAATGGCGTTTCTTTATCTAAAAGCATTTATGATTTTGTAAACAAAAAAACAGATTTTTTATTTGATGATTTGGGAGAACAGAAGATAAAAAATACCAATGTTCATGCCTTTGATATTATAACTTCTCCAGAAATGAAAAGGCGCGGCAGTGCCGGTTTGGGGGAAAAGAAGGANACGTCTGAAAAAGCTTCCTCCAATCCTCCTGCCATTGCAGTGCTTCCTTTTTTAAATATGAGTGGAGACGTTGAGCAGGAATACTTTGCTGACGGAATTACAGAAGATATAATATCAAACCTTTCGTCTTGGAAAACATTTCCCGTGATTTCTAGAAATTCTAGTTTTAGTTACAAAGGTACATCAGTAAGAGCTTCACAAATCGCAGCAGATTTAAATGTTGATTATATTGTTGAAGGCAGTGTCAGGAAAGGGGGAAATAAGGTTAGGATNACTGCTCAGCTTATTGATGCGAGTTCAGATAAACAACTATGGTCCAAAAGATGGGACAAATCATTAGATGATGTTTTTGAAGTTCAAGATGAAGTTTCTGCATCCATTGCAGCAATGGTGTCCCCTGCAGTTAAGGGTCAGGAGCAGGTAAAACTTTCTAGCAAGAAAAAAGTNGATTCGACCGCTTGGGACNATTACTTACGCGCGTTGGCTATTTATAATAATGAGAATGGGGCAACTGCATTTACAGACTCTGACAAAGTAATTGAAATGTGTGAAAAATCTATTTCAATGCAAAGTGATCTTTCTGATCCTTATGTTTTGGCCTGTAAGGCAATTCTTAATAATATCTATAATTTAGACAAAGCGACTGACCGACCTCAGAATGAAGAAAAATATCACAAATATTGTCAAAAAGCTTATGACTTAGATAATAATAACCCTGAAGCTGTGGTAGCTTTAAGTCGATCATACAACTTAAAAAGAGATTATGAAAAAAGACTGGAATTAGCTGAAAAAGCTCTTGAATTAAATCCTCATCATTCTGGAGCGCTATTCGATTATGCCCTTGCTATTACGTCTTTTGGTAGATTTGAAGAAGCTATGAAGTGTATTGAAAGGTCAATTGAGCTAAATCCTGTAGAGAAAAAGAGTATAGACTATATGGTTGTAATGACACGAATTGGTTTGAAGCAGTTTGACAAAACCATCGAGCTTATAGATGAAATGGCAAGGGATGGCAGGGGTGGTGTAGGACAGATAGGTTTTAAAGTAGCCTGCTTAGCCCATTTGGGAGAGCTTGATAAGGCGAAAAATTTATTGGTGGAATACTTGGCACAAAGACCACAAGTTAAGAATTTAAATGACTATGCGAAGGTAGCTCCAACTATTATAAAAGATATTTTAATGGAAGGTATGAGAAAATCTGGGCTTCCTGAAACTTAAAAAATTTCAATCTTCAAAACTTAATCTTTTTAGGTTTTGGCGCATCTTTTTTACCATGGATATCATTTGACTGTTTGCTTCTTTACCTGATTCAATAATCTTTATTAATGCTTCTAAATCCTCTGACAATCCTTGACTTTGCTTGTTAGAGTCAATGAGGCGCATTTGCGTTTTTTTGATTATGGCTCCTAATGCCTTATTTCGTCTGATTAAAGATCTGATATGATCAGATGTAAAGTGTATTGCGGAAACTTCGTATTCCCCTGCTCTAGCTGTAACGGTTCTTGGTCTGTGTAAGATAATGGATGTTTCCCCAAAAATCTCACTTTCGCCAATGCGATTAAGCTTAAGCCCTTCACTCGTGTATAGATCGACATGACCAGACATTACCAGAAATGCTCCGTTTGGTTCGTCCCCATACGTATAAATTACTTCACCGGGTTGCCAAATACATTTATTTCCGTTCTTATCCATGGGGCTTAGGATAAACCTATTTAGGTAAATAACAATAAGAAAGAAAATATTAAATGATCGCAGATGATCCTAACCTTTTAGAGGCAGTAAGGGAAAAATTTCACAATGTAGGGAATTGTCCAGTTGGCGGNAATAGAATATTTTTCGAAAATGCTGGTGGAGCCCTGACTTTAAAAAGTGTCGTGGAAGCTTCTAACGAATTTGCTGCATTTCCTGATAACCAAGGTCGAAAAAACGTATCATCTGAATACGCAGTCAGTAAAATTGAGCAAGGNAAANATAATATCAGNCTCCTATTCAATGCTNNATCAGGANTTGTATTTTTAGGAGAAAGTGGNACNGAACTTATTTTTCGAATCATAAGGGATGCTATTGTTTCTACAGAANNTGGTGGTAACGTTGTTGGNTCAACATTAGAACATCCGGCTACTCGTAGCGCAGCTATCAGGTGGGCAAAGGTTTTAAATAANAACTATGTTTCAATTCCACATAATGATGTTACGGGGAGNNTAGATGTCAAAGACTACNAAAAATTTATTAATNAGGATACNAGNGTAGCAACTATNATCCATAGTTCTCCTGTAACAGGAATNACATCNGATGTAGCGGAAATTTCAGAATCGATAAAAAAAATATCACCCAATTGTTTTATCATTGTTGATGGAATTCAGCATGCTTCTCATGGAATTATTGATGTGAATGCTTATAATATAGATGCTTATATTATTTCTCCTTACAAAGTTTTTTCCAGACATGGGTATGGAATAGCCTGGTTATCGGATAGGTTGAGTAAGGTGGATCATGACCACTTAATTAATGGACCGACAGATACTTGGGAGTTAGGTACAAGAGATGCAGGGGCCTATGCCACTTTTTCGGAAGTTGTTAATTATTTTGATTGGCTAGGATTACAATATTCTTCTGAAAATGAACCTCGTGAAAGAATTAAAGCTGCTTATTCAGCTATAAAGAACCATGAGAATAAACTAATAGGTTTGATGATAAAAGGAACAGATGAAGTTCTAGGCCTTAAGGATCTTCCCGGGATCAATGCTATAGGTGGTTTTGAAAACAAAAAACGAGCTGGTTTAATATCTATTTATAGCAATAATATTGATTCTGCCGAAATTGTTGATCAATTAAGATTGAAGGGTATAAGAGTTCATATTAGGAAGGATGACCATTATTCAGGGACAATACTAAGACCTCTGGAGCTAAAATCTTGTGTTAGGGTCTCTATCTGTCATTACAATTCAGAGGAAGAGGTGTTAAGATTTTTATCTGCGATGAAAGAAATTTGCAGTTGATTAATTAGCGAAGAAAGGAGCCTTTATTTGAAAATAAAAGAAGTAAGTGCAATTGTAACTGGAGGAGCATCAGGGCTTGGCCTAGCTACCGCCAGAGAGTTTCTGGAGAGAGGAGCTAGTGTATCAATTTTCGATCTCGAAAATTCAAACACTGCATCTTTAGTGGCTAAATTAAATGAGGATTTTGAAGGTAAAGTTATTGTTGCTAATGTTGATGTAACAGATTCAAATTCGGTAACAAAAGCTCTTGGGGTTGTAAATAGGCGGTTTGGAAAAATAAATGTTCTAGTAAATTGTGCAGGCGTTGCAATAGCAAAGAAAACAACTGGCAAGGAAGGAGCGCATCCTCTAGATCTTTACCAAAAGGTGATAGATGTTAATTTGGTAGGGACTTTTAATATGGTTCGATTGTCAGCCATAGAGATGGAAAAAAACAAACCTAACGATTCTGGTGAAAGGGGTTGCATAATAAATACAGCTTCCGTTGCAGCTTTTGATGGTCAGAAAGGTCAGGCAGCATACTCGGCATCAAAGGGAGGTGTGGCAGCTTCAACTTTGCCATTGGCTCGAGATTTGGCATCTTCTAATATAAGAGTTAATACCATAGCACCTGGCTTATTCTTGACACCTATGCTTGAAGGACTTCCGGAAGAGGCTAAAGAGGACTTGGCTAAACAGGTGGTATTTCCAAAGCGTTTGGGTTCGCCAACAGAGTTCGCTAAATTAGCCTCCTTTATGATCCAATCAGAATATTTAAATGGAGAGACAGTGAGATTAGATGGGGCTATAAGGTTGCCATGAGGGGGCCACTTGTAGGACTTAAGATAATTGAGATGTTAGGATTAGGACCTGCGCCGTTAGCTGGACAATTGTTGGCTGACTTAGGGGCTGAGGTAACAATTATCGACAGAAAATTTGACAATGTAGATCCTACAGATATTCACAGAAGAAATAAAAAGTCCCTGGCTCTGAATTTAAAAACCAAACTAGGGCATGCGGCAGCAAAGATATTAATAAATAAGGCAGATATATTAATCGAAGGTTTTAGACCTGGAGTGATGGAAAAACTTCAATTGGGCCCCGAAAAATTTAAGAAGTCAAACCCGGGGTTAATTTTTGCCAGAATGACAGGCTGGGGGCAGGATGGTCCTTTTTCTAATACTGCAGGGCACGATATAAATTATTTGGCTATAACCGGAGCCTTGCATGCAATTGGACCAAAGAAAGGTCCACCAATCCCTCCTTTAAATCTAGCCGCTGATTATGGCGGGGGTTCAATGTTTTTAATTTTTGGCATTTTGGCGGCTTTATATGAGAGAGAACGATCTGGCCTTGGGCAAGTCGTTGATGTAGCGATGGTGGACGGGGTTGCTGCCATGATGTCGGTATTTCATACAAGCTTTGCAAGAGGAGATTTTGTTGAAAAAAGAGCCTCCAATATGTTGGATGGCGGAGCGCCATATTATCGCTGTTATACAACCTTGGATGAGAAGTCTATATCGATCGGTCCAATAGAGCCAAAATTTTTTGCTGAGTTTGTTAAGCTTGCAGAGTTGCCGGAGCATCTTTTAAGGGAGCAAAACATAAGGGAGTTTTGGGAAGATCAACAAGTTCTTTTAGAAAAGGTATTTAAGACTAAAACATTATCAGAATGGTCACAAATCTTTAATAATTCAGATGCGTGTGCAATGCCAATTATACCACTTTCAGAAGTGCCATTAAACAAACACAATAAAGCAAGAAATGCTTATATAAAAATAAATGAAGTNGTNCAGCCAGCGCCTGCNCCAAGATTTGGCAGAACACCTGCAGGTTATCCAAATGCNCCGGTTGGCTCAGGAGCTAACAATAAAGAAATATTGTCAGAAATAGGCTTCTCAAATAAGGATATNGATAAAATCTCTTCTGAAATTAATTAGAAGCAANTTACAAAGTTATTTTCTNTATGAATAAGGTTTTAATTTACAGNANANTNTCTTTTGCNCTTCCTTCNATATANNTNNTGGAGCAACTTTTNGGAATTGGNCACGGTTTATATAAAGGAGANTTAGGGGACGGTTTCGGNTGGCAATTTAGATANCTGACAATTTGGGCNCTTATCNCTCATGTNTATGTTGGNTATAGATTGTTAAAGGTATCTCTTGGTGGNAAGGATNNAGTTAATGATGGAGTANTAGGTGCGGCAGCAGCTCTTGGTCTTTATGTGGTTATTATGTATTGGGGNCTTTTTTTTATAGACCCTCAGTTAATTAATGGAGACCATAAACCTTTTTGGTTAAGAGAATACTATCTGCATCTTATTGGCCCAGCAATCCTATGGTTTGATACAGTTTTTATAAGAAAAGCCTTAAGGAATATAGGAAGTATGATTGCTTTTAATTTATCTGTTTGCATCCTTTATTGTATTTGGATTGAGTTTATAATAGCGCCATTTAATTTAGAACCTATCGGTAGTGTGACCAACGGCCTGCCTTACCCTTTTCTAAATGACATGAGTCTATATGAAAGAGTGGTTTTTTATTTAATTTCTATNGTATTAGGAATTTTGCCAATGCTGCTTTCTAGGTATTTGGGTTTAGCTGCTATTAAATATAATTTTCGAATCCCTAGGCCTTAAAATGTTTTTAGTTAAAATGATCTAGGCAATCCAAGTTTATGCTCTGCTATGTGTGACAGAATAAAATTGGTTGATATTGGAGCTACTTGATAAAGTCGTGTTTCTCGAAATTTCCGCTCTATATGATATTCTTTGGCAAATCCAAAGCCACCATGAGTTTGGAGGCAAGCGTTAGCCGAATTCCACGAAGCGTCAGCAGCCAAAAGTTTAGCTATATTCGCCTCTGTCCCACAAGCTTTTCCAGCATCATATNNTGCNGCAGCATTATAAACNGCCAGCTTTGCAGCTTCAGTCTCTGCATANCACCTTGAAATAGGAAATTGAATACCTTGGTTTTCTCCAATTCTTTTATTGAATACCTTTCTATCTTTAGCGTAATCAACTGCCTTTTGTATAAACCAATTGCTATCCCCTATGCATTCTGCAGCTATCAAAATTCTCTCTGCATTCATTGAATTCAGAACTTGCTTAAAACCTTCATTCTCTTTCCCTATTAAGCTATCATGAGATATTTCCAAGTTATCAAAAAATACTTCTGTCGTAGAATGATTGATCATAGTTTCAATTGGTCTAATAGTCATCCCACTTCCTAAGGATTCCCTTATATCTATAAGGAATAGTGATAGGCCATCACTTTTAGAATTTCTCTCATTTTTAGATTTTGTTTTTGCTAGTAAAATCATTAGATCCGAGTGTAGAGCTCTCGATGTCCAAATTTTTTGCCCATTTAATATATATTTATTTTCTTTTCGAATTGCGCTAGTTGAAATAGAGCTTGTATCAGTACCAGCTTCTGGTTCTGATACACCAAATGCTTGGAGCCTAACCTCACCTTTTGCAATTAAGGGAAGCCACTTACTCTTTTGGGCTTCCGAACCGTATTTTAAAATACTACCCATCGTGTACATTTGAGCGTGAGCTGCAGCAGCATTACAGCCACTTTGGTGGATTTTTTCAAGAATTCTTGCTGCTATGAGAAGGCTTAAGCCAGCTCCACCATATTTAGTCGGTATTAAGGCATTTAGGTGCCCACTTTCCGTCATAGATTTGACAAATTCAGTTGGGTAAGATTGGGCTTTATCCAATTCCAGCCAGTATTTTTCCGGATATTTTTTGCAGATAGATTCAACTGAACTTAATATTTGATCAATAGTTTCATCATCTTGTNTAACAATCATGCTAGGCCCTTTTGTTTTGTTTTTATTTTAAATTAATCATATTAATTAAAAACTTGCATTTTTATTTTTAAATGCTGCATTATTACTAAATGCTTTCAAGCCCTATAATTTTTCCACATAAGAACTCTGTTTTTTCGGATAGCGCCTGTTTTCAAAAAAAGGAGTTGAATAAAATTTTAAATATATATGGACGTATGGTTTCAATTGGAGAGTGGAGAGATTATGGAATTTCCATTTTTGGGGATTTTTCAGTCTTTTCAATTTACAAAGGNNATGGTGAAAGCCCTATATATGTAATTGAGAAAAGGCCGAAGTTTGCAAAACGGAATGGTATATTTTCAATTGTAGGAGTGGATGGGGCTATATTGAAAAGGGCCAATGATCTTGAAACTATTTTATCTTTCTTTTCAAGAAAATTAATGAAGNTATACAAAATTTCTTAGTCATCATCTTTTGGCCAAGGGCTGAAAGGAAAGGGAGCTGAATTTGAAGCAAACATTACAAATTTTATTATACTGGCAACCCATGAAGATACGGAACATGCAGTTTGAGNGATAAATCTATTCGGTTCCCCCTTAAATAAAAAAATAATAAACTGTATGACTGCAAATAACCAAAGAGTGCTTTCAGCTATNGCAAACCCTATAATCAAAACAACGGTCATAAGNGCTCGCTTTAATTTTCCCTGANTTGGTGCAAGCTCNGCATCGTATTCGTTGTCCATTTTTTTCCTCTTTTTATGTCGTCTATAAAAATTTGATCAGTTTTGTTAGATAAACTATATATGATTTAAACGGATTAGTGTATAAGTTCTTTCGGGCTTACTTTTAGAATTCACTTGGAGGNAACATTCATGGAACCACTTTTAGCATGGGTTTTTTGGACTTTGGTCACTATTGATCCGAATCATTCTTTGTTAGACGGTTTTGATAAAAGAACTGTAGATGGCAAACATGTAATATCCTTAGGAGAAGCCTACGTCGACAATCAAACGGTGGGGTCAGAGTTGCAATATGTTAATTATCAGCCTTATGCTTATGGCCCTTTGCAACCAATATACGGTATATCTAGCACTGAAAAAGGCGGCACGATGTTTGGAGCNGGAGTGGGTTATGAGTATAAATTTTCTGATAAGTTATTTTTGGAATCTAGTTTTTTGCCAGGCCTTTATATTAAGAACGATGACACGGATNTAGGTAAGCAACCTTTTTTTAGAGCAAAATTGGGCTTGGGTTATAGGTTTTCAAAAAGTTTTAGTGCTTCAATCTCTTATGACCACCGTTCAAATGGTCGAGTTAATGGTGTAAATCCAGGGATGGAGACACTGCAAGCAAATATAGGTTTTNATTATTGAGTTAAGAAATGAGAGATTTTCAACTTCCAGGCAGATCACAAGTTTTTTCAAAATCAGGGATGGTTGCAACCTCCCATCCAGTAGCTTCGTTGGTAGGTGTTTCAGNTCTAAAGAATGGAGGAAATGCTGCAGATGCCGCCTTAGCAATGGCTCTAGTTTTACCTATTTGTGAACCACAAAGTACTGGGTTATTTGGAGATGCTTTTGCCTTAGTAAAGCCTCAAGGAACTGATGATATTTTTGGAATTAATGGTTCAGGCCCTACCCCTAAGGGATTTTCAGAAGAAGAAATTAGAGAAAAGGGGTACAAGAGCATGCCAAAAACTGAAGCGTGTTCTGTAACAATGCCAGGTGCTATTTCTGCCTTTGAGTTAATTGCCAAAAACTATAGCAANTTGGGCCTATCAGAAGCCTGCCAGCCCGCTATTAAATATGCATTTGACGGTATTCCAGTTTACCCTAGAGTTGCNTTAGATTGGAGCCTAGACGGTAAAAATCTCTCTGGTATTGCTAGAGATTTGTATCTCATTAATGGTGATGTGCCAAAGGTGGGTCAGGTCTTTGCAGCTCCAGGTCAAGGGGAAATCTTGAAGAAAATTTCAAAGGAAGGTTCAAAAGGGTTTTACGCTGGTGAGGTTGCAGAGGATTTTGTTCATTCGTTAAAGAACTTGGGTGGAAAGCATGAATTAGAAGACTTTCAGTCAGTGGCAGCGGAATTTGTGAACCCAATAAGTACAGAATATCGAGGTTATGAAGTTGTAGAATTGCCGCCTAATGGCCAAGGTGCCACGGCGTTGCTGATGTTGCGACTCTTAGAGAAATTTAATCTTTCTACTATGGATCCTGGGGGGGCAGAAAGGGTTCATTTGGAAGCTGAAATAAGTAAACTAGCCTATTCTGCGCGAGATAGGTTTATAGCTGATCCAAAAATGATAAATGTTGATACTGAAAAATTTTATGCTGATTCTTTTGCAGATGAACTCTTAAATTCTATTGATATAGAAGTTGTTAATTCTTCAAATCTGATTACAAATCACAATCCCCATAAAGATACAGTATATTTAACAGCTGTTGATCGTGACGGTATGGCCGTGTCATTGATTTTTTCAGTATTTGATTCCTTTGGAACGGGTCTCGCGTCCGAAAAGTATGGTGTGTTATTTCAAAATAGGGGCTCGGGTTTCACTTTAGAAATGGGGCACCCAAATGAGGCAAAACCAGGGAAACGGCCTCTACATACAATTATCCCTGGAATGGTCAAAAAGGATGGAAAGTTTTTGATGTCATTTGGAGTAATGGGAGGTCAATATCAGGCAAATGGCCATGCCCGAGTTATCAGCAACATTGTAGACTTTAATATGGACATTCAAGAGGCTCTGACTTTTCCTAGGAGTTTTGCTAATGAAGGAGTTCTTCAGCTTGAACGAGGATATTCTGAGGATACTGCAAGAGTGCTTTCTAATTTAGGACATCATATCCAAAGACCTGAAAAACCGATTGGTGGTGGGCAGATAATTTCAATAGATAATGCTATGGAAGTATTAGTTGGGGCGTCTGATCCGAGAAAAGATGGCTGCGCTCTAGGCCTTTAGATGTTCAATGGAGTATATCATTTGAGTTATACTTTCCATTCTTATGGTTGTCGAAAAAAGAATTTACCTCTGGGTGGCCAATAGGTTCACCACTATCATCGTGAAGAAGGTTTTGTTCCGAAACATAAGCAATGTAATAGCTTGTGTCATTCTCTGCTAAGAGATGGTAGAATGGCTGGTCTTTACTGGGTCTGCTTTGTTCAGGAATTGATTCCCACCACTCATCAGTATTATCGAAAGTAGGGTCTACATCAAAAATTACTCCCCTAAAAGGGTGCATACGATGTTTTACCACCTCTCCTATAGAAAACTTTGCTTTGAGCTGCAAATTAAACTCCTGTCAATATTGCTAGAAAAGAATTAACGAACTGTTCTTTTACCATTATTATGAGTCATAGAAATTTTGCAATTTTTAGTCAAGACGTGTATATTCATATTTAAAAATAAATATAATTAAGAGCAGATTAATAAAAAAATGATACGATGCTTGGCATTAATGATTTTCGTTTTTGTATCGTCTTGTTCTGTTGGAAGCAGAACACCAGTGGATCAGAACGACGCATGCTCCATTCTTAAGGATAACAGATCATGGAAAAGGTATCTTATTAAAACCCACAAAAAGTGGAATGTGAAACCTTCCTTAGTCCTTTCTTTCATTAAAACTGAGTCTAATTTTAGGCCTAGAGCAAGGACACAAAGAAAATATTTCCTAGGACTGGTCCCGACTGGGCGAATTTCTTCAGCTTATGGATACGCTCAAGCTCTAGATGGAACCTGGGAAAGGTATGAGAAAGCAACAAATAGAAGGTTTGCCAGAAGGAATAAATTTTCTGATGCAGTAGATTTTATAGGCTGGTATGTAAATCAAACTCTGAAAATAAATGGCATTTCTAGAAATGATGTTTACAGTCAATATTTGGCTTATCACCAAGGTCATAAAGGATTTAAATCAGGAAATTATAAGAAAAGTTCCGCCTTAAAAGCTGTTGCCAAAAGAACTTCAGATACAGCAAAAAGGTATGAAAAGCAGCTAAAGAAGTGCCTATGATATATTTACTTGGGATTCTGTTTTTGAGATATCAGTAACGTTTCATATAAATCATCAATGCAAAAATAATAGTTTTACTCATGCCTTATACCTCTAGTTTTTCCAAAATGATTTCCAAATTTTCGTAGTCAATTAANTTCAGTTTTCCAAAAGTTTCCAGCCAAATTTGAGTTTCTTCAAAGTATTTCAGATTAATTGAATATTTTATTTTTTGGGATTCTCTTTGTTTTTTCACTAGCCGACACTCGGCTAATAATTTTAGATGATTTGATATTGTAGGTAAGCTAGACGAAAAATTTTTACTTATTTCGTTAACATAAAGGTCTTTATCAATAAGCATTTCGAGAATTTTTCGTCGCGTAGAATTTGAAATAGCAAAGAAAATACTGTCCAACATGTCTTCTCTTTTTCTTATTTTTTCAGTCATAAAAATAATCTTATTATATTTAGCCAATTAGCTAAATAATATAATTTCAAATAAAATAACATACCGTGGGGAGTAAATTTAAAAAAAATAAGAGCATAAAAATAAAACCCTTTATAAACAATAACTTAATAATTATGCATTTTTTAAATACCCCTTGACTTAACCTTCACTCATTTTTAATGTGGCTCCTAATTGCCTAATTTGTAATAGTGATTTTTATGATGAACTACGTTATGACTGATGATATTTCAGAAGCTCTAAGAAAAAACTCTGAAGATATTGAAAGTCTTTCAGAAAATTCAGAGGGAACTGCAACTAAGAGGTTTAAAATTCAAACGGGAAGCTTGGCGTATCGAATGATGGTGGAGTTAGTCGTGGGAATGGTCATGGGAATAGGGATAGGATATGGTTTAGATTACGCGTTTAATACTTTTCCTTTGTTCTTGATTGTTTTTAGCTTATTAGGATTTGCTGCCGGGGTAAGGGTAATGTTGCAAACGGCTAAACAGATTAATTCGGAAAATACCAAAGAAGAAAAGCTATAGTTTTAGATAAAGGAATTTAGTAGTTGGCAGGATCAGCTGAAAGTAAATTTAATATTCACCCAATGGATCAATTTGTGATTAAACCATTGTTCGGTGATCAATCCCTTGTTTGGTATACCTATACGAACCAAGCATTTTGGATGACACTTTGCTTTTTGACTGTCGTTTTCTTTTTTGTTTTTGGAACAAGACATAAGTCAATTGTGCCTGGTAGGTTTCAAGCTTCAGTTGAGATGATATACTCATTCGTCCATTCAATGGTAGTAGATATCGCTGGGAGAGAGGGTTTGAAATACTTCCCCTTCATATTTTCGCTCTTTTTGCTTATTCTGGCGGGAAATGTTCTTGGCTTGTTGCCATACAGCTTTACTTTTACCAGCCATATTGCGGTTACTGGGTTCCTTGCCTTATTAGTGTTTATATCAGTAACACTATTGGGATTTTTTAAAAATGGATTCAAATTTTTGAGCTTATTTTGGATCTCAAGTGCACCCATCGCACTAAGGCCGATATTGTTGTTGATCGAAGTAATTTCGTATTTTGTTCGTCCTGTTAGTCATTCTATAAGACTTGCAGGAAATATGATGGCTGGCCATGCTGTCATAAAGGTTTTTGCAGGATTCGCAGGAGCTATGGGTCTTGGAGCTATAGCTCCTATAATTGCGATAATGGCTGTTTATGGTTTGGAGATGCTAGTGGTAGTTATCCAGGCTTATGTTTTTACTATATTGACTTGTGTGTATCTTAATGATGCATTGCATCCAGGTCACTAAATATTAATTTTAAGGAGTTTTTAAATGGCAGATTCAACTGAACTTTTAGTAAATGGTGATGAATTAATCACGATGGGAAAATTTATAGGTGCTGGCTTAGCTTGTACTGGTATGGGAGGAGCAGCGATTGGTGTTGGACTCGTAGTAGGAAATTTTCTATCTGGAGCATTGAGGAACCCATCTGCATCCGCTGGGCAAACGGCTACTATGTTCATTGGAATTGCATTTGCAGAAGCTTTGGGTATTTTTAGTTTCTTAGTTGCCTTACTTTTGATGTTTATGTAGTAGCGGGGAACTGATTTAATTATGGCTTCCGAAAAAGTTGCTGAGACGTCATCGGGTATGCCTCAGCTTGATTTTGCAACCTTTCCTAACCAAGTCTTTTGGATATTGGTTTTTACAGTACTATTTTATTTAATAGTTAGATACGTCATAGTGCCTAGGTTGGAAAACATAATGACCTCTCGGCAAGACTTAATAAATGCTGATATTCAACAGGCTGAGGAATTTAATAAAGAGGCTCATAAAATCGAAGAGCAAATTACTCTAAAGATGGATGAAGCTCATAGGGAAGCGCTTAATATTTCTGCGATCACCAAAGCTCAGTTAAAGGAAAAAATAGATTCCGCTATGAAAGAGATTGAGGAAACGGTGTCCAAACAAACTCAAGATTCGGAGAAGAGGATAAGTGACATCGAAAAAAAATCTAAACAGAATATTAAAGAAATTTCGATAGAGCTTTCCAAAGATCTAATAGGGAGGTTTAGTGAAAATAAATTAGAAACCTCCAAAGTAGAAAAAATGGTCTCTGATCAAATTAAGGGAAGACAGTTATGAAGACCATAAAGAATTTCATCCCTTTGGTGTTTTTTTTGTATCTGGGTGTGCCCAATTCGATAAGTGCTGCTTCCAAAGATGTCGGCTTCTTTGATCTCAATAATACAAATACAGTTGTTTTAATAGCGTTCGTCCTTTTTGTGTTATTATTGATATATCTGAAGGTGCCAAAAATAATCGGTGGAGCACTGGATGGCCGAGTTGACATTGTAAATAAACAAATTGAGAGGGCGATTGCGGTCAAAGACGAAAGCGTTGAGCTCTTAGCAGCCATAAAGAGGAAAGAAACAAAAGCTATCGAGAATGCTGAAAAGATAGTTTCTGATGCACGAGCAGCTTCAAAACATGATTTGGAACAGATTGAAACGTATATTTCTGGAATGGTAAGCCGTAAATTGAAGGCAGCGGAAGATCAAATTACCATGGCAGAGAATGCCGCGGTAAAAAAAATTAGCCATATGTCGAGTGAGATAGCTGTAGAAGTAGCTAGTGGTTATCTTGTTGGAGACCTTTCTAAGGCTAATCACGATGAATTGATAGATTCTGCTATAAGCTCTCTTTCAAAAGATCTAAAAGGTATAGCCTTTAGATTTAATTCTTAATGGGCCTAATATATACTTCCACCCTTCTATTTTGAAGTCTACCAAAGCTGTTGGAGTTATCCCCTATTGGATAGGCTTCTCCAACACCATGAGCTCGTATTCTAGACCCGTCTATTCCAAGCGCTACAAGATTACTCGTAACAGCTTCTGCGCGTAGTACTGACAACTCCAGGTTATATTCTGGAGTTCCAGTATTATCAGTGTGACCGATAACATCAACTGTTGTAGAGGAATGGTTTAATAAGTTTCTAGCTAGGCTATTTAGATAGCTGAAGAACTGAGGCTTTATCACAGCACTGTCGGTATCGAAGGTAATTCCTTCTGGTAAAGTAATAATTAATTGCTCACCGGTATTATAAATTAGAGCCCCAGAACCTGCTAAGTCTGTCCTGAGAGATTTTTCTTGTTCCTCAAGAGCCTGCGCATAGATATTTCCAGCGACCATTCCAACCATTGCACCTACTGCAGCACCCTTGTTCTTATCTTTGGACATTGATTGGCCTAGAATAGCTCCTACACCGGCTCCGATAAGAGTCGCAGCAGTTCTATCATTTTGATCCGTAACACAACCACTTATTAGTACTGCCCCTAATGCAAAGCCAAGAAATTTATTTTTCTTCATTTTAAGATCCTCTCGCCTCTAACTCTCCGTATTTAATCTTTTTTAGTTCACAACTTCTCTTAAGGCAACAATATTGTAGCTCAAAAAATCTTTGAGCAGTAACTTGAAACTCATGGGCGAGTAATGATGCCTTTTGATGGATACCCCAATTGTAACCTGAAAGGTGAAAGGATTTAGATATTACTCTGTGGCAAGGTATGAGCCAGGAGATAGGATTTGAGCCTATTGCTGATGCAACGGCTCTTACAGCAAGTTTATGACCAACATCGGTTGCTATAAAAGAGTAGGTCTCAAGATTAGCATAAGGTATTTTCATTAAACTTATCCAAACATCTACCTGAAAATTCGTCCCTAGCAAGTGAACAGGAATTATATCTGACCCTGAAAAAATCTTCTTAGAAAATTCAAGGATGTCATCATTTCTTTGAATCAATTTCCCTTCCCATTTTTTAGATAGAATTTCTAAAGTCAATTGAACGCCATAATGACTACAGAAGGCCATGCCGCATAGGCCATCGTAAGTGATTGCTACTAATAAATCTCCAAACAAAGAAGGAACCACTCCCCAATAAATTTTTTGATGCTCACCTAGCTTTTCATCAATTTTTACTATCTTTAATTTTTGCGTTGGGCTAAAAATTTCTTTTCTTTTTATTATATTCTGCTGAATTTTTCTTAGAGATGAAGGCTTATCCTCTTTGATTTTGGAAAATAATTTCCTAATATCTTTTGATTCATCATCTGAATAATTAAGTTTTCTTAATTGCTTATTGAACAATTTAAGTTCCCATATTAATTTATCGTTTTACTATCTCAATACTAAAGTAATGATAGCAT
The DNA here is from genome assembly GCA_002725175.2 of Paracoccaceae bacterium. GTDB lineage: Bacteria > Pseudomonadota > Alphaproteobacteria > Rhodobacterales > Rhodobacteraceae > CACKLF01. The sequence continues at coordinate 24,464 of PBQX02000098.1, forward strand.
TTAAACCATATTAAGTTATTTGATATCAAAAGGTAAGTTATTAGGAAGGTGTCCATGGATAAGAAATATGATGTCGTAGGCATTGGTAATGCTATTGTAGATATTTTAGGTAATGTCGCTGAAGAAACTTTACACGAATTGGGTATAGGAAAGGGGGTTATGCAGTTAATTGATATTGATCGCTCAAAAACTCTTCTTGAAAGTTTAAGCAATACTAAACAAACTTCTGGAGGATCAGCTGCTAATACTATAGCAGGTTTAGCCCAGCTTGGGGTAGAAACAGCATATATAGGTAAAGTTAAAAATGATGAACTTGGAAAAGCATTTGTCTCTGATTTGGAAAAGATTGGTTCTTTTTATAATACACCTCTAGCAGGTAAAGATATCAGCGATGAAACTGGTAGGTGTATTGTAATGATTACACCAGATGGTGAGAGATCAATGAATACTTATCTAGGTGCCACGGAGTTTTTATCTCCTGCTGATATAGACCCGCTCCTTTTAAGTAATAGTAAATATATCTATCTTGAGGGCTACCGATTTGATGGACCAGAGAGCATAAATGCATTTGAAAAAGCTGTAAATATTGGAAAGGCTAACAACGCGGTTGTAGCGCTAACGCTTTCCGATCCTTTCTGCGTCGCGAGACATAATCAGGCATTTAAAAATCTAATAAAGTCAAATGTTGACATTCTATTCTGCAATGAAGAGGAGTTAAAGATGTTGTACGGATCTGATGACCTCGATCAAGCACTTTCTAGCATATCAAAAGAAGTAGAAATATTAGCATGCACAGCTGCTGAAAGAGGAGCATATATATGCTTTGAAGGGTCAAAACAATTGATACCGACCGAAGAAAGAAAGCTTATCGATTCCACTGGAGCTGGGGATCTTTTTGCAGCTGGGTTTCTATATGGTTTATGTAACAGAAAAGATAAAGCTACTTGCGGAAGGATGGGAAATATCGCAGCTGGAGAAATAATTACACATATAGGTCCTAGGCCTGAAAGACATTTACTCGAACTTTTTAAAGAAGCGCGGTTAGCCTAAATAAGAGTGAGATAAATTTATCATATAAAATATTATTATATGGAAGGACAAATGTAGTGAATTATCAATACGACCGTGAAAATATTTTTGCCAAAATTTTAAGAGGCGAAATTCCTAATCAAACAATCATAGACACGGACTTTACATTGGCTTTCAAGGATATTAATCCTGTTGCTCCAGAGCATGTGTTGGTGATACCAAAGGGACCATATATTAATTTTGATCACTTTATTTCGAAAGCATCTTCTGAAGAGGTTCTAGATTTTAATAAGACAATCAATGAGGTTATAAAAAAGATTGAAGCCTCCCCTGGTAGTGGTGGACAAGGATATAGAATAATTTCTAATGCTGGGCAGCATGGATTCCAAGATGTTCCACATCTCCATTTTCATATTGTTTCAGGTAGATTTCTTGGTCCTATGATACTGAAGAAGTAGAAGATTGTTTTCTAGTTATTTCTTTAAAGACATCATTTAGGCTCGGTTCTAATGTGTGAAAAGAGTAAATTTCTGACTTAATTTCATATAGCACAGATAGTAATCTTTGAGTACTTAGATCCTTAGGTTTAAATTTTATGACCAAATATTCATCTAGCTCAAAATCTAATGTAATTTCTTTCGGGAACGCGGCTTTAATTATCTGGATTGAATTCCTTTTCAATTTATTTCGAAATTTTATATGAATGGAATGTGTGCCAAGTTTCTCCAATATACTATCCTTTGAGGAGCTTTCGATCAACCGACCCTGACGCAAGATAGCTATCTCTTCACACATCTTCTCCGCTTCTTCTAAATAATGGGTAGTCAGAATTATAGTTGTCCCTTGCTCCTTGAGCCTAATAATGTGCTTCCACAATGTTTCACGGAGTTCTATATCAACACCGGCTGTGGGTTCATCTAGGATTAATATTGGTGGATCATGTACTAGAGCTTTACCAATCAATAAACGTCGCCTCATTCCTCCTGAGAGATCTCTTGAATAGGAGTTTGCTTTATCTTCCAGACCAATTGCTGCTAAGATTTCATTGGTTCTGCGATCCTTTTTTCTAATTCCATATAAACCAGCTTGGGTATCTATTGATTCCTTTGGTGTTAAAAATGGGTCAATATTTAATTCTTGAGGTACAACACCTATAGAATATTTGCATTCGGTGGGCTTTTCAGTCTGATTTAAACCCAAGATTTCAACGTAGCCAGATGTCTTTAGAGTAAGGCCTGCCAAAATATTAATAATAGTAGATTTTCCTGCACCATTCGGGCCAAGAAGGCCAAATATTTTACCTTCAGGAATAACCAGCGATATATTGTCTAATGCTTTTTTATTACTATTGTCTGCAAGTTTGTATGACTTATTCAGATTTTGAATCTTAATGGCATTTTTTTTAGTCATTTGATGCTCTCATGTTACTTACTTGCTCGTTCTAATTTGTTCGCTATCATGTCTAGTAACATTTGTTCAACAAGTGTAAAACTTTTTATCGAAATGTATGGAGTTTAATGTATGAGTTCTAAGGGAATAGAAATAGAAAAGGTAAAAGAGTATAAAGTAAAGTGTGATGGAGGAACAGGGGGGCATCCTAGAGTTTGGTTGCAAATTTCCTACAAGGAGAAGTTTGTTGTTTGCCCTTACTGTGAAAAACGCTTTGAGTTAGTGGGAAAGAATTAGAAAATGTTATGTCTTGGTGATAACAATATTTAGTATACAGAAGTTAAAATGATTACAAAAGAATTTGGTCCAGAGCATCACATTCATTTGATTGACGGATCCGGCTTTATTTTCAGAGCTTATCACGCTTTGCCGCCACTCACAAAAAGTGATGGTACTCCGGTAGGAGCCGTTTCTGGTTTCTGCAATATGTTATTTAAAATGATGGAGGAGACCTCTTCTGGCCCTGAAGCTCCCACACATCTTGCAGTAATTTTCGATCACAAGGGCAAAACTTTTAGATCAAAAATTTACCCTGAATATAAGGAAAATAGGCCACCTCCGCCAGAGGATCTGATTCCACAGTTTGACCTAATAAGGGAGGCTACTAAGGCATTTGGCCTACCATGTATAGAGCTTCAAGGTTTTGAAGCAGATGACATAATTGCCACATATGCCAGAGAAGCAAAGGACCTAGGAGGAAAAGTGACAATTGTGTCCTCTGATAAAGATCTTATGCAACTAGTTGATGAAAGTGTAAGTCTTTATGACGCTATGAAAAATCGGAGGATTGATTCAGAAATAGTGTTTCAGAAGTTCGGGGTAATGCCTAAGGATGTTATTGATGTACAGGCACTTGCCGGAGATAGTGTTGACAATATTCCTGGTGCGCCAGGAATTGGTGTGAAGACGGCAGCCCAACTGATTACTGAATATGGAAATTTAGACAATTTGCTTGATAACGCTCACAGGATAACACAACCAAAAAGAAGAGAAGTTTTACTCCAGAACAAAAGTGAAATTCTCGTTTCTCGAGAATTAGTAACTTTAAAGCCAGATGTTCCTTTATCTAATAAGTTACAAGAGTTTCTTCTTACACCTCCTGAGCCGGACAGGTTACTGAGCTTTTTGAATAATATGGAATTTAAGACTCTTTCCAGACGGTTCTCTAAGAAAGTAGGAATTGAAAATGTAGAAGAGACAAAAGAAAAAACAGATGATTCAAAATTCTTTAGGTATGAAGATTACACGAAACATGGAGTTGAAATAGGAGATTTCTCTAAATTCAATAACTTGGAATATAGTACAATTTTTAATAGAGATCACCTGTTAGAAGTATTAGAGGAAATTAAGGAAAATGGTTTCTTTGCTATAGATACTGAAACAACATCCTTAAATGAGAGAGAAGCTGAACTTGTCGGTATTTCTCTGTGTTTTGAAGTCGGAAAAGCATTTTATATACCAGTTGGCCATAAAGAAGAGGCTGTAGATGGAATTGAAGGGACTCTTTTTTCTGACTCAAGGTTGGATAAAAGGCAGTTACCATTAGAGGTTATAATTAATGAGTTGAGGCCAATTTTAGAGAACTCTTCGATCCTCAAAATTGGGCAGAATATAAAATATGATGCTAAGATTTTAAAAAAATACGGAATTAATATGATAGCCGTTGACGATACGATGTTAATGTCTTTTTGCATAAATGGAGGCCGCCATAGACATAGTATGGATTCTTTGTCGACCCGTTATCTTAGCCATGATCCAATTCCCATAAAGGAATTGATAGGAACAGGAAAGTCGGCTGTAACGTTTGACAAAGTTCCAATTGAAAAAGCGACAACCTACGCTTCTGAAGATGTAGACATAACATTAAGGCTTTGGTCAACTTTTAAGCCATCTTTATTAGCAAATAGAGTTAACACTGTTTATGAAACTATGGAAAGGCCACTTATTTTTGTCTTAAAGGAAATGGAAGAAAACGGAATCGTTGTGGATCGAAAGCACCTTCAAGACATGTCAAACGAATTAGCACAGAAAATGACAAATCTTGAGAGTAATATCCATAAAAAGGCTGGGTNTGANTTTAATNTAGGCTCTCCTAANCAGCTTGGTGAAGTGCTTTTTGAGACATTAAAAATGCCAGGTGGAAAAAAAGGAAAGACTGGGGCATNTGCNACTGGAGCAGATGTTTTGATGACNCTTTCAGTAGANGGNTATGATTTTGCCCAAGATGTTTTAGATTGGCGCCAAATGTCNAAACTAAANTCGACCTATACAGATGCTTTGCAAGATCANATTGANGAGGCTACTGGACGTGTTCANACTTCNTATATTAGTTCAGGAGCNTCTACTGGCAGATTGTCNTCATCAGATCCTAACCTTCAGAACATACCAATTCGTACTGAGGAAGGAAGGAAAATAAGAGAGGCCTTTATATCAAANGAAGGNTANAAGATTGTTAGCCTTGACTATAGCCAAATTGAACTNNGGATTCTAGCACACATGGCTGAAATAGANAGNTTAAAGAAGGCTTTTCATGAAGGTCTGGATATACATGCTATGACAGCCTCTGAAATATTTAATGTACCNTTAGNTGAAATGACTTCAGATATAAGAAGAAAAGCGAAGGCAATAAATTTTGGTGTGATTTATGGGATATCAGCATTTGGCTTNGCCAANAATTTNNGAATTANAAGAGANGAAGCGAAAAATTTCATNGATACTTACTTTGCGCGNTATCCGGGAATTAAGGAATATATGGATATAACCGTAAGTGGNGCNAAGTCNGATGGGTTTGTTAGTACAATGTTTGGAAGNAAGGTACACACTCCTGANATAAATGCAAAAGGNCCTACCGGTGGTTTTGCNTGGAGNGCNGCNATAAATGCACCAATTCAGGGTACAGCGGCTGATATTATTAAGAGAGCAATGATAAAAATTGATCGATTTTTAGATCAATCAAGTCTTCAAGCAAAGATGCTATTACAGGTGCATGACGAATTAATATTTGAGGTTCTGGATAATGAAGTAGAGCAGGNNTCTAAAGAGATTAGTNTAATCATGGAGAAAGCNTGTGAACCTGTTTTAAAATTATCTGTTCCNTTGATTGTGGACTCGGGTTTCGGNGACAGCTGGGCTTTAGCTCATTAAGGAAATACTAAAGCTTTGCCTTCAGNAATTTNAANCTGTANCCTAAGGTTGNAAAACAAAAACCCATACCTATNCCTAGACCAATCCANATACCGCTTCCACCAAGGCNTAANTGAATTGACAAAATGTAGGCAACNGGAATTCCCACTNCCCAATAGGATANTANACATAANTAAAATGGAACTTTTGTGTCCGATANACCTCTTAAAAGACCTATTGNCAGAATTTGACCGCANTCAAAGANATGAAAAATTATNCCAANAAATAAAAAGATTGATGCNAATCTTAATACCTCGTCTGAATTNGCTAACCTCTNATCNAAAAAGAGATTTATGAAAAATTCNCCTCCTAAAATTAAGNTAAAAATANTGAGAACNCCAAATCCCATTCCAAGNATATANATAGATTTACTAGCTTCATAAATTTTTTCTTTGTTTTCNTCACCTAGGGCGGTTCCTACTCTTATNGTTNCTGCTTGGGAAATACCTAAAGGTATCATAAATGCTAAACCGAATATTTGCATAAGTATGCCGTGGGCGGCTAATTCTACCTTTCCTATCCACCCCATTATTACAGCGGCAGCACTAAAACTTCCTACTTCAGCAAGGGTTGTAAGGCCTATTGGAAAGCCCAATTTTGTTACTCGTAGGAGCGCTTTACTATCAGGTTTGTATATTCTTTTGAACAATTCAAAATTTCGAATTGATTTTGATAAATATGTATAACTTACCATTAGAACCATCATGGCTACACCAGAGATTACTGAAGCAAAAGCCGCCCCCTGGATCTCCAACCGAGGTGCACCAAGATTTCCAAAAATCAATATATAGTTAGCCATTGCATTAAATAATAATCCAAATACAGATATCCAGAAAATTATATAAACCCTATCTATTGACATCATAAACGCTCTAAGCATAGTAAAAATCATAAACGGCAAAATCATCCATTTAGCGATTGCCATATATTTGGAAGCTAAAGAAATTAGTTCTTCCTTTTGCCCAAAAAATCTTAGTATTAAATCTGTTTGTGTGAGTATTGTTATGCTTATTAAGCTAGATAAAATGACTGCCCACAACCCCATTCTAAAGGCGCGTCTCGCAAAAGTTGCATCTTGTCTACCCTGAGCCTGAGAAA
>PBQX02000027.1:0-53980 GCA_002725175.2 Paracoccaceae bacterium
AGCCCCAGCAGAAGCCCCAGCAGAAGCCCCGGCAGAAGCCCCGGCAGAAGCCCCAGCAGAAGCCCCGGCAGAAGCCCCAGCAGAAGTAGAAGTGGAACAAAAAAATTAGTTCTTTAGATTTTAATCGCCTAAATTTATTCTATTGAATTTTAAAGTTTTTTAGGTCTTAAAATATAATCAATTGGGTTATAAGTTTGATTACTGTAGGAACGATTAGCGGATCATTTGGCACAAGAGGTTTGATCAAAATTAAATCATTCTGTGAACCTGCTGAATCTATAAAAATTTATGACCCAATTTATATTGAAGGAACACTAGAACCAGCCGAATTAAAATTTCTTGATAGACATAAGACTTCTTTGACTGCATCAGTAAGTGGTATTACAAATAAGGAAATCACGAAAAAACTAATAGGAAAAAAACTGCTAATAAAACGGCAGTCTTTACCAGAATTAGAGGAAGATGAGTTTTATCATTCTGACTTATTACAATGCGAAATATTCACCCAAGATCTCCAAATAGTTGGCCCCATGATTTCTGTACAAAACTACGGTGCAGGAGATATAATTGAATTCTTAGTGGTAAAAAAGAATAAAAAAATAATGGTGCCTCTTAATAGGAATTTTATAAAAAGAATAGAAATAAAAGAGAAAAAATTAATAATTCACGCAAATATAATTGATTCGTAAAGCTGAAAACTTAAGTTTTGTTCAAATGAAAAAAAATGATGGAAATATAAAAACAGACTTGCCTACCAATACCTATAGAAATTGGAAAGCCAATGTGCTTACCCTATATCCTGAAATGTTTCCCGGTTCATTAAATTTTGGAGTTATTGGAAACGCTCTAAAGCGAGGCATCTGGTCTTTAGAAATTACAGATATAAAAAAATTTGCTATTGGAAAACATAAAAATGTTGATGAGCGGCCAATAGGTGGGGGGCCTGGGATGATCCTTCGGTCCGATGTAATAGATAATACTTTAAATTCAATAAGGGAAAATGAATCAAAAAATCACCCACTAATTTATTTAACACCAAAAGGAAATAGGTTGAGTCAAGAACTTGTTGAACGCTTTTCCAAAACCGATGGGGTCACCATTTTATGTGGAAGGTTTGGTGGAATAGATGAAAGGGTTATTACGCATTACAACCCAATAGAGATTTCTGTAGGTGATTTTATTTTATCTGGTGCAGAAATTGCAGCGCAAGCATTAATTGATAGTACTGTTAGATTATTACCGGGCACGTTAGGAAATACAAAATCAACAAATGATGAATCTTTTTCGAGGCATTTACTTGAACATCCTCAATATACTAAACCTAATATTTGGAAAGGCTTTAAGGTACCGGATATACTTTTTTCAGGAGACCACCAAGCAATTAAATCTTGGCGTTTTGATCAATCAAAAATAATTACTAAAGAAAGACGAAGTGATCTCTGGAAAAAGTTTTTAAATAGTGATATACGTGCCCCCAAAGGTGATAAATGACCCTTTGATTAGTCTTTTGAGGTATGAGAAATGAATATTATTGAAGAATTAGAATTAGAACAAATAAAGTCACTAGGTAAATCGATTCCAGATTTCTCTTCTGGTGATACCGTTAAGGTTGGGTACAAAGTCACAGAGGGAAGTAGAAGCCGAGTTCAAAATTATGAAGGTGTTGTGATTAGTCGACAAGGCGGATCAGGAATTGCAGCTTCTTTCACTGTAAGAAAAATATCTTTTGGTGAAGGTGTAGAAAGAGTATTTCCATTGCATTCACCAAATATTGATAATATTACCGTTGTTAGGCGTGGCAAGGTAAGAAGATCAAAACTTTACTACCTACGCTCAAGAAGAGGCAAGTCAGCCAGAATTGCGGAAAAAGTAAATTATAAACAAAAAGTAGTATAAAATAACCAGCTATTTATATAGTGAGGCATAATGAAAAAAGAAATTCATCCAGATTATCATTTAATTACGGTTAAATTAACTGACGGCTCAACTTACGAAACGAGGTCCACTTATCAAAATGAAGGATCTATTTTAAATCTTGAGATAGACCCAGCTTCACACCCTGCTTGGACCGGAGGTGGGCAAAAACTTCTTGACACTGGAGGCAGGGTCTCCAAGTTTAAGAAAAAATATGAGGGCTTAGGCTTTTAAATTAAATATAACTCCTATCATTTAATATTTTTTTTATTCTCTAGTGTTTTTATGGCAAAGATAATTGTTTTAGGAAATGAGAAGGGTGGTTCTGGAAAATCTACCACTGCAATGCACCTAATTGTGGCTCTAGCAAAAACGAAAAAAAAAGTCGCAGTAATTGATTTGGACCTTAGACAGAAGACACTATATAGGTATCTAGAAAATAGAGATACTTATTGCAAACGTCACAAAATAAAGCTTCCTACAGGTGAAAAGATTTTCCTCAAGGAATCCCAAAAAGATAGTAAGCTTGAATCTTTGAAAAAAGAAGAGAAGGATTTTAGTGAAAAACTATTTGATATAGATCAAGGATTTGATTACTTAGTTATCGACTGCCCTGGGAGCCATACTAACTATTCTCAAATGGCACATGCAGTTGCGGATTTACTTATCACTCCTATGAATGACAGCCTTATAGACTTTGATTTATTAGCCAAGATTGACCCTAAAACAGGTAAAGTTCTAGGTCCTTCAATATATTCAGAAATGGTTTGGTCTGCTCGCCAAGTTCGTGCAAGAAGTGAAAAAGCGCCAATTGACTGGGTGGTCATTAGAAATAGAATGTCCCAAGTCTATAGTAGAAATAAGCGTAGAGTAAATACAGCGCTAGATGATCTTTCAAAACGCATAGGGTTTAGGCTCGCTTCTGGGTTTTCAGATAGGGTCGTTTTTAAGGAATTATTTCTCTCTGGACTTACACTAATGGACCTGACTGACTCAGAAGCTTGGGAATTAACTTTAAGCAACATTGCTGCAAGGCAGGAGCTTAGAGAACTTCTTTCATTCCTTGGCCTTAGTGAATGTGCGAACTCTATATAACTAAATATTATTTAAACGAAACGATACAATTAACCTTATTAACTCTTATTCTCGCACACGACTTCAGCGCCTGAGCAGAAGTTAACCCATCAAATTCTAAAGAGTACCCTTTCTCTTTTTGTCTTATAACGGGAACGATATTCGTTTGTGATTCTTTTAAGGTATCTATACTGCTTAGTATTACCTTTGTTATATCTCCCTTTGCATTAGATTTGGTATAATAAAAACCCACCTGTATAAAATGATCTCTTCTTTGGCTATATACTTTAAAAGAACTTTCTATTTCATTAGTTATTTCAGTATCCGGTGAAAAAGATTTTGGAATTAAAAAAATTTGTGGGCGATCAATCTTAGAAACGTTGGATATCCCTGAAAAATCTACGGAATCTATTGAAAAATTCAAATTAGGTCTAGGAGGAGGAATATGTGCCGCTACTAACACACCTAGAGAACCTGAATTTAAGAGATTGTCTAAGTTAATTGGTGAAAGAGGATCTTTATAAGGATAATTTTCCAGATTCGAAAATCCTATATTCAGCATTTCAATCATTCTTTTAGTTCTTTCACCTGAGCCTTCTGCCCCAAGAATAACGCCAATGACCCTCTCAGAACCTCTTTCAGCTGATGCAGCTAGATTAAAACCGGCTGCGTTTGTATATCCTGTTTTTATTCCATCAGCCCCTCGATAACTTTTGAGAAACTTCCAATTAGTATTTTTTATTTTCAAACCTCTAACATAGGTAAAATTCTTGCCAAATAGGTGATAATAATCTGGGAAATCAGTATAAAGTCTACGTGCTAATATTGCCATGTCTGAAGCCGTTGAATAATGCCCATTCTCAGTAAGACCGTGAGCATTCTTAAATCTAGTATTTTCCATTCCCATCAATTTGGCACTCCGAGTCATGTATTCAGCAAATTTTAGCTCAGAGCCCGATATTGCCTCAGCTAAGGCTGTAGCAGAGTCATTAGCTGACTTTAATGCAGCACTGCGGATAAGATTTCTTATCGTTTCCGTGTTTCCCGCCTTTAAACCAAGACGTGAAGGAGGTTCTCCACTTGCCTTTTTTGATATACGTACCCTTTGATCCAATTTCAGCTTCCCTGTATTCTCTACAGCATAGAAAGTTAAATATAGAGTCATCATTTTAGTTAAAGATGCTGGAGGTCTTCTCTTTACACTATTTTTAGAGAACACTTCCTGGCCATTCTTTGCATCTATAACCACCATCGAAAGATCGTTAGCTCTTAAGTAATTTGATGAAATAAAGGTAAAGAAGAATAACAGTGCTGCAATAATAAAATGTATTCTTTTAAAAAACATGTAACCAAAGAGCCTTTTTCAAACTAAAACTGTACCATCTTACACAAAAAGATTTGTTATGCCCTGAATTTATACTATATAAATCTTTGAAAGCAATCAGGACTCTAATCTATAGACATGTCAGATATTAAATTAAACACTGATAACGAAACTGTTACATTATCAAAACCAAAAACTGCCAAGCCACCAATGTACAAGGTAATTTTACTTAATGATGATTTTACCCCTATGGAATTTGTTGTTCACATACTGGAGAAATTTTTTGGCATAGCCCATGATCTGGCAATAAATATTATGCTTACTGTTCACCAGAAGGGATTAGCAGTAATCGGAGTGTTTTCACATGATGTAGCAGAATCTAAAGTTAACCAAGTAATGACTTATTCAAGAAAAAATCAGCACCCATTGCAATGTACAATGGAAAAAGAATAAATTATGTCCCTTAAGGTTAGGCTTAAGTATATTATAAAGAATAACTTATTATTTAAATCCAAAAAACAGCACGTTAAGGTATTAGCAATTGGAGTAGATTGTCCCTCAGACCTATTAATACTAACAGATTTTTTTCAAATAAAAAGGAGCTCTATTACCTTCCAAAACAATTTTAAACCCCATTTGGAAGAAGCGGAAGCTTTGGGCTTTAAATGCTCAATCGAATGTAAAGATAAACATGATCTCATAATTCTAGCCATTCCCAATGATAAGAAGGAAGCCTTAGGGTTAGTCTCTAAATCTTTAAAAATTATTAAAGAAAAAGGCTATATAGTTTTTGACGGGCAAAAAAGTATTGGGATAGAATCAATTGTGAACAAGCTTAGCTTTTTAAACTTTACGCTAATTTCGAAAGCACATGGTAAATTAGTTTTAGCACCAAAACCAAAAACAATTCCCCATTCTGTGGAAGAGTGGGATAATGCATCACAACTTTCCTTAAATAAGGATAATTTTTTAACTAGTCCAGGGATGTTTTCCTATAAAAAAATCGACAGTGGTTCAGAACTTCTAGGAAATTTTTTAGGCAAAAATATTAAAGGTCAGGTAGCGGATCTTTGCTCAGGTTGGGGTTATTTATCTATAATTGCATTAGAAAAAAATAGTAAGATAAAAAAAGTCTGTTTATTTGAAGCCAATTATGCAGCTTTAATGGCTTCAAAGCAAAACCTTAAAGATCCACGGGCCTGTTTTCACTGGGAAGATGTAATCAATCTTCCTGATCAGGAAAAAAAATTTGATTTTGTAATTTGCAACCCTCCATTCCATTCCAAAGCTAAATATGATATAATGCAAGGTAGGAAAGTGATCAAAACAGGTTATAAGATTTTAAAGTTTACAGGCTCCTTTTTTATGGTAGCCAATAAACATTTACCCTATGAAAGAAATCTAAGAAATTATTTCTCAAAAGTGGATAAAATGACAGAAACTCCCTATTTCAAGGTCTTTAGAGCTACTAAGCCAATTATTAATCCTTAAACCTTAGGAAAAATATAAAATGGAAAAATTATTAGAAAAAAAGACCGCTATTATTACAGGCGCTGCAAATGGTGTTGGTCAAATTATTGCTCAGAAGTTTTCTGAGGAGGGTGCGAATTTAATTTTGGCTGACATGGATGAAAGTAACCTTAAAAAAGAGGCAGATTTAATTAGAAAAGGCGGTTCTCACGTTGAAATATTTTGTGGGGACCTTCGGCAAAATCTAACAATAAAAAACCTCTTAGCTCTTTCAACAAAAACTTTCAAGAATATTGATATTTTAGTTAATGCAAGTCGGCAGGTAACGATCTCACACCCTTTAGATTCTGATGATATCTTTTTTGAAGAATTAATGAGTCAAAACGTTGGAGTTAACCTTAAGCTTAGTCGAGAGGTAGCAAAGAAAATGATTTCACAAAATGTCAGCCAACCTGATTCTGGAAACGCGATTGGCAGTATAGTAAATCTATCATCTATTGCTTCACACAGAACCTTACCAGATACATTAGCATATTCTGTTAGTTCGGCCGCTCTAGATCAACTTACAAAATCTATGGCAATCTCACTTGCTGAATCTAAGATTCGAGTTAATGCAGTAGCAATTGGCAGCGTTATGTCATCTAGCCTTAGAGCAAAATTAGCAAAAAATAAATTTGTCTTAGAAGACTTAATTGCAGCTACACCACTTGGCCGACTAGGAGAGGCAAGTGAGGCTGCAGAAGCTGTTTTATTCCTAGCATCAGAAAAATCATCGTTTATTACAGGCACTATTCTTACCGTCGATGGAGGCCGAAGTTTGCTAGATAGAATGCCTGCCGCGGCTTATTAATTAAAAAAATTCTTAAAATTTTCTAATAGAAAATATTTTACCCTAGGCCAAGGAATCATCTGTAGATAAAATCTTTTGGTTTTCATCATCGGAATTTTCTTTTACCGCGACATTCTTTTTTGAAGAGCGTTTCACTTGGATATCTAATTCAACCTGCTTACAAAGCCCCAAAGCTACAGGATCTATGGGTTGTATATTATTTATATTCCAATGTGACCGCTGCCTTATGGACTGTATTGTATTTTTTGTTGTTCCAACCAATTTAGAAACTTGTCCATCAGTAAGTTCTGGATGAAATTTTACTAACCACAAAATTGCAGAGGGTTTGTCTTGCCTTTTTGAGAGAGGTGTATACTTTGGACCTCTCCTCTTTGTCTCACCCTTTGCAGCAGGGTTAAACATTAATTCAAGATTTCTATCTGCATTTTTCTCACAGTTTTCAATTTCTTCACGCGTCAATTGGTTTGTAGAAATTGGATCCATTCCTCTAATTCCTTGAGCAACCTCCCCATCCGCAATTCCACTAATTTCTAATTCATGCAAGCCACAAAATGCAGCTATCTGCCTAAAAGTTAAAGATGTATTCTCAACTAACCATACAGCTGTTGCCTTTTGCATTAACGGAAGCGCCATCAAAAACTCCTAAATTAATTTCAACTGAGAAATTTAATTAAACCGATTTCTAGAGATCCACAAGTATACTTTTAATCCCAAACTTTCAACATAATTTTTCCTATATGGGCTGAAGATTCCATTCTCCTATGTGCCTTAGACACATCCGCTAGGTCAAAAACAGAATCAATTACTGGGACCAGCTTTTTTTGTTCCAACAATGGCCATACATTTTCTTCCAAACTTCTCGCTATTTGTGACTTTGCATTAAGAGATTGCGGCCTTAGCGTCGAGCCGAATAGCTTTAACCTTTTTATCATTACCCTAGAAAAATTTATTTTCTCAACAGATCCTTTTAAAAAAGCTATAAATATAAGACGTCCCTCTTCATTTAATAATTCGATATTTTTTTCTATATAATTTCCACCCACCATATCCAGAATAACATCCATTTTGATTTGATCTGCCCTATCAAGAAAAAAATCCAAAAAATCTTGCTTTTTATAATTTACTGCTGCTTCAGCACCCATTTTAGAACAAAAATTACACTTTTCCTCTGTTCCGGCAGTTGTCCATACTTTAGCTCCAAAGTAAGTTGCAAGTTGGATGGCCGTAAGGCCTATACCACTAGTTCCTCCATGAATTAAAACCTTTTCACCAGCTGATAAATTTCCTCTAAGGAAAAGATTACTCCATACCGTGAAATAGTTTTCACATAAAGATGCTGCCTCCAGCATAGATAAGCCGATCGGTATTTTAAGGCAATGATATTGGTTTACAGCAGCATATTCCGCATACCCTCCACCATGAAGCAAGGCAGTCACCAAATCACCAATTTTCCACCTGTGTACCGATTTGCCTAACTTAATAATTTCTCCCGATGCTTCTAGACCCAAAATTGGACTAGCATCAACTGGCGGTAAATATTTTCCCTCTCGCTGCAAAATATCTGGACGATTCACCCCAGAAAAATGTATTTTAATTAAGACTTCATTAGGTCCTATTTCCGGAATATCAGCTTCTAATAAAAAGAAGTCCTCCGAGGTGCCTTGCTCCTTGGCACTGATATATTTCATTTTTTTCATAAAAAAATTTACCCAAAACTNCCTCTTATATCAAATCAAATTTTTTTAAACATTCCTNTTAANANNACAATCANNCAGGTGCTTAATTATTTAATANATTAANTCTACCAAAAAAGGCAGAAACTACCATATGCCAAATTTTAATTATTTCTATGGACATAGAGTTGGCCTATTGCTATAAGCTTGCTCTGATCAATAAGGTTAATGTAGAGGAATGATTTGCAAGTTCAGGTAAGAGATAACAATGTAGAGCAAGCTTTAAGGGCACTTAAGAAAAAACTTCAAAGAGAAGGCGTTTTTCGTGAAATGAAATTNAAGCAACATTTTGAAAAACCCTCTGTAAAAAAAGCTAGAGAAAAAGCTGAAGCTGTTAGAAGATCTAGAAAATTGGCTCGAAAAAAACTTCAAAGAGAAAGTATGGTTTCTTAGGTAGCATAGATCGCTAGAAAAATTAAAACTGCTACACAAAACACACAAACATATATAATTCCTTTTATAAAACCGCCAAAGGTTTCAGTTTGAACAGAAATATCCATTTTCCCAGGTTTATAGTCGCTCATTGTACGCTCCCCATTTTATTGATTAAATTCTACTTTAAAGAAATTAAATNTTCAAGAATTTGCTTCTAAGCCTTATACCACAAATAGGCTCCCTCATTATCTAATTTTCTAAAAATCTTACCTTGTTCATACAGATGATTCATATGCCCAACAGCTTCCGATAATGCNAGACCATATTCACTTTCCTTAATGTCACGCATGAAGATTGTTTTAAATAACTCAACAGTCTTAACAGGGCCTTCAGTTAACCTTCTATCTATTCGTTTTAANGCAGTCTTATGGTTTCTAATTAATTGGTCCAGCCGTAAGGACAAACCAGTAAAAGGCAATCTATGCCCAGGAAGAACCAATTTCTCATTATTTGAATATCGTTTCAGTTTCTTACAACTTGAAATCCAATCGCCTACAGTGTCCGCTTCTGGTTCAGTAGGATAAACACCTAAGTTAGAAGATATACCTGGNAACACTTGATCTCCAACAATTGCTATACCGGATTCCTCTGACCAGAATGTTGCATGAGCAGGTGCATGTCCATTTCCGAATATAATTCTCCAGCTCTGACCACCAATTTCTATACTGCTATCATCTTGAAGTCTCTTAAAGCCTAGTGGTATTTTATATACTAGGTCAGAAAAATTCATTGGCCTCATATTTCTCCTAGTTTCAAGAATAATTTTTGGCATTCCTGCTCTAACGTAAAATAACTCTGCTTCGGGAGACAGCTTATCTTGCACATCAAGAGAAAGCATTCTTGCCATCAAATACGAAGTTCTTGAACTAATGATTTGAGCATCAAAATTTTCACTAAACCATCCAGCTAACCCATAGTGATCTGGATGGTGATGCGTAAGTATTACTCTAGATATCTTTTTAGTTCGGAAATATTTTCTTATTATGTCAGTCCAACTCTTTCTATTTTCTCTAGTNTTCATACCTGTATCAATAATGGTAAGGTCATCCTTTTCTTCAAAAATGTAGACATTTACATGATTTAATGGGTTAGGAATTTGCATTCTAGCCCAAAAAATTCCTTTTCTAATCTCAACTAANTTCGAATCCTCTGGAACAGTGTTGATTGGAAATTTTATTTCCTTGCGATAAATGTTCAAGATTCATAATCCTGTTCAAAGTTGTAAGCATAAAGAAGTTCTGACCCTTGGACCGAATAATCGAAAAGTGGAAAAGCTTCAGGTAAAACTTGCTTTAAAAAATATTGTGATAAAATATTCTTATCTTCATCATCCGAAACCGCAGCGCTTTTTAGCAAATAATGTGCCCCAAGAACATACCCAAATGCCTTTAGAAATGGCGAAGATCCTGCGTATCTTTCGTTTATACTTTCACNGTTTAGCATCCAATTGGTTGCCTCCTGAAGTTTTATCCGAGCGCTAGTTAGTAATTCTTTTTGTTCGAGAGAAAAATTAATGGCTAAATTTTCAGTGCTTTTTATCTCGCTAATTAAACNTTGTGCGGCCTCTCCACCATCGTTCATTTTTCTGCCCACAAGATCCATAGCTTGAATTCCATTAGTACCTTCATAAATTGACGTTACCCTGGCATCTCTATAAAACTGTGCTGCACCGGTTTCTTCAATAAAACCCATGCCACCATGAATTTGGATACCAATTTCAGTAATTCTATTTGCCATGTCAGTTGAAAATGCTTTAGCGATTGGAGTTAATAACTCTGCTTTCCTAGCACAGCCTTCATCATTCTTTATGTTAGCAATGTCAATATTTATAGCACAATCCATGCATATAGCCCTAGAAGCCACTGTCAGAGCTTTCATATCCAAAAGGTTTCGTCGAACATCTGCATGGTTAATTATTTCTGTCGAACGATTAGTTTTCAGATTTTTGCCCTGAACTCTACCTTTCGCAAAATTTAAAGCCTTCTGGTAGGCTCTTTCAGATTGAGATAACCCTTCAACACCAACGCCTAACCTAGCATTATTCATCATGGTAAACATAGCGGACATACCTTGGTTTTCCTCTCCAATTAACCATCCAATAGCATCTGAGTACTGAATAACCATTGTCGGAGATCCATGAAGACCAAATTTTTCTTCCATTGATACTGATATGACACCGTTCCTTACATCCGGCTCACCATGCAAATCAGGTATTATTTTAGGAACTAAAAATAATGAAATTCCTTTTGTGCCTTCAGGAGCCCCTTTAACCCTNGCTAAAACTAAATGGCATATATTNTTATTTAAGTCATGATCACCCCAACTGATATATATTTTCTGCCCAGTNATTTTATATTTTCCATCAGGGCATTTTTCAGCTTTAGTTTTTAAAGCTCCTACATCAGAACCTGCCTGAGGTTCCGTCAAGTTCATTGTTCCNGACCACTCACCACTGTTTAATTTAGGCAAATATATCTCTTTTATTTTGTCATCTGCATGATTTTCTAGAGCTTCAATCTGCCCTTGTGTCATCAAAGCATTAAGAGATAAGGCCATGCAACCACTAGATAATATCTCATTTATACATGTTGTTAAAACNGAAGGCAGGCCCATNCCTCCGTATTTTTGATCCCCAGATATACCAATCCATCCACCCTTTGATAAGGCAGAATAAGCCTCTTTATATTTCTCGTTGCATTTTACATTTCCACCGATGAATGTGGGAGGGTTAATATCTGCATCTCTATTAATGGGAACTAAAATATTTTCGCTAAATTTGGCAACCTCTTTCAAAACATCTGATATAGCTGATTTATCTATA
This sequence comes from Paracoccaceae bacterium, assembly GCA_002725175.2. Lineage (GTDB taxonomy): Bacteria > Pseudomonadota > Alphaproteobacteria > Rhodobacterales > Rhodobacteraceae > CACKLF01. The sequence continues at coordinate 11,622 of PBQX02000027.1, forward strand.
TCCTTAAACTTGCCAACTAACACCCTTTCTCCCATTAATACCTTATCAAAAAGAAAAAGCATCTCTTGTATTGGGGCATTATAAGTCATATTAACTCCTAAAATAATTCCTATACAGAGTAACTATATATAAGTTAGACAAATGAAAACATATTTATACTAAAGGAATATACNCTCCAAATGGAATCAAAAATATTTCAGCCAAATAGTAAAAATATTCTTAAGGCTTCAAAAATTTTACAGGAAGGTGGTATTGTTGTTTTCCCTACTGAAACAGTATACGGAATTGGTGCAAACGCATTAAATGATAAGGCNNTAGAGAGGATTTATGCAGCAAAAAAACGCCCTCAAAATAACCCTCTAATTGTTCATGTAGAAAATCTGGAGCGCGCGCGATCCATNGCTCATTTTTCCNAGATTGAATTATTTTTAGCAGAAAATTTTTGGCCAGGCCCTCTTACCTTGGTTTTAAATAATNGTTCCCAAGAAATATCAAAGAAAGTGACAGCTGGTCTAAGAACTATAGCTATAAGGGTACCAAAAAATGCTACAGCTATTTCACTNTTAAAAACTTTTGGGAAACCAATTGCTGCTCCTTCTGCTAATATATCTGGTGAAGTTAGCCCAACACTAGCCACCCATGCTCTAGACCTTAAGAAAGATGTTGAAATGATTTTGGACGGAAATTACTGTGAAATCGGTTTGGAAAGTACAATTTTAAAATGTGGTGGGGGNAAAATTGATATTTTGAGAGAAGGCTCAGTTACTCGCGAAAACATTAAGAAGGTGATTTCCTTCGATTTTCCCAAAATCGAAATATCATTGCAATATTCAGGAAAAGAAATAATTTCACCCGGGCAACTTTTAACCCACTACTCACCAAAATCTAATTTGCGGTTAAATGTTTTAGAACCAANTAAAGAAGAAGTTTANCTGGCCTTTGGTTCAAAGGAAGACTCTNTAGAGGGCTTTTCTTTATCAGANAACAAAATTTTAACTGAGGCAGCTAGAAATTTATATAACTATCTAAGATTGGCTGATGAAATGATTCTTNAAGATCCAAACTCCAATAAAAAATCAATCGCAGTTGCNCCAATTCCAAATTATGATTTAGGCGCGAGTATAAATGACCGCCTTTTAAGAGCATCTACTTTAAAAAGATGAATTAAGCTTTACCTCCAACCATTGAAAATTTTGACAAATTTATACCAATCTTGTTAATACCCAGATTCCATTTTTTATCGTGCTTTTCTGTAAAAATTAATTTATCGTCAGGATCAGAAACCAGCCACCCATCTTCAACAATTTCTTTTTCTAGCTGACCAGGAGCCCACCCGGCATAGCCTAGTGCTAATATGCTATTTAGAGGCCCTTTCCCAGCCAGGATATCTTTTAGAATTTCAGTTGAAACAGTAAATGAGCAATCATCAATCTTTACCGTCAAATCTGGAATTTCGTAATCGTTAGAATGNAGNACAAATCCTCTTTCAATTTCTACTGGCCCTCCGACGTAAATTTCCCTTTCTTCTACATTCTCAATATCAGAAATACCCAGTCGTCTAAGCAACTGGGTAAAATTAAAGTTCATAGCAGGTTTATTAACCATAATACCCATNGCTCCTTCTTTTGTATGTGAACAAACAAAAATCACAGCTTCAAAAAACCTCGGATCAAGCATTCCTGGAGTTGCTAATAAAACTTTACCAGTTAAAAATGGCTCTATAGGATCTTCTTCCATTTATCTGTNTTTATTATTAATATAAGAAAATTATATATTAATTCTCCTAATAAGTAAAAATATTCAATAAAAATGATAAGAATTGGTTTAATATTCCCTCTCTTCTGTTTGGCAACCTTGATACTTCTGATTCCTGGNTATGTATCAACTTCCGAGTTAGAGCAAGANAGTATTATTTATGAAGAAATTTATGGTAGAATTTCAATAATCGATGATGTCATTCATGAAGATAAAACTATTATAATTGGGCTTAAAATTAATCTTAAGGAAGGATGGAAAACGTATTGGAGNCACTCAGGAACTACGGGGTTACCCACTGTTATTAATATTGAAAAAATTCCTGATATGGAAGATTTTAAGATACTTTGGCCCAAGCCAGAAGTACAGGAAAGTGATGGAGATATTTCGCTTATNTATAAAAACGAAATATTAATTCCAATTGTTATTAAATTAAATAATAAAAATTTACCATATTTCTTCAAGCTAAATGCAGATTTTGGAGTCTGCAAAAACATATGCATACCCGTAAAGAAATATTTAGCCTTTGAAATAAAAAATTCTAAAATTTCTTCCAGAAAGGATGCACTCGAAAATGCCTTGAATAAAGTTCCCAAAAGCAGTTCAGACTCAACCTTAGGAAACCTAAGTTGCTCTGTAAATACCAATGCCGGAGGAACTTTTCTTAAATTTTCTGCAAAACTATCTGATCCATTTTTTGAATCATGGTCGATATTGGAATACGGCACAGACATGATAGCCCTGTTAAAGACTANANAGCATATAAGTGATCAAAAATTATTCTTCGAAACTGCGATAGACCGTTCCCAAAAGAAGTACCTATTTATTGATAAATCAAAATTTAAACTTACCATTATTTCCAAGGATAAATCACTTCTTTTTCTTGGTTGCCATTGATTTCTCTTCCGATTCAAAATATGAAAAAATATTATTAGTTAAAGCAAGAAATCCAACTGGAAGAACAACCAATAAAGTACAATAAGTTAAGAAAATGCTCAAAGAATANGGTAAAAATGGTAAAATGTGTGGAACAACCGCACCCAAATCTCCAATAAAAATATATTGGCCCATTAAAATCAGAAAACTAATAAGTAATAAGGAAATTAAACCCCACATTTGTCTTTTCAATGNCTTTGAAACTTCTCCAAAAAGGATCTCTCTTAGAGAGTAAAAGCAAGATTTAATATCTTTTTGCATAGAAATTAAACTTGGAACAAGAAACAAAATAATAAACATACCAAAGCCCAAACCAAATACTAAGGTTACTACAGTGGGCTTCAAGAATTGAGCATCTTGAGAAGTTTCAAATAGGAGGGGTGCTAGACCAAAAACAGTTGTGAGTGTTGTGAGTAAAACAGGTCGAAGTCTATCACAAATACCATCAATAACAGGTTCCGCTCTATTTTCAGCCTCATATTCATTAATAGTAGACACCAAAACTATTGAATCGTTAATNATTATTCCTGTCATACCAATNAAGCCTATTACCGAGAAAAGAGACATAGGAATTTGCCAGAAATAATGCCCCCATATTGTACCTATCAGTCCAAAGGGAATTATTGCCATTACAACTAAGGGCCTAACCCAACTAGAAAAAACCCAGGTTAGCGCTAAATAGATTCCAAACAAACATAAGGAAAAGCTAATAAGAGAATCATTTAGGAAATTTCTTTCCTGTTCCGCAAGACCAGTCATGATAGCTTGAATGCCAAAACGGCTAGTGACATTCGGNAATATATTCTCTTCAATTTTCTTAGTAATTTCTTCTGCTGCCTCAGGATTATCCTCAGAAATATCTCCAGTTACAGTAATACTATTCAGCCCATTTTCTCTATTTATAGTAGAGAATCCACTTTTTGCTTTTATAGNCACAATGTCAGATAAAGAAACATAGGAGCCAGAATTTGATTTTAACCATGTTTTATAGAGAAACTCTGAATTCAAATCTTCCTTGGGAACCATAACCATTATTTTAGCTTCTCTGGGTCCGTCTGAATATGTTGCAGCCTCAATCCCGTTTAATCTACCATATAATTCCCTGGCTATCTGATCAGTNGAAAAACCTAGTGAAGATCCTTTTGGAGTAATTTCAAGAATTAACTCAGATTTATCGAAGGACTGAGTATCTTCAAGTCCTGAAACTTCTGGAAAGCCTTCTAACTCAGCGATCAAATATAGAGCAGCCTCCTTAATAATGCTTATATTATTTCCTAGCAATTGTATCGATATGGCGTCTCCCCCTGGACCTGAACGCCAACCTCGAAAACTAAGTGTCTCCAATANAGGACTCTTGTTTACCTCGTCTTGCAAACTNCCAACATATGCAAAGGAACTATAGGGTCGCAAATCCGCATCTATCAATTCTACAGATATTGACCCTAATAAATCCTTATCCTTAAATTCTGAACCTGCTAAACCACGCCCAGAATTACCTCCAAGTTTAACTATTGAAAAAGTTATTGGNTAATCTCCNTGCTCNTCTTCATATTTTAATGCAACTCGTCTGCTNGCGTCCTCAAGTTCTTTAAGCATTGAAAACGTATCTTCTCTAGTTGCTCCAGGCAACATAGCAATATTTCCCGTCAAACCTCCTCGTTCAGGAGCATTAAAAAAACGCCACTTTACTTCACCAGTCAACAAAAGTGAGTACGATANAGTTAATAGAAGAATAGCGCTCGCCAAAAGAGGGTATCTCCCCAAAATTAAAATTCTTATAGTGGGTCTAAAATATTTCTCTCTAAACATATTAAAAAATAAATTAAAATAATGACTCGGATAATCATACCAGGGAATAGACTTTGAAGTTCTGGTTAAGGAATGTGCCATGTGATTTGGCAGAACTAAAAAACATTCCATAAGAGATGCAGCTAATACTACAACAACTGTAAAAGGGAGATCTCTTATAAGGCTCCCAAACCTACCTCCAATTAAGATTAATGCACTAAAAGCTAGAATAGTGGTTATTGTGGCAGTAAAAACTGGCATACTCATTCTTAAAGCACCATTTTCCGCTGCTTCATAAGCAGTTTCTTTTAATTGCCGCGATCTAAAGTCAGCATGCTCTCCGACAACGATTGCATCATCCACAACAATGCCTAGGCATAGGATAAGAGCAAAAAGGGAAATCATATTCAGTGTAATTCCAGAAACATACATAAAACCCAAGGCAGTTAACATCGCCGCCGGTATGCCGACTGCAACCCAAAAAGCAGTCTTCAAAGATAAAAATAAGAAAAGTAAAATAATTACGAAAAGTAAACCTGTGGCACCATTTTTTAAAAGTAAATTTAGTCTATTTGATATTGCTTCTGCTCTTGTGCCGGACAACTCAATTTCTACATTTTTNGGCAGTGTTTCTCTTAACTCTTGCACAGATTTCTCAACATCATTCTGAATTTCTATTGCATCTCCAGAGTCAGATCTATCGACCCTNATCGAGATTGCGGGATTCCCCCGCCTATAAAAGGCTACAGCCTCAGATCCCTGATTTACTTCTAAAATTGCTACATCTTGTAAATAAACTTTAGAGCCGTCTTTTCTCGAAATTACTGGGATCGATCCTAAGTCTTTTATGGATTTTTTCTCAATACCAGTTTTTAACCTCGCTACTCCACTAGATAAATCTCCTGCTGGATCTGACCTGGCCTCCTCATTAATCAGTGAAGCTATATCCCGAAGNTTAATATTATACTGAACCAGCTTTTCCTCTGGTATAAGCACATTTATAATTGGNGCTTCTATTCCGTTAGTACTAGTCCTACTAATTCCCTTNCTATAAATCTTTTGAGAGAACTCATCCGCATACGTTCCAAGCTGTTCCACAGATACTGGTCCCGAAATAATAACGTCAGTCACTTTATCTCGCCAGGCGATCCTTCTGATCTTTGGNTCAGAGGCTGTTTCGGGCAGGTTATTTACTCCATCAACAACAGACTTTACTTCATCCCCTGCTCTGTCCATGTCCCAAGAATCTTCAAAGTCTAAAGCTATTCGCGCCTGCCCCTGACGNGAAGTAGAAACAATCTTTTCAAGACCCTCGACTCCAAGTAGACCTGGCTCCATTATGGAAATTATTCCATTATCTATGTCTTCTGGACCTGCACCATCCCAATTGACACTTACAACTATGGTATTAATTACAACATCTGGAAAAAATTGAGATCTGAGCCTGCTAGTAGCAACTAATCCCAAAACTATCATTAAGCCAAGTATCAAATTTGCCGCTGTTGCATGTCTAGTGAAATATGAAATAATATTTCCAAAAAATGAATTAATCTTGCGCTCCATTTAGCTACCCTTCATTCTTTGTTCCAATCTATCAATTAACTTTTTAGGTACCTTTTCCTTTTCCAACGTCTTTAATATTCGTTCCTTAGCCGTATCGGGCATCCATTTGTTCTTCTTTATTCTCTCGATATAAAATTGTCTCTTTTCTTCATCAAGTTCAATAAATTCCTCTTCAANCTTTTTTATTTTACCAGTTGAATCTATTGCTTTATTCAAATCTTCCTTCCTTATAGGATCTATTCTAAGATCTGCTCCCAATTGTGGGGTCCTACGAATGACATATTCGACTCCTTCGGGAACANTCNTTAATACCAACTCATCTCCTTGCCTTCTAACCAGTTTTACTTCCAATTCTTCAAGCCTTCCTTCATCATTTAAAACCAAAACTTTATTATTAGGATCAACAGAAGATGCAGGCACAACAAAAACTGAAGTTAACTCTTTCTCTTTAATGATAACCTTTACAAAATCACCAGGCCTTAAGATTGTATTTGAAGATGTTTCCAACGACGCGAAAATTTTCTTTCCTGCGGCTCCCTCCATGACTTCTGACGCCATCCTAGTTATTTTTCCATTTATTCGAACGTCCCTATTTTCAAACTCTAGACTGACACTTACTGGCAGCCCAACCAAGCTCAAATTTTCATCAATTATTTTNTCAAAGTCAGCATTTGAAACTTGAAATGAAACTTCGAGAGCTAGTGGATCAATAAGAGTGCCAAGCCTTTCTCCAACCGTTATCAATCGACCCTTTAAAGCCGATACTTTTGAAATTATAGCATTAAAAGGAGNATAGAATTCTGTTTCTTTAAGCTGCCTCTCAGCTTTTTGAACAACNAGAAGTTGTTTTTGGTATGCAATTTCAGAAATTTTTTTTCTAGCACTTGCTTGAGAAAGAGCGCTTTCTCTTGAAAGCAACGTTTGTTCAGCAATAGCTACATTTAGTTCAGCATTTTCCACTACACTTTTTGTAACAATGTCATTTTCTGACAATTCGACCTGTCGATTAAAATTGTCTTGTCTCAATCTTAGTTGCTTTTCGGCGGATTTTAATTCACTCTCTGCTAAAATTAGGTTTGCCTCAGCACTTTCTCTTTCCGCCTGAAGTTCTTCTAAACCTATCTTAGCAAAATCCAAATCATTTTGAAACTCTACTGGGTCAATCACATATAATAATTCACCTTTATTAACCACAGCACCATCTCTAAAATTTTGCGATACAAAATCAATTCTCCCACCAACAGACGACCTTAACTCAAGTGAGTTCCAGCTCGCCACTTCTCCGTAGGAACTTATCTTTGGTAAAAAATTTGTGGATGTGAATTTTGCAACTGGAACTGCATAAGTTCTTTCTTGACTCCCTCTAAAACTAGGCCTANNTGNCCCTTCCTTTACGGTCGAACGAAGGACAGAAAATGATACNGCTACAAGCCCAAAAGTCANAAATATAAGNAATAAACTTACAAGACNTTTATTTAAATAATTCAATTTTTTTTACCCAGTTAAAATTTAATGCTGACTACTAAAATAATCAGTTTTTAAGAGAAGGCCATACTATTTAAATAAAATTCATATATTTATTTACGTTTTTTGTGCTCGTCTAATCTTGGCAATATCTCTACTAGATTACATGGTCTATTTCTATAATCTAACTGTGTCACCAAAATTTCATCCCATGCATCCTTGCAGGCAGATGGAGATCCTGGCAGAGCAAACAAAAACTTGCCATTCGAAATTCCAGCGCAAGCACGAGATTGGATAGCAGAAGCACCAATTTTCTTAAAAGATACAGCCGAAAAAACAGAAGCAAAGGCATCCACCTCTTTTTCATAAATCTGACGATGTGCCTCAACCGTAACATCCTTACCAGTCAGGCCTGTCCCTCCAGTTGAAATCACTACATCAACATCAGATCTATTTACTAGCTTAATAAGCTGATTTTTTATTTGATTGATATTATCTTTCACAACTAAATGATCAGAGCAGTTGTGACCCGAAGAAATTATTCTGTCTTTTAAGAAACTGCCTGACTTATCTGACTTGATATTTCTCGTATCGGAAATACATAAAATAGCAATTTTGAGTGGGATAAACTCCCTCTCCTTATTAAATGAATATTTTGTCATTTTCCCTGTCCAAGCAAACTTTTAATTTCCTTTAAAGTTTCCCAAGCAGTTTTTTTTTCGTCAGGAAAGTCAATTAATCTACTAGGAGAAGCTATCGTAAAGCTCTTAGTTGCCTCCGGAATAAATTGATCCTCATTTGCACTTTTGGAAACATTAGCCAATAATTTAAACTTCTCAAAAAATTCAGTCATTATAACTAATATCTTTGGCTTTATTATTGAAAGATGTTTGGAAACAAAAGGATATATTAAGGCTAGATCAAGTTCTGAATTTTCTAAACTCGGTGGCAACCTCCATGGAAAAATGGGCACTGCATAAAGACTTTCTTCTTCTATAGAAAGTCCAATCGCCTTAAACATCTTATCGAAGATCGCACCTCTTTCTCCAGAGAAAATATTTTTTTCGAAAATTTCTTCGCGCCCTGGAGGGTCACACAACACCATCACATTAGCCCTTTGATTTCCAAAAGAAAAATTCATTTTATTAGAAATTTTGGGTGCGCTGAATTCTTCACATTTCTCCAATATCAATCTCAATTCTTCTATAGTATTCACCTTTTTGGATAGTTCATCTAATTTATTTGTAGCGTCAAAACTTTTACTTTTCATTTTGTCTAGAGATATAGACCTGTTATTATTTACATTGAAAGACTCCAATTTATATGTATCTGAAGTTGAATCAAATCGGTTTACAGGACCCTCTTCATGAGCTTCATCAGCACCAAACTCTATAAGAAGATTCAAGGTTTCAACCTGATTCTCTAATTCCATTTTCTTATTCAAGTGATAGCCCTCAGAAAAATATTTAAGCCCCTATACTACTCCGTTGCGAAACCGTAGCTTTCCAATTTAAAAGAAATTCCAAATGCTCAGGTATTTCAACTCTAATTGTCCTTAGGAAATTTACTGCTACTATTGCAGTAATGTCTGCTACAGAAAAATTAGGTCCAACTATAAACTGATTATGAGTCAATTGTTTATTTAATGTTTCTAGCCCAACTAAAACACGGGGTCTATTTGCTACAGACCATGCCTCGCACTGATCCTCTAAAACTGTCATTTTTGGATTGCCGTGCCTCAAAACAAAAGCGATNGGCCACAGCAATTCAAACTCCATCCGACGCTGCCACATTTCTACCAAAGATACTTCCAATTGTGTCCTTCCGAAAAGAGGTATTTCGGGNTTTTCCATTTCAAAAAATCTGCATATAGCAATACTTTCTGTGAGAAAAGAGCCGTCAGAAAGCTCCAACACAGGAACACGATAAGTACCTACTTTTTCTTTATATTCCGTTTTGAAATGATCTCCTGCCATTATNTCAATTTGATCATAAGGTATCTCTATTCCCTTTTCTGCCANAAANATTCTTACTCGCCTACAATTCGGGGCGGCTCTATTTTCAATTATTCGAAGTGCTTTTATTCTATCCATGATTAATCATATCCTTAACACTTGATAGAAGCAATCACTCCGAGTATACCTAAGAGAACTTTTCAAGGATATTAAGATATTGATAGCTAAAAAGAATCTTTTGGGAATAGAGTTCTTAGAGCCGAGTGATATTTATGAAATTTTAGATAAAGCTAAAGGTTTCACACAGCAAGATCTATCTGGAAAAAGTGTCGCCCAAACACTTGACGGTTANAATATAATTAATATTTTCTTTGAAAACTCAACTAGAACCCAAACAAGTTTTGAAATTGCGGGGAAAAGGTTAGGAGCCTTAGTTNCTAGCATAAATGTAAAAGATAGTTCTATAAAAAAAGGTGAAACTCTATTTGACACCGCATTAACTCTAAATGCGATGAAACCTGATCTAATAGTCATCAGGCATCCCTATTCGGGAGCAGTACAGCTTTTATCTGAAAAAATCGATTGCTCTGTTATAAACGCCGGTGACGGAAAGCATGAGCATCCAACTCAAGCTTTGCTTGATGCTATGACCGTTCTCCGCAGAAAAAGCCGACTTAGTGGACTTACTGTCACAATTTGTGGGGATATTGCCCATAGCCGAGTAGCAAGATCAAATATTTTTCTGTTTGGAAAATTGGGAAATTCTATTAGGCTTGTAGGTCCAGCAACACTGGTACCAGACTGCTTTAAAGAATTTGGAGTTGAGGTATTTAATAATATGAGAGAAGGACTAAAAGGCGCTGATGTAGTCATGATGTTGAGGCTACAAAAGGAAAGAATGGATGGTGGTTATGTTCCTTCTGAAAGAGAATATTTTCATTTTTATGGATTAGATGAAGAGAAACTTTCACAAGCGAAATCAGATGCCATAATCCTTCATCCTGGTCCAATGAATAGGGGTGTAGAGATTGATAGTGAGTTGGCTGATGACTTAAGTCGATCAGCGATCCAAGAGCAAGTTGAAATGGGCGTCTCCATAAGAATGGCAGTTATAGAAAGCTTAATTGCACGAGTTATTGATAAATGATTACATTTAAAAATGTCCGCATTATTGATCCAGAATCAAATCGGGACTCCTTGGGTTCATTAACTATAGATAATGGAATTATTGAAAAAATTGATGGACCGATTAAAGGTGAATCAATTGATTGTAAAGGTGCATGTCTAGCACCGGGAATAGTCGATATAGGCCCAAAGATTTGTGAACCTGGAGAGAGACATAAAGAGAGTTTTAGGACTGCTTCTGCGGCCGCCGCAGCAGGTGGAGTAACATGTCTTGTAACTCGCCCTGATACTTCCCCACCAATAGATACTCCAGAAATATTAGAGTTTTTTTTAACTAGAGCCTCAAATTCAGCAAAGGTAAAAATACTGCCAATGGTAACTCTGAGCAAAAATCTTTCTGGAAGGGAAATGAGTGAACTTGGCTTTATGAAAGATCTTGGAGCAATAGCTTTTTCTGAAGGACTAAATTATTTTCATGATACAAAATATTTTCAGAAAACCATGCAGTATATTAAAGCATTAGATCTTTTCATAATAGGACATCCGCAAGAAAATTCTTTATCCGAAGGTTCAGTAGCAACAGCAGGTGCTTTTGCTTCAAAATTGGGATTACCGAGTGTATCAACTGTGGCAGAGAAAATTGGTCTTGAAAGAGATCTGTCCCTGGCTTCTCTTACAGAAGTTAAATACCATGCAGACCAAATAACAACTGAGGAAGCTGTCGAAACACTTAAAAGATACAAAAAAACAAATGGCCGAATTTCTGCCGGTACATCTATCCATCATATTTCCTTAAATGAGTTAGACATAGGTCCATATAGAACATTCTTTAAAATCACCCCACCATTGCGCTCCGAAAAGGATAGGTTAGCAGTGATTAATGGCTTAAAGGATGGAACTATAGATATAATTGGATCTTTTCACACACCTCAAGATGAAGAAAGTAAAAGACTCCCATATGAAACCGCTGCTCCTGGAGCCATTGGGCTAGAAACAATTCTTTGCTCAGCTTTAAGATTAACTAAAGATAAGATTTTTAATTTGCCCACTTTGTTTAAATTCTTATCTTTAAACCCTGCTAATTTAATTGGAGCACCATTTGGTAGAATTAGAGAAGGTAGCCCAGCAGATTTAGTCGTATTTGACCCTGATGAACCTTTTTTAATTGACAGGTTTAAATTAAAGTCTAAGTCGAAGAATACACCTTTTGACGAACAAACCATGCAAGGACGCGTCCTAATGACATACGTTAATGGAGAAGAAGTTTTCCGGAGATGTAATTAATGCTCCCTGACTTACTTAGGATTGGTGCGGCGGCACCTGGATTTTATCAAGCTTTACCATGGATTCTTTCGATTTCTGTAGCCAGCTACCTATTAGGTTCTATTCCTTTTGGAATAATATTCTCCAAGTTATTCAAATTAGGTAATTTGTCAGAAATTGGTTCTGGGAATATTGGCGCAACAAATGTGCTTAGAACTGGAAATAAATTTGCAGCGTTTCTTACACTCTTTTTAGATGGGTTTAAAGGATTCCTAGCAGTTTATATATTTTATAGTTTTCTTGGGCTTACCGCGGCTCAATTTTCTAGTATTTTTGTCTTCCTAGGACACTTGTTGCCAATATTTAATAAATTTAAAGGCGGTAAGGGAGTGGCTACTTTTTTAGGGATAATTATGGCGTTAAACTTTTGGTTATTCTTCTATGCTGGCCTAATTTGGCTTATATTAGCATTTTTATTTAAGCGGTCTTCATTATCTTCCCTTTTTTCAAGCTCCTTCACTTTAATTCTAGCCTTCCCGCTTGGCCTAGAGAATAATTTTTGGGTTTTGATACTTCTTGTTATTGGAATATTTGTTTCGCATAGAACAAATATTGTTAGACTTTTTAATGGTTTAGAACCAAAGATCGGTGAATAAATCTATCCTTCAATAGCTATGTTCAAGGTAAATCCTACGTAAATCTTTTTCCCACCGACCCCAATAGTTTTCAAGGAGTTTATCAGCGAGAGTCTGTCTTGCTTCAACCATTTCAAATAAAGGATCTAAAAAATGTGCCTCATCTCTACGCCCGCCTGAAGAATTTGATATTGCTCTCTCCACAAGACCTCTCCTCGATATCTCCAAAACTTTTTTGCAAACCTTATGCACTGGCACACCTCTAATATTCGCTTCAAATCCTTTCTTGGCAACATCTTGATTTAGTTTTTCTCTATCAAAATCCGACCAGTCCTTGGTTAAATCTAAAATTTCGTCTAAAGCTCCTGAATTGTACATTATACCTACCCAAAAAGCTGGAAGAGCACATATCGATGCCCAAGGTCCTCCATCTGCTCCTCTCATTTCAATAAAATTTTTTACCCTTACTTCAGTAAAGATGGTGGTCAAGTGATCTGCCCAATCACTCAAACTAGGTTTTTGTCCTATAAGAATATCAAGCTTGCCCTCTAGAAAATCTCTGAATGATTTTCCAAGCGCATTAAGATATTTGCCATCTCGATATACAAAATACATTGGTACATCTAAAGCATAATCAACCCATTTCTCAAAACCAAAACCTTCATCATATACAAATGGAACCATGCCAGTTCTACTACTATCAGTATCCCTCCATATGGCTGATCTCCAACTCTTATAACCGTTCGGTTTTCCATCAAAAAATGGTGAAGCCGCAAATAGGCAAGTGGCTATTGGTTGTAACGAAACTCCAGCTCGCATTTTTCTTATCATATCTTTTTCTGAACTATAGTCCAAATTCACTTGTACTGTACATGTCCGGTACATCATTTTTTTTCCATGGGCACCTACTTTACCCATGTATGGGGTCATAAGTTCATACCTTCCTTTAGGCATCATCGGCATTTGATTTTCACTCCAATCAGGAGAGGCTCCTAATCCAATAAAACCGGCCCCAATATTATCAGCTATCATCTTAATTTCAGATAAATGATTCGAAACTTCATTACATGTCTGATGAACATTCTTAAATATAGCCCCTGATAATTCTAGCTGACCTCCTGGTTCTAAACTAATATTGGAGCCACCTCTTTTTAACCCAATTAGTTTTCTATTCTCCCTAACTTCCTCCCAACCGTACGTATCTCGCAGACCAGATAACATGGAAAAAATTGATGTTTCTCCCTCAAAGGGTAAAGGAGAAAAACTCTTCTTATCATAACCAAACTTTTCATGCTCAGTACCTATTCCCCAATCAGTATGCACTTTGCAGCCATCCTCAAGAAACTGTACAAGTTGAGAATAATTTTCAACTGTTCCTTCCGCTGATTGTGGAATAGACATGAATTTCTCCGCAAATTAACTTCTGATCACTTTATCCCACTTTATAGCATTTTAGAAATATAAATTACTTGCTACTTAGGTGGAAAAATGTGAATGCCAAACTGCTAAAGCAACAGTGACAGCCGTTTCAGCCCTGAGAATCCTCGCCCCCAAAGAAACAGAATAAACATTCTTTCTCCTAGAAAGCATTTCCCTCTCCTTATCAGAGAATCCTCCCTCTGGGCCAATTAGAATACAAGCCTTGGAGAAATTATCTTTGGCGAATATTTCTCTAAGGTTAGGTTCTTTGGCAACCTCATTGCAAAAAATCAACTTTCGATCCTCTGGAAAATTATCTATAAACTCTGCAAGACTAGTATTTTCTCTTATTTCTGGAATAAAATTTCCACCACACTGTTCAACAGCTTCTATAGAATTTAGCTTCCACTTACTAATACGCAAATTCTTATTTACTGAATGCTCAGTAAATATAGGAAAAATCTTTCTAACCCCAATTTCAGTACATTTTTCTATAACAAAATGTGTGCCTATTTTCTTTATTGGCGTAAATGCTACCCAAATATCTTCTGGTTTAGAGATTTCTGCTAACTTCTTTTTTGGCTCTAGCGTAACAGTACCCTTGGACACATATTTTATTTCTGCTTCATACTCTCCACTTTTCCCATCAAAAACTATCACCTTATCACCTTTTTTTCTTCGCATTACATTTTGAAGGTAATGGGCGCTCGTAGATGACAATGTGATGGGTTGAAATAAATCAATTGTTACTCCAGAATACAGACGCACTACTTTAACCATGGATTTACCTTCTTTAGATTAATGAATAATAACTCGCCACATCTACCAGACGCAATAAAATTAAACTGGGTTGATATAATTGCACCTGATTGGAGTATACCTTACCTACGTCTTAGCCGAATGGATAGGCCTATTGGAACTTGGTTACTTTTGATTCCCTGTTGGTGGGGGCTTTGTCTTGGTATCCTTGAGAGTGATACTAAGGTCAGTTTATATGATTTCTGGTTGGCCGTTAGCTTTACTTTGGGGGCTATTCTGATGCGTGGAGCTGGATGCACCTGGAACGACATAAATGATTGGAAACTGGATTCAAAAGTACAGCGGACGAAACTAAGGCCGATACCTTCGGGTCAAGTGTCCAATAGAAAAGCATTTGCTTGGATGATCATTCAGGCTCTTGCCTCGTTACTTATTCTACTTTCATTTCCTAGCTTTTCAATTTTTATAGGGATTGTGTCTTTATTACCTGTTATTATTTATCCCTACGCTAAGCGATTTACCTGGTGGCCACAAATTTTTCTTGGGATAGCATTTAACTGGGGAATTTTACTTGGTTTCTCAACTCAAGGCCTTGGAATTAGCTTAGGTTGTTTCATTCTTTATATAGCTGGAATTTTCTGGACCCTATTTTATGACACTATATATGCTTTCCAAGATATTGATGATGATAGTATTGTTGGCATTAAATCAACGGCAAGGCTTTTTAAAGAAAATGCAGCCTCTTGGCTTTTCACTTTTGTAATTATCTTTTTTATACTAGCTGGTTTAGCATTTTATGTTTCACTTTTTCATATATCAGAAACTATATTCTTTATTTGTTTCCTGGGTGTCTTTATATTTTGTTGTAGCCTTTTTATACAATTAATTAAACTTGATACTAAGCTACCACATGTTTGCTTAAGATTGTTTTGCTCAAACAAAATGTCGGGACTAATACTTTGTCTATTCTTAGCGGGCAGCTTATTTTTGAGTATTTGACTTGGCCTGAATTACCATGAATCCATTTTCTGTATATCGTCTAAACTTTGATTGACCCAAGCGGAGCCTTTTCTATTAAATTCTTTTTTCCAAAAAGGAGCGTCTGATTTAAGATAATCCATAATAAACGTGCCGCCCTGAAATACATCACTTCTATTATGAGAAGCCAAAACAAGATTTACAATATTATCACCTGGTTTTAATAAGCCAAACCTATGGACCAGATGAATTTCTTTTATCTGCCATCTTTCTAATGCTGATTGGCAAATATTTTTAAGCTGCGCTTTAGCCATTGAGGGGTAATGCTCGATATATAAATTTGTAACTTCATCCAATTCAAAAAAATCTTTAACAAGCCCAGTAAATGCTACTTTTGCTCCAATATCTTTTCTATCCTTGCCGACTAAGTTGTAAATGAGGCCTGGATCAAAATCATCCTCTTGGATTTTTATAGAGAGCACATCAACCCCCTGTAACTGGTGGGAAAAATGCAATTTCTTTTGCATTCTTAATTGGGTGATTAAAATCGCTTACGAAAACCTGATCCACAGCTACCTTTATATGTTCTAAATTGCTAAAAGCTAATGTATAGTTTTCACCTTTCGAGGACAGCTCATCGATAAGATCTTTCACCGTATTAGAATTTGTTTGTATTTCTTCATGACCAGTACCTACTTTTTCTCGTACCCATGAAAAATAATAAACTTGCATGCCTAATCCCGAAAAAATGGTTTTGCTTTTATAAAATAATCCAGACCACTAATTAGTGTTAAAACTGCAGCTGCCCAAATTAAGACTAAACCAATATATTCGAAACTGGAAAACTCAGGATAAGCAAGAAAGAAGATCAATGTACCTATCGCTGTTAACTGTAATCCAGTCTTTATCTTGGCAATCCAAGAGACTTGAAGGACTTCAGACCTTTTACTGACGTGCTCTCTAAGCCCAGATATGAAAATCTCCCTAAATATTATCACAACTATTGGAAGACCTATCATTAATTTGAAATCATCGCCAACTTTTGTACCGTATAAAACACATAATAATATTACCGTCATAAGTTTGTCTGCTATGGGATCCAAAACTTTTCCAAATTCCGTACTTTGATTTAGGGTTCTAGCTGTTAACCCATCTAGGTAATCAGTTAGCGATGCTAAGATGAAAAGAAGGAAAGCAAAAATTAGAGGGCCCTGGCCTTTAGCGGTTATTATTAGTACGGCAATAATGGGAACACATATTATTCTAAATATGGTTAGAAAATTAGGCAAATTTAGCATCATCTTTTATTATATTCCCAGTTTTTAATTTGATTCTCTAAAATGATTGAATATGACCTTTGCAAGTTCTTCGGAAATACCATCTACTGACTTTAAATCTAATCTACTAGCTTTAGATACTGCCTTTGCTGAACCAAATTTAGATAATAATGATTTCTTCCTAACTGAGCCAATTCCTTCAATTTCGTCTAAAGGTGAAATATATGCATCTTTAGCTCTTTTTAATCTATGCCCTCCTATGGCAAATCTATGAGCTTCATCCCTAATCCTTTGCAAAAAATATAATATTGGGTCTTTTGATTTTAAAGTAAATGGTCCTTCACCATGAAGGTAAATTTCCTCTTTTCCAGCATTGCGGTCTAACCCTTTAGCTACTCCAACTACTGAAATATCTTTGACACCTAATGAATGCAAGGTAGAAACAGCAGCAGACACTTGTGCCTTACCTCCATCCACAATAATTAATTCAGGTATGTTGCTTAAAACATTGGCTTTTGCATTTTCATATTTTTTCCTAAACCTTCTTGAAAGCATTTCCTTCATCATTGCAATATCATCACCCTTTTTAACAATATCTTCACTAAAGTTATATTTTCTATACTGAGATTTAATATAACCTTCATCTCCTAAAACTATCATTGCTCCTAAAGCATGCTTGCCCTGAAAATGTGAGTTATCATATACTTCGATCCTAGAAGGATATTTGTTTAGGTTCAACTTCTTTTGAAGGCCCCTTATTAATTGCTTCTGATTTAAAATATCACTTAACTTTCTTATCAACTCTTCTTCCGCATTCTTTATGGCCCACGAAATTAACTCCTTCTTTTCACCACGCTTAGGGAAAATAATATGCACCTTCAGGTTTGCCCTTGCGGTCAGGAATGCGTTTAAGACTTTAATATCTGGCAAATCGTTAGAAAGAATTATTTCAGATGGAGGAACTCGGTTTAGATAAAATTGCGTTATGAAAGCTTCCATTAACTCAAAGCTATCTGCACCTCTACCCGTTTTTGGGAAATATGCATGGTTACCAAAAATTTTATTATTCCTTATAAATACTACTTGTATACACGCTTCATTTCCACTTTCGAATAAAGCAAATAAATCAGCATCCTTAACTGTCTTTGGATTGATTTTTTGAGAGCTTTGTATTTCCGTTAACGCTTTAATTCTGTCCCTTAATTTTGCGGCCTTTTCAAATAGCAATTGAGCACTAGCATTCTCCATTTCTATGGCCAAATTACTCTGAACCTTGCTATTTTCTCCGGTCAAAAATTTATTGGCTTGGTTGCATAAATCACTATATGCTTCCTTACTAATGTAACCGACGCATGGCGCTGAACACTTTTTAATCTGATACAGAAGACATGCCCTTTTTCTAGTGCCAAAGTCTGGATCAGTACATGTTCGTAATAGGAATGCTTTTTGCAATTGATTTATAGTTCTATTTGTCGCTGGCGCAGATGAAAATGGTCCATAGTATTTCCCAAGTTTACCTCTACCACCCCTATGCTTTGACAGTCTTGGAAAAGATTGATGAGTGCTCAAGTAGATATAGGGGAAACTTTTATCGTCCCTCAATAAAACATTGTATTTTGGTTTTAATTCTTTAATCAAATTCTGCTCTAAAAGCAGAGCCTCTACTTCTGTCTCCGTAGTTAAAAATGCCATAGAAGAAATTTCAGAGATCATTCTTTTAATACGATTTGAGTTCCCTTCTAACTTTGCATAACTCGCAACCCTTTTCCTTAAATTTTTTGCCTTTCCAACATATAAAACATCCCCATTCTTATCTATCATTCGATAGACACCTGGCTTTTGAGTTAACTTTCTCACATTATCTTTTACAATTTCCACACCTTCCAAAATCACGATGCTTTCCTTACTGTAGAATTTATATTTGCAATAAGCTCAAGTTTTATTGAAAAAAATATCTTCCATTATTTTCATTACTGATTCTCTTACGCCTGCACTTTATTGAAAGTTTTTTCAAGAAAAAAAGTTTCCACTGAAGTTGGGGATAAGTCTGGGGATAAATGTATATTTTTATCATAATATCATTATATTTTAGGTACTTTATTAAATTGCCTAAATTTTAGGCATTTTTTTAACTTATTGTTTTTTAAGGATAAATTAATTTTTTAAAAAAGAAAAACAAGAGCAGCTCATCAAAAATAACTAATTTTCAAGCAAATCTCTTTGTAAGTGGACAAATTTAGTTCTTTAAAGAGAAATTTCAAACAAAAGATCAAGGTATTCAATAATTTACGAGCAGTTACCATTCCAAACTTTGACCACCGTCAGCACATATGAACTGCCCAGTTATACCTTTATTTTCTAAGAAAAAATTCATGCTGCCAATTATATCCTCTAAATTTGAACCGCGCTTTAGGACTGTATTTTTTCTTTGCTCTAAAAAACTTTTAACGCTTTGGTTTTTAGCAATTAAGGTTGGGCCTGGCCCTATTCCATTAACGCGAACCCTTGGAGCCATTTCTTGAGCTGCCGTCTTTGTAAACGACCAAAGAGCCATTTTTGCAATCGTATAAGTTGAAAAAAAAGGAGATGTATTTACAACTCTCTGATCAATTATGTTTATTATTTGAGCCTTAGAAACTAATTCTTTCCTTTCATCAAGAATCGGTTTTGGAGCTTGCTTGAAAAAGGCCTGAGACAAGAAAAATGGAGCTTTTATATTGGTTCCAAAATGCCGATCCCAATTCTCTAGCGTAGCTGTTTCTATAGTATCATATTCAAAAATAGATGCGTTGTTAATTAAAGTCGTCAGCGGCTTATTTAGTAACTTTACTGATTTAGATACCAAATTTAATATCTCTTCGTCATTTAAAAGATCAGCTTTTATCGAGTAAGCCTGAACCCCTTTAGATCTAGCATATTCAACGACTTTCTCTGCTCCTTCTGAGTCGGTATTATAATGGACAATAATATCATAGCCATTTTCTGCCAATGAATTCGATATTGCCCCTCCAATTCTCTTAGATCCCCCAGTTATTAATGCAGATCTTTCCATTTTACTCCTATTTCAATAAACTAAAAACCAAAGATAGCTTGNATAGCTAAGTAAAAATACAGCNCCCCAATTCCTACCTATAATTCTAGGCTTTATAACAATAGCCAACAAAAAAACAACAGAAACGAAGAGATAGCCAAGTGACTGAACCAAATCTATTTGTTGAAAATTTATGGGTGCAATTAGGGATGCAACACCTACAATAAATAAAATATTAAATAAGTTTGAACCTATTATATTTCCCAAAATTACTTCTCCCTGATTTCTCCTAACTGCCGCGAATGTAGTGGCTAATTCTGGAAGTGAAGTACCAACCGCTACAATTGATAAACCTATGACCTCCTCAGACACATTAAAGAATTGAGCCAGCCCTACAGCACCATTTATGAGAAAGTGAGCTCCTAGAGGCAATCCAAAGATGCCAAGCAATATTAGCCCTGCAATTTTTAGGAGTTTGCTCCACTTCGGACCTTCAAAGCTTTCTGAGCCATCAATTATTTCTTGTTTTATGCTGCTTTTTGAAGACCTAGCTAAAATGTATGACCTAATTAGAATGGAAATCTGAAGCAATATTAAAATAATACCNTGCCAGAAAAATATTGCTCCATTTGTTAATAACAATATAAAGAATATTGTTGCCCCAAACATAATCCAGTAATCAGTTATTGAACTAGAAGACCTGATATCAAGTGAAAAGAATAATATGGGCAGCCCAAGTACTAATAAGACATTTGCAATATTAGATCCAACAACATTACCTAAAGCCATTCCAGAAAGCCCGGATAAAGATGCCTGTATTGCAACAATAAGTTCAGGCGCAGATGTTCCAAACGCCACAACTGTTAAGCCAATAATTAAAGGAGAGATATTAAACCTTAAACCCGCTAAAACACTACCTTTGACTAAGGAGTCTCCACAAAAACTTAAGAGAAAAACACCTGCTAAAATTTGAACTAAAATCAAAGGCTACACTCTTTAAANTTTCTTACAGTTAAGTTTCACACAAACAAGGNCCAGTGCCTATAATATAGGAATCACATTTCTTACATTTAGANGGGCTTTCAAAGACATTCTGTTCATTATTTTTCGGTTTCACTTTCTGACTTAACTTGATGACTGCGTAAAGAACAAACAAACCTAATGCCAAAAACAAAATCTTATTGATCATTTTTCCTATAAACCATATCTTGATAAATTAATCTTGTTAGCTACAGTTTCAATTAAAGAATTGTAGACACTTCCTGTCAATCGCCCAAAAAAAGATTTTTTTGAAGAAACCTTTATTAGTTTGCAAGTATCTCCAAATCTGTTTGAGATTACATCCTCTAGATGGCCTACTCCATCGATCAAACCATTATTTAAGGCCTCATTAGCAAGCCAGAACTCTCCAGAGAAAATATCCTCAGATTTAATCTTTTCTCCTCTGCTAAGCTTCACATGGCTTATGAAATTCTCATGGATTTGCCCTTGTAGCTTCTTAAGTTTTTTAATATCAGCCTGTTTTTGAGGACGGAAAGGGTCTAAAATACTCTTATCCTCTCCAGAGGTGTATACTCTTCTTTCTATTCCTTGCCTTTCTATTAATTCATGAAATCCAAAACCACTTGAGATTACACCTATCGATCCGATTATTGTGTTTTCGTCAGCGAATATTTCATCAGCTGCACAAGCTAACCAATAGCCTCCCGAAGCAGCAACATCTTCACAGAAAGCTAAAACATGTGTTTTATTTTTTTTTGCCAATCTCTTTATCCTTGCTGCTATCAAAGAAGACTGTGCTGGAGACCCACCAGGGGAATTGATTATTAAAACTACTGCAGAAAGTTTTCTAAATGAAAATGCTTTTTCAATAGTTTTAGAAACAGACACATCATTTAAACCTGCTCCAAATGTCATAGATGGTGCTATAGTACCTTCAAGCCTAACTATGGCTACCTTATTCTTTTTCTTAAAAAGCTTAGAAACCCAATTCAATTTAACAGAATCCCTTCCTTAGAAATAATACTACACTTCGTAATGAAAATTCTCAAAAGATGCAATGTCTTGAAGTTTTTCTGAACTCAATTAATACTTCATACACTGTAACTAATTTAAAGGCGTAAATTGACTCAACCTCTAAAAGGATTGCGGGTACTAGAGCTAGCCCGTGTTTTAGCTGGCCCTTGGGCCGGACAGACTCTAGCAGATCTTGGTGCCGAAGTTGTGAAAGTCGAAAGCCCAAGTGGTGACGAAACCAGAGGATGGGGGCCGCCTTTCCATAAGGATGGATCTGCAGCCTATTTCCACAGTACAAATAGGGGCAAAAAATCTATCGTAGCAGATTTTAGAAATAATGCAGACTTAGCTTTAGTAAAAAAATTGGCATCCAAGGCTGACATCTTAATTGAAAATTTTAAAGTCGGTGGATTAAAAAAATACCGCCTTGATTATGAAAGTTTAAATCAGATTAATCCAAAACTTATTTATTGCTCAATTACTGGCTTTGGTCAAAATGGGCCTTATTCCAATCGACCAGGCTATGATTTTATTATACAAGCAATGGGAGGAATTATGGACCTTACTGGAGAAAAGGATGGATTGCCTCAAAAACCTGGGATAGCTTACGCCGATATCTTTACAGGCCTTTATTCTGTTATTGCCATTATGTCCGGCCTAAAAGCATTGGATCAAACTGGGAAAGGAACTCATATTGATATGGCATTATTTGATACACAGCTAGGAGTTCTTGCAAATCAGGCATCAAGCTATTTTTCAACGGGAAATATTCCAAAAAGGATGGGAAATGCCCATCCAGTTATTGTTCCTTACCAAGTTTTTGAAGTTAAGGATGGAGCTTTGGTAATCGCCTGTGGAAATAATAATCAATTTGTCAGGATGTGCGAGGCATTAAATTTAAAATTACACTTACAGGATGAGTTCAAAGAAAATCACCTCAGGGTTAAGAATCGATCAACGTTACTTCCTAAAATAGAATTTTGTTTAAAAGATTTAACAAAAAGGGAAGTTCTAGATAAATTGCAAAACGCTGGTGTCCCTGCTGGACCTATAAATAATGTTGGCGAGGCATTAAATGACGAGCAGAGTTTGTTTAGAGAAATGAAAAAGGAACACGGAGAAAGTTTTTATTTGAACAATCCCATTAAGTTTAATAATCTTGATTTAGCAAATAATTCTTCAGCCCAAAAACTAGATGCTGATAAAAAAGAGATTTCCAAAAAATCCTTTTGGGAAGACAATTGAACCGAAAAAATGTGATCTCGCTATCACCATAATTTCAACTCTTAAGATATTAAAGGTTCGATAATCTCTAAATTTATATCGATGAAATAAGGCAGACAAGAATAAGAAATTTACCACTTGTAAATGGGACTACAATTGAATTAAAAACACTCTTAAAAACCTTATCCACCGTATATTCCTTTTGATAAAAAACGGATTTTTATGAAAAATATATTAAGAATAAATAACGTTTCAAAACTTTTCCCAAATAACGTTAGAGCATTAAATAAAATTTCATTGGAGATAGAAGAAGGTGAAATTTTTGCTCTTTTGGGGCCGAATGGTGCTGGGAAAACCACTCTCATTTCTTCTGTTTGTGGGATAACCAAGCAGTCAGAAGGAAATATAACAGTAAAAGATTTCGACACAGTTACCGAATATAAGAAAGCCCGAAGTGAGGTTGGTTTAGTACCACAAGAGCTCACCTTAGAGAGTTTTGAAACTGTTTGGAATACGGTCGTTTTCAGTAGGGGCCTGCATGGAAAGCCAAGTAACCCAGGATATTTACATTCTCTCTTGGATGACCTTTCTCTTGGAGATAAAAAAGATCAAAAAATTTTATCCCTATCAGGAGGTATGAAAAGAAGAGTTCTTATTGCAAAGGCACTTTCCCATGAGCCCAGTGTTTTATTTTTAGACGAACCAACAGCGGGTGTTGATGTGTCTCTCAGAAAAACTTTGTGGAATATGATTAGAACACTTAAGAAATCAGGAGTTACCGTGATTTTAACCACACACTATATTCAAGAAGCAGAGGAGTTAGCAGATAGGGTAGGGATAATTAACCATGGGGAAATACTGCTGACAGAAGATAAAAAAGTTCTTATGAAAAGGCTTGGAAAAAGAAAATTAATTCTAACTGTTGAGCCGGAGAAAAATTCTATACCTGAGGAGCTGAAAGAATTGAATTTAGAATTTGGAAAGACAAATTCTATCATAATATATTCTTATGATAGTAGAGATCAAAAAAGTGATATTTTTGAAATCATGTCTAGAATATCAAACTCTGGCTTAAAGATTTTGGATTTTGAAACCCACCAAAGTAGTTTAGAAGAAATATTTGTCGATTTGGTTTCAGGTGAAACGCAATGAACTTTTATGCTATTAAAGCGATTTATATTTATGAAATGTCTCGATTTTTTCGAACTATAATTGGTAGTTTAATATCACCAATAATTTCTACCACCTTATATTTTATCGTGTTTGGATCAGCTATTGGATCGCGAATTACTGATATTGATGGAGTGACTTACGGAGCCTTTATTGTTCCTGGCCTTATGATGCTAAATATGATGACTTCAAGCCTTAACAACGGTGCTTTTGGTATATATTTTCCTAAATTCTCTGGAACAATATATGAAATTTTATCTGCACCAGTATCTTCATTTGAAATTGTAATAGGTTACGTTGGGGCAGCAGCTACAAAATCCATACTTATTGGCGTAATTATACTTGCAACTGCTAGCTTATTTGTAGATCTTGAGATTAAATATCCAGTTTTAATGATATTAATTCTAGTCATGACTGTGGTAAGTTTTTCTTTATTTGGATTCATAATTGGGATTTGGTCTGATAGTTGGGAACGTTTAAATTTTATTCCAACCCTTGTAGTTACCCCTCTCGTATTCTTAGGGGGCACATTTTATTCAATACAAATGTTGCCAGAATTATGGCAAAAAATTACCCTACTAAATCCAGTTCTCTACTTGGTTAGTGGTTTTAGATGGAGTTTCTTTGGAACAGGCGATGTTTCAATTGCAACATCCCTTTTCGCTATATTTTTATTCACAATTTTGTGCGTATCCGTAATAATCTTAATATTTAAAACTGGATACAAACTTCAAACGTAAAACTTGAAAACTAAAAAAAGGCCTGCAAACCTGTTTGGGCTCTGCCTAAAATTAGTGCATGAATATCATGAGTTCCCTCATAAGTATTTACCGTTTCAAGATTTTGAGAATGTCTCATGACTCCAAAACTAGATGAAATTCCATTTGCTCCAAGCATATCTCTTGCCATTCTTGCTATATCTAAGGCTTTTCCACAGTTGTTCCTTTTCATTAGACTAATCAATTCTGGAGAGGCCATTCCTTCATCAATCAGTCGACCCAACCTTAGACTTCCCTGAAGGCCAAGAGAAATTTCAGTTTGCATATCGGCTAATTTCTTTTGAAACAATTGTGTTTGAGCCAGAGGTTTGCCAAACTGTTTTCTGTCCAGACCATATTGTCTAGCAACATGCCAGCAATATTCTGCTGCACCCATAGCTCCCCAAGATATTCCATATCTTGCCCTGCTTAAGCAGCCAAATGGACCCTTGAGACCACTAACATTCGGCAAAATACTTTGCTCTGACACATTTACATCTTCTAACACTATTTCACCAGTTACGGATGCTCTAAGGCTTAATTTTCCGTCTATCTTCGGTGCAGTTAAGCCTGGAGTGTTTTTCTCAACTATGAATCCCCTGATAGGCCCCGCTTCATCTTCTAATTTAGCCCAAATAATAAAGATATCTGCTATAGGTGAATTAGAGATCCACATTTTTGATCCATTCAGAACATATCCTGAATTAGTCTTTTTTGCCCTGGTTAGCATACTTGAAGGATCACTGCCTGCATCTGGTTCTGTTAACCCAAAACACCCAATTAGATTACCTCTAGATAATTCGGGTAGATATTTTCTCCTTTGCTCCTCACTACCATATGCAAAAATTGGATACATAACCAAACTCGATTGAACTGACATCATTGAGCGGTACCCTGAATCAATTCTTTCTATTTCTCTAGCTGCTAGCCCATAGGATACATAACTTCCTCCTAGCCCTCCATATTCTTCTGGGACTGTTATCCCTAGCAACCCCATTTCACCAAATTTAGGAAAAATATCCCTATCAACTAACTCCTCTTTGTAAGCTACATCAATTTTTTTTGACAAAATATCATCACAAAAATTTCTAACTGAATCTCTTAATATTTTTTCTTCGTCATTGAGTTGATCCTCAATTAAAAAAGGGTCCTCCCAGTTAAAAGGACTTAAATTTGGAATATCCTTCGCTTTCAATACTACTTTTTCAGCCTTATTTTCGACGTCTTTCATTTAAATTTTCCGTTTCTCTTTCATAATTTTTTTGGCTTTTTCTTTATAATTTCCGCCAAAATACACATAAGTTCGAACACCAAGGATATTCCCAGATAAGCAGTACCTCCAGACGGATCGAAAGGTGGTGATACCTCAACTAGATCGGCTCCAATCAAGTTCATTCCTTTCAGTTCTCTTATTACTTTTTGCGCCTCAAAGCTGTTTGGGCCTCCAATCTCAGGTGTTCCAGTACCAGGGGCAAAAGCAGGGTCAATAAAATCAATATCAAAGCTACAATAAGTTGGTTTATTTCCGCAAACGTCTCGTGCTTGTTCCATGACATCTTCTATTCCTCTTTCAAAAAACTCCTCTATCATAATGATTGTAACACCGTTTGCCTTTCCCCACTCAATATCTTCACCGTCATACATGGTACCTCTTATACCGATCTGTATAACTCTTTTAGGATCTAATAGGCCCTCTTCTATAGCTCTTCTGAATGGTGTTCCATGGGTATACTTGTAGCCGCCAAAATAACTTTCAAATAAGTCTGTGTGACTATCGAAATGGATCATCCCGAGAGGTTCTCTCTGACCTAATGCTCTTAGAACTGGCAATGATACCAAATGATCTCCACCGATCGTCATTGGTGTAATTTTATTCTTAACAACAGATTCATAAAAACGTGTGATTCTTTCCATTGAATCATTCAAATCGGCAGGGTTTGGTCCAACATCACCTAGATCGGCGCATGAAACCAAGCCAAAAGGATCTACACCAGTGGCCGGATTGATTCTTCTAATCATCGTTGAAAAATCTCTCATTTGCCTTGGTCCATGACGAGGGCCCGGTCTATTAGTAGTACCAGCATCCCAAGGTACTCCTATTAAGCCAAGTTCGACCTCATTGAATCTTTCATTCTCAGGAGGAACATAAGGCAATCTCATGAAAGTAGGTACGCCAGCAAAACGAGGTAAATCAAATCCGGAAATTGGTTCAAAAAAAGATTGATCTTTGGTAGTCAACATTAGCTCCAAAATTAAAATTTTGTTACTTTCATATGCTATTATATATATAATAGGTATATAATACTAATACAAAATCTATCTTTCAATTTTCTCCAATAGGAAAAATCCTCACGTGAATAGGCTACCATACATTAACTTTGATAACACATATGTTAAACTATCAAGCGATTTCTATACTGAGATTAAACCAAGGGTCCCAAGTAACCCCTCACTTATTAAGTTAAACTCAAATGTCGCTGATAAACTGGGAATATCTTCCAAATATTTAAAATCTTCAGAAGGTTTAAACTTTCTAAGTGGTTCAAAAATAATAGATGGCTCCGAACCAATTGCAACCGTTTATGCTGGGCATCAATTTGGATACTTTTCTCCTCAACTCGGAGATGGCAGAGCTATACTTCTTGGAGAAGTTGTTGGCGACAAAGGAAGATATGATATCCAATTAAAAGGCTCGGGACGTACTCCATATTCTAGAGGCGGAGATGGTAACGCTGCACTGGGCCCGGTACTTCGGGAGTATATAATATCTGAGGCGATGAATGCCATTGGCATACCGACTACAAGATCTCTAGCCGCCATTTTAACAGGTGATAAAGTAATAAGAGAAGATGTCTTTCCTGGCGCCTTACTTGTTAGAGTTGCAAGCAGTCATATTAGAGTTGGTACTTTTGAATTTTTTGCATCAAGAGGTCAATATAATGAAGTTAGAGCACTAGCAAATTATTCAATTGAGAGACATTTTCCAGAACTTAAAAACAATAAAGATAAATATCTTGGTTTGTTGAATGCTGTTTCCCAACGTCAAGCCGAACTAATAGCAAAGTGGATGAATTTTGGCTTCATTCACGGGGTCATGAATACTGATAATATGACAATATGTGGCGAAACAATTGACTACGGTCCATGCGCTTTTATGGATGAATACAATCCCGATCAAGTTTTCAGCTCTATTGATCATAGTGGCCGATACAAATATTCAAACCAACCAAAAGTTGCTCCCTGGAATTTGAGCAGGTTAGCGGAAACATTACTGCCCCTAATAGCAGACAAACCAGAAGAAGCGGTCCAAGATGCTCAAAAGATAATTGAAAGATTTAGTAACCATTATGATAATATTTTTAGGAAACTGATGATAAAAAAGATTGGCATTTCACCTATTAATTCATGTGAGGAGCCAAAAATTTTCGAGCACGCGCAAACCTTTCTAGAAATTCTCAAGGCCCAAAAAGCTGATTTTACAAATAGTTTTAGATCTCTCACAAACTATTTGAACGGGACAGCCATTCCAAAAGATTTAAATACTCTAGCCCCAAGCGAGGAATTGAAAGCATGGATTGAAGATTGGAAATTAATATTGAAACACCATAATTTTGAAAAGAACAAGACACTCGAAATTTTGCGTTCATCTAACCCTTTTATTATACCTCGAAATCACCAAGTGGAAAAATCATTACTAGAATCTATTCAAAATTATAAGATTGGAATAACAGAATTTAAGTCATTTGAAAGACTAGTTAAAGCATCGTTAGAACCTTTTAAAGAAAATTTAAACAATAAAGACTTATGTCTACCACCTAAAGAATCTGAAAAAATTCATGAAACTTTTTGTGGAACTTAAATTGGAACTGCAAACATATTATGATAGATGTTATAAAATATGCGCACTGGCAAATAAGACTGCGCTGGATTTTAACCACAATTTTATTTTTACCTATTCGCATTATCGTAATAAAAAAAAGAATTAACTTAATTTAAATCTAGCAATGAAAAAGCAAAAATATTGTAAAACTCATTTAATTCTTGGTGGAGCTAGATCTGGAAAAACAAAATTTGCTCAAAACCTTGCATTGAAATTATCAAAAGATTGTAAGAGACTCCCGATATATATCGCCACAGGGCAAGCTCTGGATCCAGAAATGGAAGAGCGGATAAGAATACATAAAACTGACAGGGGTGAAGATTTTAAAACTAAGGAATGTCCACTCAATCTTTCTGATCCTCTTCTTTCCGCTTCGTCAAAAGATATAATGTTAATTGATTGCCTGACCTTATTTGTTTCAAACCTTCTATGTGCAGAGAATTTTGATGAGGATCAAATAACAAGTTTTTTAAATGCGATAAAACTCACAAAAGCACAGCTAATTATAATAAGTAATGAAACAGGGATGGGCATAGTTCCCGACAACAAACTCACAAGAGATTTTAGAGACATTTCAGGAAACCTAAATCAAAAAGTGGCGCAGATAGCGGATGAGGTTACGTTAATGGTTGCTGGTATTCCAGTTCAAATAAAAAACTAAATGTTTCAGTTGATTTTTCTATTTGCTTACTTATTAACACCTAAAAGACGAAACCTACCCCCCCTATGAGGTGAGTCTTCCTCATTCAAAACTTCAAATAAGCTTAAACTAAGTGGTAATATCTCTATTCCAACTGCCTTGTCCGGTTCAATCCCAAGCATGTAAGATAATGCTGCTCTTATTGTTCCTGAATGAGTTATCGCAACAATAACTTGTGACTCATGAAAATTTAAATTTTCGATCCAACTTGAAATGCGCTTACATTGATCCAGAAAACTGTCCCCATTAGGCGATGACATTTCGGGGCAAAGAAATGAAAAGTTGTGCTGGCTCTCATTATCTCTTAATTCTTTCCAAACCTCCGAAATTCGCATTCCCGACCAGTTCCCAAAATTCTGCTCTATGAGATTACCGTCTATAATAGTTTTTCGATTTCGCACATATTTTAAAAGACCGTCAGCTGTCTGCATGGTTCTTCTAAGTGGGCTTACATGCCACACCGAGTCTTCAGGAATATTTCTTGAAAGGTTTTTAAATTCATCATTATTTATTATGGCGTCTGGATTATGTTCAGGCAGGAAACCCTCTTTCTTTTTAACTGGAGCATGACGGATAAGGATTAATTTACCAGGCTTAATCATATTGCAAAAAATAGAACAATTGCTACTCCCAACAAAAATCCGATTTCGCTCAAAAATGCGGTTGCTCCCAAAACATCCCCCGTGATACCACCTATAAGATTTTTCGCTTTTGAACCAATTAAGTAAATTAACCAAAAGGAAAAAATTGCTCCTAAAATTATAGAAAAAATTGGAAAGAGAACTAAAAGTGGGGTAAACCAAATTATAGTCGCCATAAGTAGATTTATAGGTGTAATAAAACCAAAAACGCTACCCGTTTTTGCAAAATCTGAAAGGCTAAAGAAGTTACGCGAGATAAGAATTGCCAGTTTCCCAGAAGCAAATCCAACTGAAAGCACAGACATCAAGGAATACCCTAAATCTACTAAAGACACTACTAAACCAACTCGGATTAACATGCCCAAGGTTAAAGCAGCCACCCCATAGGTTCCCAATCGGCTATCATGAATAATTTCATTGATTCTTTCTGGTGTACCGCCCGCACCAAAACCATCGGCCATATCAGCCAAACCATCTTCATGAAAAGCTCCCGTAATAAAAACGCTGAACGCAATTGCAATTGCCGCTGATACAAAAATGGGAGATCCTAATAAAAGAAGCATGTCTCCAAGTCCTCCTGATATAACCCCTACCAAATAGCCAATCAAAGGAAATGTCCAAGCCGCCCTTGTCAAATCTGGAGCTTTTTCTGAAAAATAAGACCAATTTACCGGTATTCTTGTAAAAAACATTACAGATGCCAAAAGGTCCAAAACATATCTATTTTGAGAAAAAAATTTCACCTTTAATTCTTCTCACTTACGCCAGCTTCAGAGAATGTCGACATACCATTATGGGTGACAAGAGCCGATTTTATTATTAAAGAAGCAACAGCGGCGCCACTTCCCTCCCCTAACCTTAGATTTAAATCTAATATTGGATCTTTATTTAGATGCTTAATAAGCCCTGAATGTCCAGGTTCAGTAGACAAATGTGAAATAAAGCAGTGGTCTAAAATTTTTTTATCAAAAAGTGTTAATGTTGCTGCTGCTGCTGTACAGATAAATCCATCCAAAAGTACTGGAATCCCTCTAACTCTAGCAGCAATTACTGACCCTGCAATTGCAGCTATTTCTCTCCCTCCATAAGCTGCCAGAATACTTTCCACTTTGTNAAAATNTTTCCCATGCAATTTAAGTCCAGNTTTTATTACTGAAATTTTTGTTGATAATTCCTCAGTATTGAGACCTGTTCCTAAACCAGNCCAAGCTTCAGCAGGCTCATTAAAAAGAGCGCAGGATATAGCCGTTGCGGATGAAGTATTTGAAATTCCCATTTCGCCCAAAACCAAAAAATCACAATCCTTAGGGACCGAATCAGAACCTAGCTGCATTGCGTATATTACCTCTTTTTCACTCATAGCTGATNCTTCAGAGAAATCACGAGTAGGGTTTTCAAGGTCTATTGGGACCACNGATAGAGAAAGTTCTGCCAACTTACATAATTGATTTATTGCTGCNCCTCCTGATCTAAAATTTTCAACCATCTGCGCTGTAACTTCTGAAGGATATGCAGATACTCCCTTANTAGAAACTCCATGATTTCCTGCAAAAATTATGCAATGTGGGTTCGTCATAGTCGGTTTTATTTTCCGNTGCCATCCAGCCATCCAAATAGCAAATTCTTCCAACTTACCGAGGCTATTTAAAGGCTTGGTCAGATTCTTTTGATGATCCTTAGCTTTGCTTGCATATGACTCATCGAAGCTTAACATTTCAATTTGTCCCTCTAGAAAAGCAACTATATCAGTTCCTTCTGACATCCATATTTCCTTATACTTACCTTAAACTTTTANCGATNNTTTNAANTGCAACTCAAGNNTCCTCAAGTCNACTATCAGGTGNTGCAAAAATCATTGGAATCCCAGCTTCGTTCTTAAAGAAATCAATTTTTGTATCATATAATTTTCCCAGAAAATCCTCGTTCAATATGCCTGAAAATTCACCCGAATACAATTTACAACCTTCCTTTAATACCAATGCAAAATCTGCGTAACGACTTAAACTGTTTATATCATGGGTAGCCATAAGTACTGTGAACTTATATTGACTTTTCAATTTATCTAATAATTTAACTGACTCAATCACCCTTGCAAAATCCATTGCCGCTGTTGGCTCATCCAACAGTAAAAACTGTGCTTCNTGAGCTAAAGCCCTAGCTAAGGTCGCTCTCTGCATTTCCCCACCTGAAAGTGTTGTAACCAACTGGTTTGACATAGAAAATAAATTCAACCTCCTTAGNGCCTTTTCAACAGCAATGTAATCTTGTTTTTTCTCTCCAAAAAACCAATTGGAATGAGAGGTTCTACCAAGCATAACATACTCTCCNACTGTCATACCAACGGGGATGGCTAAATTTTGGGGGACATAAGCTAAAGCTACATTATCNTNCAAAATCCCCCGACTTCTTTGNGAATTGAAAAATAAATCACCATCAAAATTCACAAAACCAGCTAATGACTTTAACAAAGTCGACTTTCCCGATCCATTAGGCCCTATGATTGCTACGAAGGCCCCGGAGGGTATCGTAAAGGATAGTTTATTAAGGACAAATTTATCATCAAACCGGACGGAAAGATCTTTTGCTTTTATATCCATCATATGNTTCCTTTGGACAACCTTAGAATGATGGCAAAAAATGGAGCGCCAATGAAGGCAGTTATTACACCAATTGGNAATTCTGCCGGGGCCACAATTACTCTTGCAAAAGTGTCCGCAGAAGATAGAAATGCCCCACCAACAATTGCGGAAAGTGGGATAATAATTCTATAACTAGATCCTACAGCTAACCTTATGACATGTGGNACAACTAATCCAACAAAAGCTATGAGTCCACTAACTGATACCGCCACAGCAGTCATTAGAGATGCGCAGGAAATAACAAAGATTTTTGTTTGTAGAGGATGGCCTCCTAAAGCCTTTGACTCATCTTCAGACAATCTTAAAAGGTCTAATTCCCTTGCATAAAAATAAATGACTGCGAAACATACAAGAAAATAGGGAAACATAATCCCTACTTCTGTCCATCCTGACGTTAATAATCTACCAATAAGCCATCCATATATTTCTTGTATTGAAACAAAATTTCTCTGCATTACATAAGTCTGACAGGCTGTAAGAAAAGCAGCAACAGCAACACCAGACAATAANAGGCTAGCAGTAGTGCGACCAGCACTAGACGATACAATAGCAGCAGCTAAGACAGCTACTAAAGCTCCTAAAAAAGCTCCTAGTTGAACAGAACCAAAAACGAAAAATGAAACCTCTAGATCTGAGACAATCACTAATGTTGCCCCCAAGCCAGCACCTGCCGCTGAACCTAATAAAAAAGGATCTGCCAGCGGGTTTCTAAAAACCCCCTGGAAACCTGANCCCGCTACTGATAATGATGCGCCTACTAGGGCGCCCAANAAAAACCTAGGTAACCTCCATTCCAGAATTATTGTTTTTTGGATATCAGTCAAATTTGAACTTTCCCAATCACCTAGAANCATTTGAAAAATAAACTCAAATGTAGTGAACACAGGAATATTTGCAGCGCCCAGGCAGATGCTAAAAACTCCCGAAAATACTAAAAGAAGCAANCTAAAAAATAACGCTAATTTAGGAATTTTAAAAATATTATCCATATCTCTCTTTTTAACTTTATTCGTANAAAAGNACTGAAATCTAGTTNTCTTCAGTCTGCTTTACCACCGATTTAGCAAAATCAATTATTCTTGGACCCCATCTTGAACCTATATCTGGATCTAAAAGTAGAAAATTCTCCTCCACAACTGCATCAATAGCCGACCAACCTGGCCTAATTTTAATCTTATTTATGTATTCGAGATCTTTACCGGGGAGAATAATTATTTCCGGGTTTGCTGACAAAATATACTCTGGTGAAAGCTTTGGGTAACCATATCCTTCTTTATCAGCTTTATCAGCGATATTAATTAAATTGAGCAATCCGTAAATACTTCCGATGAAACTATTTGATGACGCACTATAATAATTTTCATCAATCTCATGATAAACTCTCAATGGTTTTCCACCTCTCCTAGAATCTATCAAATCTTCCATTTCTGTTTTCATCTTTCCTGCAACTTTAATGGCATTTTCTGTATTACCTGTTCGTTTTCCCAACTCCTCTACCTGAAAAAGAATTCCCTCAAAATCTGCTGCAGCGGGCAGTAACATGGTTTCTATTCCTACACTATTTAAACCCTTCACCAAATCTCCAATATCATAAGAAAGAACAACCAAATCTGGGTCAAAAGCCGAAATTGCTTCCATATTAGGTTCATAGGCCGACAAAGAGGTAGTGGGCGCTTCTGGTGGATAGTTGGAATAACTATCAACTGCTACAACTTGTGCTCCTGCACCGATGGCAAAAAGTATTTCAGTTAATGAAGGTGAAATAGAGATTATTCTCTCCGGCCGGCTATCTCCAAAGGCAATGGTGGAAAAGGCCACGCTGTTTAAAAATAATATCAAAAAAATATTTCGAATAAAAAAAAGACATTTGTTTAAAATAAGATCTATCAATTGAAACTTCCTCACTTATATAGCCCTACTTTTTTTAGAGCTATTCATTAAATGTACGGAAAATCAGACTTCCGCGGGCTACACTTTTGTCACCTCTGCGGATTGCCGCCCCAATGCACGCCCCGTACATTAAGTGGGTGAACCTACAAGGCAGGTCTCCTGACTTACGGATCCAGCACCCTTCTATTCACCTTCCCAAAGCCAAAACCTCAGTGGTATTTTCATAGAAGAACTACCCGCTTACAGTTGCGAGGGCAGTTGTGGCTTCGCTAAATTATTCCAGCACCACATTCCCTTTTAATTGCGGAATTTAATCCACAAACCTTGTCACTATAAATTGCCAATTTTTCCTTAAATCTCGAAGAACAACTTCGACGCTTTAGAGCTCAGAAACGGCATCTGAATTATTAAACTATATAAAAAAAATTTACCCTCAGGAGAATAATGAATTTAGCAATACAAATAGGGAACCTGAAAGAATAGCTGCCGCTGGCACTGTAATAACCCAGGCCGCAATTATTGTCAAAAAATGTGAACGCCTAACAAGTTTACGATGAACTCTTTTCTTTGTATCTGCCTTTACAATTTCTTTTTCCTTTAGAGCTATTACATCTTTTTTATTAGCAGTCATTCGCCAGTGAAATTCTCTAAAGAACCCAACTCCAAATACAGCTCCTACTGCAATGTGTGTTGAACTGACAGGAAGAGCTAACCAAGAAGCAATTATAACNGTAATTGCAGCAGAAAGCGCAACACAGTAGGCCCTAAGAGGATTAAGTTTTGTTATTTTCTCCCCAACCATCCGGATTAATTTAGGGCCAAATAAAAGTAAACCAAATGANAATCCAAAAGCACCTATACCCATAACCCATAGAGGTATNGATACCTTAGCAACAACTTCGCCNGCTTCTACAGTATGAACGATCGCCGCNAATGGTCCAACGGCGTTGGCTACATCATTNGCNCCATGAGCAAANGAAAGCAAGGCTGCNGCACATATTAAAGGAATTTTAAAAAGTTCTCTGATAGATTTTTTTGTATTCTCCATTCCTTCCGACTGCCGTCGAATCAAAGGCTTTACAATTAAGTAGCAAAGNCCAAGTGCTACCAGACCAATAATTAAAGCCGTTTGTAGATCGATCTTAATAATTTTCTTTATGCCTTTTATTGAAAGGTAAGTGGCAAATGCACCCGCCATAATAGCTACTAGCAAAGGAACCCATCTGTTTGCCGCACCTATCTTATCATCCTTATCCGAAACCTGAGATTTAATAAGCCACAGAAATAAAGCAGCGATTATCCCTCCGAGCAAAGGTGATATCACCCAGCTTGCTGCAATTTGAGCCATTTTTGGCCAGTTTACAGCTGTTAGACCTGCTGCCATTATTCCAGCCCCCATCACTCCACCGACAATAGAGTGCGTAGTAGAAACTGGAGCTCCAACCCAAGTTGCTAGGTTGACCCACAGAGCTGCAGCTAGCAAAGCCGCAAACATAGCCCATATGAATGTGGGAGGATGAGAAACAAGCTTTGGGTCAATAATGCCCTTGGAAATTGTGCCCACCACATCACCTCCAGCTATAAGAGCACCTGCAGTCTCAAAGATTGCTGCTATTATCAATGCACCCAGCATGGTTACCGCATTTGCTCCAACGGCTGGCCCTACATTATTTGCAACATCATTGGCTCCAATATTTAAAGCCATATAAGCTCCAATAGCGGCAGCAAAAATGATAATAATACTTTGCGCATTCCATCCAAGAACAGCTGTAACTACTAAGCCAGAAATCAGGATAAAAGCGAATGCTAAGGAAGGAGCTAACAGCTGTCTTTTTTGCTCTGCTGCAGCTCCTTCAAAATATGTTCTAGATTTTAAATCCCTATCAAGTGCTTTATTTGCGCGTACTTTTTTTGACATCTTTAATTCTCCCAAAACAAAATTTAAATTAAGATTAAGATTAAGATTAAGATTAAGATTAAGATTAAGATTAAGATTAAGATTTAACTAATTATTTCCATTTTATTGAACAGCCCATGGAGGCTACTTGGTCAGTCGGACCTTTGCCAGTTTCTGCAACAAGTTTCATACCTTCAAACAGATCTCTGCGCAAATCTGAAGGCCCTGACTCTTTTCTAGAAGCATCTAATCTTCCTCGATACTGAAGCTCATTTTTTGAATTAAATCCAAAAAAATCTGGTGTACAAACGGCATCAAAAGACTTGGCAACATTCTGATCTTCATCATACAAATATGGAAAACTAAAGTCATTATCTTTAGACAGTTTGATCATATTTTCAAAACTATCCTCAGGATATGCAATTACATCATTTGAGGAAATGGCGNCGACTCCGACCCCTAAGCNNTGTAATTCTTCGGCATCTCTAACAATCCTATCTAGGACAGCTAANACATACGGACAGTGGTTACATATGAACATGATCAGCATACCATTATTACCTCTTACATTATCTAAGGAATANTGNTTTCCATCCACTCCAGGCAATTTAAAGTTCTTTGCTTGCCAACCAAAATCACAAACNGGAGGTATTGCAGCCATATTGTCTTCCNTTCAAAATTATTTCAAAACCCTATTAGCAGAATCACGAATTTCTTTAATGTTTTTTCCATAAACTGAGGAATTCTCAACAGAGCCNCCACNAAAAACTCCCGAACCAGCAACCAAAACATCNGCTCCTGCTTTCGATACAAGAGGTGCTGTTTCAGGAGTTACNCCTCCATCTATTTCAATATGAATTTCTCTATCGCCTATNATCTCTCTTAAAATTCTAACTTTTTCAACCTGAGAATGAATAAACTTTTGTCCACCGAAACCTGGGTTTACTGTCATGACACAAACTAAATCAACCATATCAAGGATATATTCAATGCTAGAAAGTGATGTCCCGGGATTTATTGCAACACCTGCCTTAACACCTAAAGATTTAATTTTCTGGATGGTTCGATGAATATGTGGACCAGCCTCAACATGAGCGGTAATAATATCGGCGCCCGAATCTGCAAACGCTTCTATAAAATCATCAACCGGAGATATCATGAGATGGACATCCATCACTGTCTTTATGTGTGGTCTAATAGCCTTACACGTCTGAGGGCCAAAGGTTATGTTGGGAACAAAATGACCGTCCATTACATCTATATGAACCCAGTCACATCCTTCTTTTTCGATCGCCTCACATTCAGCGCCAAAATTAGCAAAGTCTGCAGATAAAATTGAAGGAGCTATTTTTAAGGATCTATCAAAATTCATTTCATCAGTTCATTAAAAATAATTTTCACGTGCCTTTTAACCGATCATGTATTTGGTTGGCAAGCGTTTTTATTTTTTTCTTATCGGATGCTATTAATTCCTTCGCCTTGGTAAAACAAATAGCTACTTTATCCTTATTAAATAAATTCAGCACTTCTTGGAAAAGTTGTTCGGAATTAATTATTTTCTTTCCAAAATTTCTTTCATCAAGCTTTTGGTAAATTTCCTCAAAATTAAATGTCTCTGGGCCATGAATAATAANTGTATCTGCCAATATTGCTTCGTATGGATTATGACCACCATTCCTCGTTATTGAACCCCCAATAAAGGAAACGTGAGTCAGCTCATACCATAGCCCAAGCTCTCCTAGGGTATCTGCAATATGCACCTGATCAGTTGAGTTTATTTTTTTTGATTTAGAGCGAAGGGAACCTTTAAGATCTAAAGATAAAGCCNATTTCATTAATTCTTTACCTCTTTCCGGATGACGGGGAACCAAAACTAAAAAAATATTTTTGTCCACCTTTAATAAATCTTTGTGAGCNTTTAAAACAATTTCNTCCTCTCCAGCNTGAGTTGAGGAAGCNACCCATACCCTNTTTNCCTTCAAANNTTTTTTTACTTCTTTAAGGTCACTTTTNCGAAATTCTAATTTTTCCTGATCTGCCTTTAAACTGCCATAAACANTAAAGTTCTCACTTGANANGCCTAACTGATTTAGGAAACCCGCTGACCTCTCATCTCTCAAGTATATCNTCTCAAATTTNTTATANAGATACTGCATAGATAAAGGANCATATCTCCATTTTTTATATGACCTAAGGGACATTGAACCNTTTACCANCCACATAGGTATTTTTGTCTTAGAGGTTTCNATTANCAANCGGGGCCAAACTTCACTTTCAATCCAAATTGCAAAATCTGGTCTCCAATGCTTTAGAAATAATTTTACAGCTCCGGGAGTATCTATAGGNACAAATTGATGCACTGCGTTTTTTGGCATCCTCATTGAAAGAACCTGTGAGGATGTCTTAGTCCCAGACGTTATTAAGAATTCNAGTTTATCATTTATCTTAGTAATTTCTTTTATTAGTCCAATTATTGATAATGTTTCACCCACGCTAGCACCATGGAACCAAATTAGTTTTGAGTTTGATCTNTCCCGTTCATATTGTCCTAGCTTTTCCTTAAACCTATCTTGATCCTCCTTGCCGCTCCAAAGCCTTAAATAGATTATAANGTAGGACAAGGCGCTAAATATAAACGTAAAAAAAAGATAANTTCTAATTAAGAGTGGCAAGTGTGAACCTTCATAAACATAATAGATTAGATACTCTATACTAAGTAAACTAGAAGCTTCGCAACACGATTATGCCNNAAACCGCAAGAATTGTCCCTATTGTCTTTGCCNTAGTCATNTTTTCCTTAAGAAATAATATTCCAATTACAAAAGCNAAAATNATAGAAGTTTCTCTAATAGCCATTACGACGGGTATAGGTGCTTTTGAAAATGCCCACATTACCATGCAATANGCTNNAAATGATGACAGCCCACCACCAAAAAAAACCCACTTAGCACTTCCNAANANATTAACCAATGANGACGGAGATACCTTTGCACAATAGAGCCACATAATNGGNCCATTTATTANNGACAACCAACAATAGTATGCNANAGGACTTCCACCNANTCGNCCNCCATAACCGTCGACTAGAGAATANGAGGCTATAAAGCANCCNGTAATAATTGCGGAAATTGCTGCTGCNTTTGGNACNTNTTGTATCCGCATACCAACTGTAGAAATGAGNCCCAAAATTATCAAAGCAATAGCCAAAATTTCAGTCAATCCGAAATCTACACCTAAAAATATAAAGCTAACCAACGTTGCGATTAAAGGTGCCGAAGCTCTTGCAATTGGATAGACCTGTGATAAATCACCTTTTTTATATGACTCAACTAAATATACCTGATAGCCAAAATGGAAAATGGCTCCAAGCATTAGGTTGGGCCAACAAGCAAAATCAAGTGCCGGCACAAAAAATAAAGTTACGACAGCAAACGGAATATGACCTGACATTACTGCAGTCATTTGCAACAACTTGTCCTCGCCACCTTTTACAACTGCATTCCATCCAGCATGTAAAACTGCAGCTAAAATAATGATAAAAAAAGTAGTAGAGGCCATACTGTTAATGTTTAAAATAAAATACTTTTATGAAACATACTATATATGAAGTATTTAAACTATGCAGTTTTTTGGAATTTGGCCAAACCCATAAATCGTATGACATTTATTTTCTAGTTATTGGAATACACCAGGTAAAAAAAGTAGCTGCCAAAAGAAAAATTGCAGAAACTATCAGGCACGAACTTAACCCCCCAACTTGAAAACTCAACCCCGATAGTAACGTTCCCAAAAGGCGTCCAGCGGCATTTGCCATATAATAAAATCCTACATCTAATGAAACTCTTTCCAACGTTGTGAATTTAAGTATTAGGAATGAATGAAGACTAGAGTTTACCGCAAATATTGCTCCAAAAATTAACAGTCCAACTATTAGAAGAATCGTCAGAATAATTGACTGAGGCTCAATAATATAAGTGGTGAATGCCAAAAAAAGAGGAACCAAAGGCAACGGGACAATCCAAACCATCGCACCAGAGTTAAGTTTGCAGTCATTGAAGCCTGCGAAAATTTTATGGGCGTAAGCCTGCACCGCTCCGTACAAAATGATCCAAATGGCCATATAGCCCCCAACGAGAAAAAATGCTGATTGCTCACCAAAAATCTCTGCTCCTTCAAAAACTCCTAAGAAGTAAATTGGAATACCAACAACAAACCAAGTATCTCGAGCACCAAACAAAAACAAGCGTGCCATTGAAAGAAAATTTATTCTACGATTTGAAGAAATTATGCTTCTGAACTTTACTGATTTTATGCCATTAGAACTAACCGATGGACTCGATAAAATAATTCCCACAAAAACAGCTATTAATATTACAATTAAAATGGTTATTGAAACTCTATAACCGAAAAACGCTAAAAAAAACCCTCCTAACAAAAAACCAAAACCCTTCATAGCATTTTTGGATCCGGTTAAGATAGCTACCCACCTAAAAAGCATTTGGTCTGATGACTTAGGAGTTAAAATTTTTACTGCAGATTTCGAGCTGACTTTTGTCAAATCCTTGGCCATACCAGAAAAACCTTGGGCAACCATTACAAAAATAACCGACATTACAATGCCGATATCATTGGGCACTAAAACTAAACCAAGCAAACTCAAAACCTGGATAGTTAAACCAGAGTACAGAACTGGAATTAACCCTAATCTATTTACTAACCACCCACCAAAAAAATTTGTTAATATTCCCATAAATTCGTAAATAAGGAACAAATAGGCTAACTGAATGGGGCTAAACCCTAGCAAATGAAAATTTAAGAGCACCAACATTCTGAGTGCCCCGTCTGTTAGCATAAACGTCCAATAACCTGCTGTTATGGATATAAAGCTTTTTATATTTGAATCAGGTTTCAAGAATTAGGTCATCTAACTTAGTTTAACATCATCTTAACAATATCAACCATTCTACACACATAACCCCATTCATTATCATACCAAGCATAAACTTTTACCTGAGTTTCATTAATCACCATGGTTGAAGGCCCGTCAATAATTGTCGAGCGAGAATCATGAGTGTAATCTGCTGATACAAGAGGACGATCCTCATAACCCAAAATTTCATTTAAGTACGAATCAGCAGCACTCCTAAATTTCTCATTTATTTCTTCTCTAGTAGTGGGCTTCTTCAGTTCAAAAACACAGTCAGTAAGCGATGCATTTAAAAGCGGCACACGAACCGCATGACCGTCTAGTTTACCTCTCAAATCTGGAAAAATGTGAGATATTGCGGTAGCAGAACCTGTTGTGGTTGGTATTAATGAATTTAAGGCCGATCGCGCTCGTCTTAAATCCTTCGCGGGCCTATCAACTATAGTTTGCGTATTTGTNACATCGTGTATGGTTGTAATGCTTCCATGAATAATCCCGATTTCCTCGTGCAATACTTTTATAACTGGAGCAATACAATTTGTNGTACAGCTAGCCGCCGTAAATACCATATTTTCTTGCGCCTTATATANCTCATGGTTAACACCATAAACAATATTTAATGCACCCTCATCCTTTACCGGTGAAGAGACTAATACTTGCTGTATTTGG
>PBQX02000014.1:0-42397 GCA_002725175.2 Paracoccaceae bacterium
CAACACCCACTGCTGATGAAACTCTAGAATAGTTCATTATTAATCTGCTCTTCTACTCACTACTTTTGTCACTTAGGTGATCTTCGCTAGATATTAGCAGGAGAAACCAAATTTGAAAAGATAACTTTTTAATTCAATATCTTTTATATGATTATAGACTTCTAACCTTTACCTCTCCATGGTATTAGTCTGGCTATTAAAATTCTCATGACAATATCAAAAAACAGCCCCAACAATCCCATTATCAGAATAGTTACCCATATCAATTCATAATCTGACACGGTGCGTGCCACATTCTCTATAAAGCCCACTCCTGTAGTACCTGCTAACATTTCTGCAGCGACAAGAGTTCCCCAACAAACACCAATTGATATCCTTACCCCAGTCAAGATCTCAGGCAATGCATTTGGCAATATGACATACCTCAAAATTTGGCCATTAGTAGCACCTAAGGAATGAGATGCCCTTATCTTAGAAAGCTGCGTGCCTGATGCTCCTGTCCGAGCTGATATCACCATAATTGCAAAAGCTACCATAAATAATAAAAAGATCTTTCCATCATCTTGAATACCAAAAATGGTTAGTATTAAAGGAGCCCAAGCAAGAGGCGGAACTGGCCTATAAAGTTCGATTAACGGATCAAAAAACGACTTGAAGAATTTAGAAATGCCCATGTATATTCCAAGTGGAACCCCTAAAATAATCCCAAAGAACATTGCCACAATTACCCTCACTAAAGAATCCCATATGTGACCATTAGGGAAGGGTATATAGCCTAGGTTTAATTCTCCT
This sequence comes from Paracoccaceae bacterium, assembly GCA_002725175.2. Classification (GTDB taxonomy): domain Bacteria; phylum Pseudomonadota; class Alphaproteobacteria; order Rhodobacterales; family Rhodobacteraceae; genus CACKLF01. Next base: position 793 of record PBQX02000014.1, read on the forward strand.
TGAGCAAAAAATAGCAGTTTGTCATAAAAATTGGGTTCAAATGTTCCACTCTCTAAATGTTCGCTGTAATTTTCAACTAAAAGATCTACAAAAATGTCAGGAACAAAAAATCCAACCAAATTTCCAATCGACACCCATTCCCACCATAATAATGGAAAACCTTTATATCCTCCTCCCGCCTCTATATTTGGATTAGCAAGAACTGCAAATTTTGCGACCACATCGGTAGGTTTTGGCAACCATCTGGCGGAACCTTGTTCAGTACACTGTGTTTTTGATTTTACTACACCCTGACCAGGCAAGAAAAAAATATCTATCAGCGCAAGAGTACCCTTACTTTCATCAAGTTGACCCAGAAAATAATTTGAAGATGAGGTGACTTCTTTCAGTACTCCAGGCGGAAAAATATTTCCATCATCTACCCTTTTAAAAATCCTATCAGCGTATTTGATAAATCCTGCCAATTTTATTTGATTCTCCTCATCTAAAGAGGTGTCATCCAAGCCATTCTTTAAATCTTTTAATTTTTCTTTTGTCTCTTCTATTAAAACTTTTGAGATTTCTGGAAAATGTCTCAGCTTCAAAAAACGTTTCGACAAACTTTTTACGTCTAATGAAATCTGGTCGTACATTATACCTCGCTTGGTTTGAGGCAGCATAGGTATTTCGACATCTGAAGTACCCCATGGATCCTGCAAGAGAGCATCGCTACTAATAACAAAGCTTAAATATTCTTGATCAAACTTTTCCGCTAAAAATATTAATTCATTGCTAATAAAATCTATTTCTTTCTGCGTTTCTGCCTTAAGAAATGCAGGATTAGATAAAGAAGCTAGAATATTTTCTATATCTTTAATAACAGCTAATAATTGGCTTTGTTGGTCAGGTGCATAATCAAATAATCTAATTTCTCTAGCGAGTTCGTCTAATTGCTCAATATTTCTTTTAACTAGGGAGGTAGATTTATAATATCTTGAATTAACTGGCAGTGACGCTGTAATCGGAGAAATTGCCTCCTCAATTTTAGCCACTTGACACATCTCATTTGCAGCATCTGGGAAATATGCTCTCCCAACTCCCCAAGAAAAATAGAACCAAATAAGAAGCAAGGCTGATATGCCACAAATTGCCCAGTACCATCCGCCCTTTGTTCTTTCTGGGTCCCCAAAAACCTCTTTATCAGGCCTGATAAAGTTTGTTCTTAACCCTATAAAAACTGTAACTAAAAAGCTAAGCAAGCATAGTATAATGATTATAGATGCTACTAATGCTCTATTGTCAGAAAGCCATTCAAACAAGGCCCATTATCTCCTCTTCCATATCCCATATCATTGACAATATCTCTTCCCTAACTTCAGAAAATTCAGCCTCTTTTTTNATTTCTCGCAATGATTTNGATAAGCCNGCCTCAGCAAAAGGTAATCTATATTCTTTGTGGATTCGACCTGGCCTAGGAGCCATGACAAAAAGTCTCTCACCTAAAAGNAAAGCTTCTTCAACTGAGTGAGTAATAATCATTACGGTTTTGCCAGTTCTNTTCCAGAGGTCTAAAATTAATGACTGCATTTTTTCTCGGGTCAATGCATCGAGCGCGCCTAACGGTTCATCCATTAAGATAACCTCAGGATCATTAATTAAACAACGTGCTAAGGCTACCCTCTGCTGCATTCCCCCAGAAAGCTGATAAGTGGGAGTTTTCCCAAAGCCTTTTAAACCGACTATATCGAGCCATTTTTCTACCAACGCTGCATTGCCTTCTACAGAAACGTTTTTTTTCATTCTTAAACCAAAGTCGACATTCTTTTCAACTGAAAGCCANTCAAACAAGGCTCCCTGTTGAAAAACCATTCCCCGCTCTAAACCAGGGCCAGTTATCTTTTCATCGCCTAAAAAAATATTACCTTTTGTCGGCTCTAAAAAACCAGCTATCATATTTAATAGTGTAGTTTTCCCACATCCNGATGGACCGAGAACAGCAAGGAGCTCTCCTTTTTTTAAAGAAAAATTAATATCACTAAGAGCGTCCACAGTTGTTTTGGTTTGTGGGTTTAAGAATGTCATTGAGACATTTTTACATTCAAGACTTGACATCTTTACTAAGCCATAAACGGATACTCAGAGGCAAATAAAAATCTTTGCCTCTGAATTATTGTAATTTTAGTTAAGGAAAGACCCGTCAATGGTCTTAGCTATTGCTGACCCATCGGAGTCACTAGAAAAAACCAAACCTAAAGCAGCAGCAGCTGAAGCCGCTATACCTTTAGGACCGAAAAATCCATCCATCTGCTCTTGTGCAGTTGGAAAAATAAAGCCCGCCATTTGATTTTTTGTTGTACTAGCGTCCATTCCTGCGTCAGCTGCTACTTTAGCTATCTGACTATCAGAAGCAGTCCAATTAGAGTTTGCCTCTTCAGTAACTTCTAGGAACGCCCTCAAAAGTTCAGGATTCTCAGTAGCAAATTTTTCAGTGACAGAAATTACATCAAAAGATCCTATGCCTGCATCAGTTTTTTGCTGAGTGCTCATAATTGGAGAACCAACTTCACCCGCTGCTTTAGCAGATGCCCCACCAAAAATACACGCCATATCTACTGACCCATCTGCAAGAGAAACCGCACCATCAGCCGGAGCTTGGTCAACAATGGTCATAGTTGAAGTATCAACATTTAATTCGTTCATATACATTCTGAANGCATAATCGGCCATTGTATTAAGTGGNACAGCAACGGTTTTACCTTCCAGTTCACTCGCATTTGAAGAATCTATACCCAAACCGTCCCTTACAAAACAGTCATTAGCCTCATAAACAACAGCTACAGCAACCATCTTTAATGGAGCTCCTTGCTGAATAGCAGTGACAAACGGTGACAAACCTTGAGAATACGCAATATCAATATCGCCTGCTAACATAGCTTCTGTCATACCTGTTCCGGTAGAAAAATCTGTCCAATTAACATCAACCCCCATTGCTTCATCATAAGCTTTATCAACTTTAGCAATTTGGTTTGGTGTTGCCCATTCTAGAAAAAATGCCACATTAACGCTATCTGCAGCATTAGCGACAGTTCCAAACGCTGCAGCACATGCCAATAGCGANGAACCGATTAAATTTTTAAAATTATTTTTCATTAATTATCTCCCTAAAAACTAACCCACNCATTGTNTTTTTTTGTGGGTTATAACAGCTAGCGTTTACCATGCTCAAATGAAGGATACGAGTCTTTTATTAATCTTTTTGATATTTTTCTGGGTCATNGAACTTAATTGATTAAATTCATCTTGTCGGCTTTCATTAAAGATGTCTATTATCTCAGTTCTAGTAAAGAACAGAATCATTCCCAAAGACCTTGATAGGAATAGATAAACTCGGAAACCATACTATAGAGAGTGAGCAACCAGTGATGACAAAAATGACTACAGAAGAAGCATTTGTAAAGGTGCTGCAAAATCATGGCATAAAGCATGCCTTTGGAATAATAGGATCAGCAATGATGCCAATTTCGGATTTATTTCCGAAAGCAGGCATAACGTTCTGGGATGCAGCTCACGAATGTAATGCAGGCATGATGGCAGATGGGTTTACTCGATCCACCGGNAAAATTTCTATGATGGTTGCTCAAAANGGNCCCGGAATCACAAACTTTGTTACTCCAGTAAAAACCGCATACTGGAACCATACTCCACTTCTTTTGGTCACTCCACAAGCTGCAAATAAAACAATAGGCCAAGGCGGTTTTCAAGAAGTAGAACAGATGGCATTATTNAAAGATATGGTTTGTTATCAAGAGGAAGTAAGAGACCCTTCCNGAATAGCAGAAACTTTAAATCGAGTAATAATGGAAGCAAAAAGAGCATCAGCACCTGCTCAAATAAATATCCCACGAGATTTCTGGACTCAAGTTGTGGATTTNAACATTCCTGAAATTATTGACTTTGAGACNCCAGCAGGCGGAGCAGAAGCGATAGCTAGGGCTTCCAAGCTATTATCGGAAGCAGAATTCCCAGTAATTTTAAATGGAGCAGGGGTTGTTCTTAGTGGAGCAATTCAGGAAACTGTTGACTTGGCAGAAAAATTATCTGCCCCGGTTTGCTGTGGTTATCAGCATAATGATGCATTTCCAGGAAGTCATCCTCTGCATGTGGGACCTCTTGGNTATAATGGGTCAAGGGCTGCTATGCAACTTATTGCGAAAGCAGATGTTGTGTTAGCTTTAGGAACACGTTTAAACCCTTTCTCGACTTTACCTGGTTATGGAATTGATTATTGGCCTAAAAAAGCACAAATTATCCAGGTAGACCTGAACGGAAGTCGGATAGGCCTTACCAAGCAAGTTTCAGTCGGAATAGTAGGAGATGCTAAAAAAGTAGCTAACTCTCTTAACAACCTTATTAGGAAAGATTCTAATGAAGAAAAACAAAAAGCGCGAAAAGATTTGATNGCTCAAACAAAATCTAGTTGGGCTCAAGAATTAACGTCAATGGATCATGAGGAAGACGATCCTGGAACTACTTGGAATGAACGAGCACGAAAAAGAGANCCNCAGAAAATGTCTCCAAGAATGGCATGGCGTGCAATACAGACAAGCCTTCCAAAGGACGCAATCATTTCTTCTGATATTGGAAATAATTGTGCTATAGGCAATGCTTATCCAACTTTTGAAGAAGGCAGAAAATATTTGGCTCCTGGCTTATTTGGACCCTGTGGCTACGGTTTACCATCAATAGTAGGTGCAAANATAGGAAAGCCAGACATGCCTGTTATTGGATTTGCCGGAGACGGCGCTTTTGGAATTTCAATGAATGAAATGACTTCTATTGGAAGAGGTNAATGGCCTCCAATTACAATGATTATTTTTAGAAATTACCAGTGGGGCGCCGAAAAACGTAACACCACTCTTTGGTTTGATGATAATTTTGTTGGAACAGAACTNTCTGATAACGTGTCATATGCTGGCATTGCGTCAGCATGCGGTCTNATTGGAATCGAAGTTCATACAATGAAAGATCTTACCGAGCAATTATCTAAAGCANTAAATAAACAAATGGAAGAAAATAAGACCACTTTCATAGAGGTAATGTTGAATCAAGAATTAGGGGAACCATTCAGGCGAGATGCTATGAAAAAACCTGTTGAAGTTGCTGGTGTTTCCAACATTGATATGAAGAATTAAAGTTTAATCATATTAGATGATCAGCAAAAAGAACCATTAAATGGCGATAAATTCCTTCATAACAAATTCAAATACAATAGTTTGTCCAACACATCTNTTGGAGCTTGCAAAAAATGTAAAGGTTAAACCTCGTGTAGCCATTGCTGACGCGGCGAACAAGATTGTTATGCTATCGGCAAAAATGGGATGTGANAAAAAAATTATGACCCCGATCTTTGTTGGAGATACAAAAAAAATTAATGCAATAGCAAATGAAATGAATTGGGATATATCAGAATTTCAAAAAATAAATTCTAAAGGTGAAATGGATTCCGCCAATAAAGCCTCTGAAATCTGCGGTACTGGAAATGCCGAAATACTTATGAAAGGAAATGTACATTCAGATGTGTTTATAAAGGCTGCAATAGCTTCAAAGAACAATCTAAGGTTACGTGGCCGCTTAGTTCATATGTTTTATATTACGCCTCCTGATGGGAGCAAGGGNGTTATGATATCTGATGCAGCTGTAAATGTTGAACCAAACGATAATACTAAAAAACAGGCTACTAAATTAGTTGTTGAAGTNCTTCACAATATAGGAATAGAAAAACCGAAAATAGCATTCTTATCGGCTAGCGAAAATCTTATGGAAAGCATGCCGACGACTTTAACGGCTAGAAAATTATCTGATTGGGCCTCTGAAAATATAAAAAGAGCTGATTTTGAAGGCCCCTTAGCACTTGACCTTATTTTTTCGTCCGANGCAGCTAAGATTAAGGGTCTTTCCCAAAGTAAGGTCTGCGGAAAAGTAGATGGNATAATCGTCCCTGATATAGTATCAGGAAATGCAATATTTAAATCTCTCGTTTATTTAGGCTCTGGNTGTGCAGCAGGGCTAGTTCTCGGAGCCAAAGTTCCTTTACTGCTTACCAGTCGAGCTGATCCGCCTGCAGCTNGACTCGCATCAATCGCATTGGCATGCATTTCTCAAAAAAATAATCCCAACTTTAATTAGCAATAGATTGCGCTGCTTTCCCAAAAGCTGCTATTGTTTTTTCAACATCATCGTTATCTAAAGCAAGACATGGATACAANTTTGCACCAGCCTTAAAAATACCATTTTCTCTCAAAANCTTGTTAAACATATTAGACTTCTCAGAGTCNGCTCCGAGTGTATCTCGATAATTCAAAACATCTCGACCAGTAAAAAGAATATCAAATAGAGCTGGATCTCCTACTATTCTATGAGTTATCCCACGAGAATTTAGTAAATCAGAGGCTCCATTCATTAGTTTCTTTCCAATTTCTCTTAATTTTTTATAACTCCCGTTTCGTCGCAAAATCTCCATTGTTTTGAGGCCAGCAATGGAAGCTACAGGATTGCCACTTAGAGTACCTAATTGCATTAGGAAACCATCTTGCCCAACCTTAGCTTTATCAAAATGAGCCATAATTTCATTTTTTCCAGCAACAGCCGCAAGGGGGAACCCACCTCCTATAATTTTGCCTAAAGAGCAAAGATCTGGAGTAACACCATAGAGACTTTGAGCACCACCATAATCAAATCGAAAACCAGTTACAATTTCATCAAAAATTAATACAATGCCCCTTTTTGTACATTCATCCCTTAAGAATTGTAGAAATCCATCAACTGGCGGTATAATTCGCTGCAATGGTTCGACAATGATTGCAGCTAAATCTTTATCATATTCATCAAGTAGACTCTTTGTGATTTCAAAATCATTAAATTGAGATATTACCATTTCATCCCTTACCGAATTAGGGATACCTGCACTATCCGGAACTGCCATTGGAAAGTTTTGCAATCGAGATGGCGCCAGGCTCATTTGGGCTTCAGCAGACATGCCATGATAGCCACCTTCGAATTTTAAAATCTTCTCTTTACCAGTATAGGCACGTGCTAACCGTATTGCATACATATCTGCCTCACCGCCAGATGTAACATATCTAACAAATTCAGCGCAGGGGACCGCTTTGATTATCTCCTCAGCCAATTCAATACCAGCTGCATTGTTAGCAAAAAAGGTCATTCCCTTTGATATTTGTTCAAAAACAACTTCCAAAACTTCAGGATGCCCATGGCCTAAAAGCATTGGTCCAGAACCTATCAGGTAATCAATGTATTCATTACCATCTTCGTCCCAAATATGACTTCCCTTACCTTTTTGCATAATCATGTGATGATCAAAATTTCCGAAACCTCCAGCAGGAAGGACTGCTTTTGCTCTATTAAACCAATCTTCCTGAGTTCCTATTCTTTTCATAATACAACTCCCGTTCTTTAGGATAAAATCTAACTCCCACCATCAAAATCGTCAAAATAAATTTATCCATTTGACTTAATTTTTTTATTGAGTAAATCCCTTAAGGAAATTATTTTTACTTTAATTTACTTATATTCAGGAGCTTTTTCTGTGAAGTTTTTACATTATTTATTATTATTTACTTTCTTAAGTGCTTCTCAACTGCCTTCTAGTGAAATCAATTACTTAAAGGTAGTATTAGATGATATAGAAATCACTGAAGGTTGGGTAAGGGAGGTTCCCCAAGGAAATCCTAATACAGCAGGATATCTTAAGATCAAAAATTCTGGAAAAGAAGAAATAAAGTTAATTAATATAAAAGCTGAATTTGCAGAAATGAGTGAATTCCATCTCATGAAGGAGGAATATGGGATAATGAAAATGACGCCCCTAAAGGATGGGGTTTTGATTCCGGCCAGTTCTACAGTTTCTTTAGAACCTGGCGGAATGCACATTATGTTTATGAAACTAAATACTTCATTAAAGCTTTCAGAAAAACATATAATACATTTAACTTTTGAAAATATAGGTGATATTTCTATATCTATGATTGTCAAAAAAATATCCTCAACCAATTTCCACACTAAGGATTAATTGCACGTTTCTTTAATTTTAATTAGGTTTTTCTAGAAAGAGTTAAATTGAAAAAAAATGTAGTAATAGTTGGAGGCGGTCAAGCAACTGTCTCCCTTTTATCTAAACTCAGAACTATAGATTTCGAGTATTCTATTACTGTAATATGTGAGGAAGACTTTCTACCTTATCAAAGACCTCCACTTTCAAAAGCTTACCTTCTAGATAAAATCAATCTTGAAAGACTGTTTCTCAAGCAAGAAAATTATTATAGGGGAAAAAATATTGATCTTAGGCTAGGAACCAAAGTTACCTCTATTGATCGCAACAAAAAATCTGTACTTTTAGGATCTGAGAAAATTTCATACGACATACTCATTCTCGCCACTGGCGCAAAACCAAATGAATTGCCAAAAAGAATAACCAGTGGCGTTGAGAATATTTTTTCGATCAGAAACATTCATGATGTAAACCAGCTTAAAAAGAAGTTCTCTGAAGCAGGAGTAGTTCTAATTATTGGAGGAGGTTATATAGGCCTCGAAGCAGCTGCAGTATGCGCAGAAAAAGGATTGAAAGTTAGATTAGTCGAGTCAGCAGAAAGAATACTCCAAAGGGTAGCGTGTAAAGAAACCTCAAATTATTTGAAAGACGTTCATATTTCCAAAGGGGTAGAGATTTGCGAAAAAATATCTGTTGCAACCATTAGAAACCAAGGTGAAAAAATTCTTGCCATTTTTTCAGATGGCTCCTCATTTGATTGCGATTTCGTAATTACTGGCATTGGAGCGAGCCCAGAAATCTTTCTGGCTGAAGAAAGTGGTCTCAAAATAGAAAATGGAATTTGGACGAACTCTAAAGGCCTAACGTCAGATGAAAATATATGGGCAGTTGGGGATTGCGCGTCTTTCCCTTTAAATGGTGAAAATATTCGACTTGAAAGTGTAGGTCATGCCATTGACCATGCTGAAACAATTGCTCAGAACTTAACTGGGGCAAATATTTCCTACCATCCAAAACCATGGTTCTGGTCTGACCAGTACAATATCAAACTTCAAATAGCAGGTTTAAATTCAGGATTCACAGAGATTATTGAACGAAAAAATGATGCAAATAGTGTTTCCTTTTGGTACTATGAAGAAAATAACCTTTTGGCAGTGGATGCAATTAATGCTCCGAGGGATTATATGATAGGAAAAAGATTAATAGAGACCAAGATTTCTCCAAAAAAAGAAATAGTAAAAGACCCAACTAATAATTTAAAAGATTTAATTTCCTAAGTTATATTGTTTACCAGATAACTTTGGATTTATCCAAAAATCCTTTTATTCCTTTTTGTGCATCATTAGACTCCCATGTGTCCGCCAACCTTCTTGCTGTTTCATCTATTAATTTATCTGAAACCTTAGGCCGCAAAGTTTGAATAAGTGCCTTGGAAGAGGATACTGCCTGTCTGGATGTTTTCTTAAAAAAAGAAATGTATGAGTCTACTGACTTTTCAAGATCAGAAGGTTTTACAACTTCATTTACCAAACCAATTTTATTAGCTTTTTCCGCATTAAATATTTCTCCTGACANAAAAATATCCCGACAATTACTTTCACCAATTCTTGAAATTACATAGGGNCTTATTGTAGCCGGGATTAATCCCAAACGAGACTCAGTCAAACCAAATTTAGCTGCTGAACTAGAAATGGAATAGTCGCATATTGAGATTAAGCCTATCCCGCCTCCATAGGCATCACCTCTTATCACACCCAATATTGGCTTAAATACAGAATTCAAAATTCTAAACATCTTTGCCAATTTTCTTGCTTCATTTATTCTTTNTTCCCGGGTCGAGTTAGCCTGCTCCNTCATCCATTCAAGGTCTCCTCCAGCACAAAATACCTCTCCCTCGCCTTCCAGTTTAATTAGCCTACACTCTTTGTCTTTATCAATGATATTAATGGCCGTTACTAGCTCTTTAATCATGTTTTCAGAAAGCGCGTTTCTCTTTNCTGGNCTATTAAGAGCTAAACTCACGACCCCATCTGAGAGCTTTAGGAGTTTGATATCTTCAAAATTCAAATTTTCACCGATACTTACTATNAGATCACTAATATAATACTACTGACCGGATACTTTTTCCTTCATGCATCATATGAAACCCATCATTTATTTTTTCTAANGGAAGGGTGTGTGTGATCATCGAATCAATATCTATTTTTCCATCCATATACCAATCGACAATTTTTGGTACATCTGTACGGCCTCTGGCTCCTCCAAATGCGGTACCACGCCACTGCCTTCCGGTAACAAGCTGAAAGGGTCTAGTTGAAATTTCTTGGCCTGCCCCAGCTACCCCAATTATTATACTTTCTCCCCAGCCTTTGTGAGCAGATTCTAAAGCTGTACGCATGACTCCGACATTGCCTGTCGCATCAAAAGTATAGTCAGCTCCGCCGTTGGTTAAGGAAACAAGGTAGGCCACCATATCATCCTTAACTTCTGAAGGATTAACAAAGTGTGTCATTCCATATTTTTTTGCCAATTNAACTTTACTTGGATTTAGATCGACACCGACGATTTGATCAGCTCCAGCTAATCTCAATCCTTGAATAACATTTAGTCCTATTCCTCCTAATCCAAATACTATGGCCTTGCTTCCTTCTTCTACCTTGGCGGTATTCAGAACTGCCCCAATTCCCGTAGTAACGCCACAACCTATATAGCATACTTTATCGAACGGGGCATCCTCACGAATTTTGGCTACAGCAATTTCAGGCATTACAGAAAAGTTAGAGAATGTAGATGTGCCCATATAATGGTGCAGCGGTTTCCCGTCCAAAGTAGAAAACCGACTAGTTCCATCTGGCATAAGTCCTTTGCCTTGTGTTTCTCGAATAGCCTGACACAAATTAGTTTTAGGGTGAAGACAATACTCACACTCTCTGCACTCTGGAGTATAAAGAGGAATAACATGATCTCCAGGTTTAACTGATGAGACAGAAGGACCTACTTCTCGTACAATTCCCGCGCCCTCATGTCCCAAAATNGAAGGNAAAATTCCTTCGGGATCAGCACCGGACAATGTAAAACCATCAGTATGGCAAATACCAGTGGCCATAATCTCCACCAAAACTTCCCCTTCCTGCGGCCCTTCTAAATTGATCTCAGTTATCTCCAATGGTTTCCCAGCTTCCACAGCCACTGCAGCTCTTGTTTTCATTTTGATTTCCNTTTTTTCCTAGCAGTATTATCTAAAGTTTTATTTATGTCAAAAGTAACATAAAAATTTTCTATACCAATTNATGGCAGTCTAGACAAAGTCTTCACTCGCATATAGAGATTTCGAAAGCAATAAATCATATTAGAACCAAACTATCTTGTGAAAGATCGAACAATGGAAGCGTCTGCTAAAATACCAAAAGTTTTATTAGCTGCTATTGGCTCTTTATTAATGCTTGCAGCTCTTGACCAAACCATAGTTTCAACCGCTTTNCCTGCCATTATGAATGACCTCGGTGGTTTGGATAAAATGAGTTGGGTNGTAACAGCTTATCTTCTAACTTCAATCGTCGTAGCNCCAATATATGGAAAGTTAGGGGATATTTTTGGACGGAAAATAGTCATGCAGTTTGCTGTAATAATTTTTCTCTTTGGCTCTCTATTTTCTGGTTTAGCTAACAATCTTTTAACCTTAATTGTCGCCAGAGCAGTTCAAGGAGTAGGAGGAGGGGGTCTTTTCGTTCTAGCCCTCACACTAGCTGCAGACCTNGTCTCTCCAAGAGAAAGAGGTAAGATCCAAGGTTTATTTGCCGCAGTGTTTGGAACTTCATCTATTATTGGACCACTTTTGGGAGGTTTTTTTGTAGATAACTTTAGCTGGCATTGGATATTTCTAATTAATATNCCCATATGCATTTTCGCCCAAATAATATTTCAGTTTGGCTTCAAANTCCCCCATAAAAGAAAGCCTNCAAATATAGATTATAAGGGTGCTTTTTTCTTAAGCATAGCTCTTACAACTTTTGTCCTAATTGCAAGCTTTTCAGGAAAAGAAATTAAAATTGGATCTAGTTTCTTCTACTTTCTATTACTTATATGTTTTATATCTACTTGGGTATTTGTTCGAATAGAGTTTTNGGCAGATGACCCTTTATTACCAATGGACCTCTTTAAATTAAATAATTTTTCGGCCTATGTTTTTATCGGATTTCTTTCAGGAGTTNTCTTGCTTTCCACGTTGACCTTCACACCAGTTTTCCTCCAGATGGCAAAAGGATATTCACCAACATCTTCAGGAATGCAAATACTACCATTAACAATAGGGATAATTGCCTCAACTTCAACTTGCGGAATTGTTATGAGTAAAACTGGAAAATACAAATTATTGCCCACTTTCGGNAGTATCTTTTTGATAGCAGGACTTTTTTGGATGAGTAGAATGAACGCTGAAACTAATGGGGTAACGATAGGATTTATTTTGTTATTAATTGGGATAGGTTTAGGCCCACAACTTAGTGTTGTAACCACTGCAGTTCAAAATACTGTAAACATTAATCAAATAGGAACAGCCACTGCAGCANTAACCATGTTTCGTCAAATTGGAAGTACGTTCGGGGTAGCTTTTTTTTCAGCAATCTTTGTTTTAACCATCAAACGTTCGATGAATTTTTTGCCAACTGAAAAAATATTTACATCACCTGATGACATATTTTCTATAGAACCTGGAAGTTTAGTGAATCTGAATGCCTCNCAAATTGTCGCTGTTGAAAAATCATTTTCGGCAGGTATTGAAACAGTATTTTTTAGTTTNGTTTTTGTAGCAATGCTTAACTTGATANCAAGTTTATTCGCTAAAGAAATAACTTTGAGATCCTAACATNGTCTCTAATGCCTCTGATAGACTTGTTCTAAATAATCTCGCAATCTTAGATAAGTATACTTGATTTCTGCAGCATAAGGCCCCAAGAATCCCCCATTCCATGTTCTTTTAAAAGCATTGAATACATCACAACTATTCCCACCGCTAATCAAGTGATCAGCCAAAATAATTGCCGCACCGGGAGCAGTATTCATCCCATGCCCCCCAAAACCTGTAAGTGCAAATAAGCCTTCTTCTTTTCCTGCCTGTATAGGGCCTACATAAGGCATCATGTGGCTAGCATAGGCCATTTTCCCAGACCACGCATAATCTATATTAATTCCTCCAAGCTGAGGAAAAAAGAAGTTAATATCGTCAGAAACTTGTTTTTTTATTAGACTTTCGGAAATATCTCCAAAAGCTGAAATTCCTCTTCCCCAAGAAATTCTATCACCTCCAACGATCCGAAAATAGTTTCCTGCCCGCCTATTGTCACTAAACCCAAAATTCCTTTTAAATAGATCCTGAATTCTTTTTCCTAGAGGTTCAGTAACACCTATAAAAGTTTTTATAGGTATCCAGTATTTCCGTAACGCCTTTATTTCTGAGCCTGCATAGCCGCCGGTAGCAAAAACGACTTTATTTGATCTAATTGTTTTAATTTCTTTCCCTATAGAGATCTTTAAATTGAAATGATTAGAGTTTTTATCAAAACTAATTAATCGCGATTTTTCAGAAATTTTTGCTCCCTTAGCAGTGCACTCACTGGCCAATGATTTCATAAAATTTAATGGATGGAAGTGAAAAGCGTTATCTTTTNTNATTCCGAAAAGATAACGGTCTGAANTTANAATNTCTCGCAAATCATTTTTGGTTAAGAATNCATTGTTAGATCCAAANATTTTGTTACTATTTTTTANCTTCTGTTCAACTTCCCTTTCCTTCCCANTCAAAAAGCATGTTATGATTCCTTCCGTCAAGTATGTATTTTCATAACCTTTTTCATGACATTTTTTCCTCATCCACATAACTCCTAATGATGCAATCCTATCCAATTCTTTAACAGTTTCTAGGTCCAAATAGTTTGATAGAGCNTCATAATCTTGGGACCAGCCTGGTGAACAGAAACCACCATTTCTTCCTGAAGCTCCCGCCCCTATAACTTCAGATTCAATAAGGAGTGCGTCTAAACCAGATTCCACCAGCTGTAGTAGCAAACTTAAGCCAGCTAGCCCACCTCCTACTATAACAACATCATAATTTGAATTGCTTTTGAGTTGAAAATTGCTTTTAAAACTATTTTCTAAGGTATGCTCATACCATGTTTTATCCAAATTTATTCCTTCATATTAATTAATNTGGTATTCAAAAAAATTTATAATATTGAACTTTCTGTGTTAAATACTAGTTATTCCCATANTAAGACATAATTCGTGAATTAAAAATACGGGAGCAAAATTTCATGAAAAACCCTCTTTTAGGTAAATATGATAGTGTAAACGTTTTAGATGGAGAACTACAGCCTTGTTCTTTTGATCCTATGACTGGATTTTTCCGGGATGGATGTTGCAACACAAATGCTCTAGATGTGGGNAGCCACACTGTTTGCACTTATATGACCGAGGAATTTCTAGCTTTTTCCAAAAAGCAAGGTAATGACCTGACTACGCCGAAACCAGAGTTTGGCTTTGAAGGTTTGAACCCTGGAGATAAGTGGTGTCTATGCGCTACCCGCTGGCTTGAAGCTGAGAATGAAGGCTGTGCTCCTAAGGTCTCACTCGCCTCCACACATAAATCAGCACTAGACATCATTCCAATCGAGCTGCTCAAAAAAAATGCCCTTGATATGAACTAATTGCAGCCTGATTACATGAAACCCACCAAAGTTATTTTTAAGGTTAAAAACCTATCCAAAAGTTATCCAGGAAATGAAAATCACTACACCCTCAAGGATATTAACCTTGATATAACTCAAGGATCAACAATTGCTCTGATTGGAGAGAGTGGCTCAGGAAAGAGTACTTTTCTTAATATTCTTTCTGGACTTGAACCTCCAACCAGCGGTGAAGTACAATTCAATAATGTTTCTATATGGAACTCAACTGAAAAAGAAAGAGCCCTAATACGAAGGAATGAATTAGCTATAATTTTTCAGAGTTTCAATTTGATAAATAGTTTAACAGTTTGGCAAAATATTGGATTTCATGCCCGTCTATCTGGGAAATGGGACAGCGATTTAGCAGAGCAACTTATTGAAACAGCAGGTTTAAAAAATTTGCTAAATAGATATCCTGATCAAATTTCTGGAGGAGAACAACAAAGGGTNGCAATCCTCAGGGCGATAATAGCAAAGCCAAAAGTATTGTTTGCTGACGAGCCTACTGGAAATTTAGATGATCAAAATTCGAAAGTCATAATTAAAATGCTGTTGGATATGATAAATTCAATTGGTGCGACATTGTTAGTAGCGACACACAGTAAAGCTTTCGCTTCCAAGCTAGACATTAAGCTGAAACTTAAGGATGGAAAGTTAANATCTTGAATTCTATTTTACTAACTGTTCTTACCATCTCATCACACTGGAAGAAAAAGCCAATCCAACTGGTTTTAATGATTTTGTGCTTATCANTTGCATCTGCCCTATGGTCAGGTGTAGCTACAATTAATAAACAAGCTAAGCTTTCCTACGACAAAGCCGCATCAATTTATGAAATATCACAAATTCCCATACTAATATCATCAGAAAAGAATTTCTTTTCTGATGATATTTTCNCTAAATTTCGAAAGTTAGGTATTTTGGTTAGTCCTGTAATTTCTGGAACATTTAAGGGAAATTATGGAGAATATGAAATATCTGGATTAGACCCAATTTCGAAAAACTCAAATTACTTTGATTCGAGAGCCAACCTAAGCGAACTACTTGATTTTATTAGCCCTCCCTACACGGTATTTGCCAATAGCTTGACTGCTGTAAGCGCAAACCAAGAGGGATTATTCTCAAAAATAGCNATAAATGAGAACCTTGCCGATAATGAAATAGTAATGGATATAGGAATTGCTCAAGAAATTCTAAATCAAAAAGGTCTAATTTCTCGCCTAGAACTATACTCTCCAGAAAACGACTTAGACTATGCGTTCATAAATGAGAATAAATTAACCCTAGTTAACTCAAATTCTAGTTCAGATTTCAATCAGCTGACTAGAAGTTTCCATCTCAACTTAACTGCTTTTGGTTTCTTAGCTTTCTTTGTTGGAATCTTTATCTTTTATTCAGCGATCAATTTGGGAATTGAACAAAAACGGAAATTAATTGGCTCTTTATCTGTAATGGGAGTTTCGAAAATTTCGCTTAATATAGCCATAATAATTGAGTTAATCATAATAGGTATAATAAGNAGTCTCCTTGGAACAATTCTTGGTTATTACTTAGCTACGTTTTTATTACCTGATGTAAACAGTACCTTGAAAGGCTTGTTTGGAGTTCCTGCAATTGATGGCATTGCTCTACCAATAAGCTTGTGGCTGGCCAATTCATCTATAGTTATANTAGGTGTTTTACTAGCGTCATCAAATTATCTATTTAAAATTAACAAACTCAATATTCTTTCAACTGTCCATTACGTAAGTCTAGTTTCCCAAAACAGATCTAATGCGACTTTACTCTTGGTTATAGGGATTAACTTCTTAGCTGTGGGAATTATCTTATTTATATTTTCAAACAATCTTATATTCTCATTTTTATTAATGACCTCAGTGCTATTAGGCTTCACTCTCTTATTACCCTACATGTTAATGAAAATACTCGACGCTTTTTCTTTTTTTAGCCAATCCATAGGTGCTAAATGGTTTTGGTCAGAAACTAAATCTCAAACCCAATTACTATACATCGCATTAATGGCAATAATGCTGGCTTTCTCCATTAATATTGGCGTGAGCGGAATGGTTAATTCTTTTCGAATGACATTTACTTCTTGGCTAGACAAAAGGTTGGCAGCTGAAATTTATCTTAAAATTCCTAATCAAAAATTTGGACCCGAAATCTTAGAATTCATCAATTTACACTCTGAGACTATACTTCCAATTTACGGAACNAACCTTAAAATTAAAGATCATCCAGCTAGCATTTTTGCATTTAAACCACATGACACTTACAGAAAAAATTGGCCATTGCTTGAATGTCTTGATNATTGTTGGGNTGATATTGAATCNAATATGGGNTGGCTCATTAATGAACAGTTTGCATTAAAGTTAGGGCTAAAAGTTGGAGACAACTTAACTGTGAACCTCCCTACTGGTTTATATGATAAAAAAATTAGTGGAATCTACTCAGACTATGGAAACCCTAAGATTCAAATAATGATACCTCTCAATAGATTCATATTAAATTTTCCTA
Organism: Paracoccaceae bacterium; assembly: GCA_002725175.2. Classification (GTDB taxonomy): domain Bacteria; phylum Pseudomonadota; class Alphaproteobacteria; order Rhodobacterales; family Rhodobacteraceae; genus CACKLF01. Next base: position 18,079 of record PBQX02000014.1, read on the forward strand.
AACTTAAACCTAGAACTTATGCAGTCAGAATTGAAGAAAAAGAAGTTGATAAATTTATTGATCTAGTAGGGAAAAAATTTCCTTTTGACTCATCTTGGATTACAGATCAGAAAACNGTTAAAAGTTCTTCCCTTAAAATTTTTGAAAAGACATTCACGATAACGAATAGTCTTTCTTTGCTTACTTTAATAATATCGGGGTTAGCTATTTTTAGCACTATTATTTCTATAAGTGAAATTCGGAGAAGTCAGTTAGCTCCTGCATGGGCAATGGGTTTCTCTACCAAAATTTTAATCTTCCAAGAATTTTCCCGATCCATTATGCTTGCTATTATTGCTATAATTTTTGCCATACCTCTGGGTGTAATAATATCCTATATATTAACTAAATATATAAATGTAACTGCTTTCGGGTGGGAACTACCAAACGCAATTTACCCCAATGACTGGATGAAGCTAACAATCATGTCAGTATCAATTATTACNATTTCCTTGGCNATACCACTAATTAGAAATAGTTCCTCATCTGCAAAAGATTACCTAAGGGTTTTTAATAGTGAATAGGTTTTTATTTATCATAATATTGTTTTTTCTTGGGCTAACACACGAACTGCATGCAAAAAGCTTTACCAATCTTAACNAGCCAAAGAATNNTTTTTCTTCGGTCGATCAAAATGTAAAACTTGAGTTCCCTAAAGATCATGGTTTTCATCCTTCTTTTAGAACNGAGTGGTGGTACGTCACAGCAAATCTAAAAAATGAAGAGGGCGAACCTTTAGGAGTACAATGGACGCTTTTCAGATCTTCATTAGGCAATACAGGTATTTTGAACGGGTGGGAAACCTCTCAAATTTGGATGGGTCATGCAGCTGTTACAACAAAAAATTCTCATTTTTTTTCAGAAAAGTTTGCCCGAGGCGGTGTNGGACAGGCTGGGGCCCAAGCATCTCCCTTTAAAGCCTGGATTGATGACTGGAATTTCTCAGGGGATTGGGATAATGCTCAATTAAATGCCGATGGAGATAAATTCTCATATAGCCTTAAACTGAGTTCAGATAGACCTCTGGTTCTTAACGGAACGAATGGGATAAGTGAAAAATCTTATTCTGGAGCAAAGTCTTTCTACTACAGCCAACCTTTTTTTAAAATTGCCGGNGTGATAACAATTAATGGAGTTAGCCACAAGGTAGACGGCATGGCATGGGCTGATAGGGAGTGGACAAGCCAACTTCTAGATCAAGATCAAACAGGNTGGAACTGGCTAGGTTTACATTTTTATGATGGTTCCAAACTCATGGTGTTCGAAGTAAAAAGCAAAAGTGGAAGGCCATTTTTTTCTGGCACAAGGATTTATAGAGATGGCAAATATAAATCACTCCAACCTCAAAACTTTATTCTACAGCCTAAAGTACCAAGCCAGACGAAAAGAGATAAGATCCATTTAGATTGGAAAATCGAAATTCCTAGTGAGAATCTAAACATTACTATTAAGCCTATAAACCGGAAATCATATATGGATACATTTATACCTTACTGGGAAGGGCCGGTTTCTTTTACGGGGACGCATAGTGGTGTCGGATTTCTGGAAGTTACCTTAACTGAGTAAATTTAAGCAGCCCTACCACCTAATACTTCGTCTACTTTCTCTTGAGCAATTTGCTCTTCTAGGCCATCAACTATCGCCATCTCTCGCGTCAGACGCTCAAGCGCAGCCTCATATAATTGCCTTTCAGAATATGACTGTTCCTTATCCTCTCCTCGATGCAAATCTCTAACTACTTCTGCAATCGATAAAAGATCCCCTGAATAGATTTTGTCTTCATATTCCTTTGCTCTTCTAGACCACATTGCCCTTTTGACCCTAGCTTTTCCTTTTAAGGTAAGAATAGCCTTTTCTATAACTTCCCTACTGGAAAGAGGCCTCATTCCAACTTCTAATGCTTTTGCCGTAGGCACTTTTAGCGTCAGCTTGTCTTTATCAAAAAAAACAATGAACATCTCCAATTCAATATCTGCTACTTTTTGTGTCTCTACCGCCAGAATTTTCCCAACGCCATGCGCTGGATAAACAACAAATTCATCCGTCTTAAAATCTAACATTTATTATCTCACCCACAGTTAACGCGTCTTGGCACACTACCAAAACCGTCTAATCATTAAAATTTGTGCTTTTGTTGGTTACTAAAAATGAATAACCGCATAAAAGAAACTTAACATAATAATAACAGAAAAATTTAGGAGTTTGAAGGGCTTTTTTTATCTGCCTTATTGTAGTGCTGTTAATGGCCAAATATTATTTTCTTTCATTTAGTCTCCCTCGCCAGGGTTCTCGGAAAAATATTTTTCTAATTTTCCTTCCTCACCATCTTTTTCATCTGATCCAGGCAATGGATCCCTTCTTGTCGTCAAAACTGGCCAAAGTTCTGAATATTTTCTGTTAAATTCTACCCAATCCTCCGCTCCAGGCTCCGTGTCAGGTACTATTGCGTCCACGGGACATTCTGGCTCACAAACGCCGCAGTCAATACACTCATCAGGATGAATTACAAGCATATTTTCTCCTTCATAAAAGCAGTCTACAGGACAAACTTCAACGCAGTCCGTATACTTGCATCCAATGCATTTATCATTCACAATGTATGTCAATATTTAATCACCTGTTTTCCAACACTAATGCCAAAAATAGTCCTAACAATCAACTGAATACGCATATTTTTGGTTCAAAATATCCCGCCTTTGCCTTTTATCAGGCCTAGATTCCATTTTTTTCTTAGGAATTTCGTGAGGCACTTGGTTTGAGAAAACTGCCTTATCAACATAGATTTTCTCTTCTATTTCATCATATAATGATAGAGCCTCCTTAAACGGCCCTCTTCGTTTTCCAAGTTCTAAAACTTTTACTAATCGAAGAATATTTCCTTGAGGAAACGTTAACGCATCACCTTTTTTTAAGAATGTAGACGGCTTAGATATACGTTTACCATTTAACCTAACTTTGCCTTGAGAAANAATTCTCGCACTTAGATTNCTATTCTTAAAAAACCTTGCAAACCAAAGCCACTTATCTATTCTGATNGTCTCATTAGACTTTACNGTCATTTTTCTTTAAGAGCCAACAANGCCGAAAACGGATTATCAGGATCAATTTTAAAATTATTATCTCTCTTTNCTCTATTATTTTTACCCACATAATTNTTTCTACCTGTTAACTCTTTTTTATTATTTTTTCTTCCTAAATGAGTTTGTTTTCTTTTTCTATTGCTATTCTCTTTATCAGAAGTCTTTTCACTCTTTTTCTGATATGAAAAAGTATAGACTTTCTCCCTAATCTCTTCTTCNTCGTTAAANCCACTAGCTTGTTCGTTAGTGGCTTTAAGCTCCGATTTCTTTTTAACTCTTTCTGATTCAGTTACTTTATAATTNAGTCCTCCCATTAAATTAGAAAATTGCTCATGGCTCATGCCAGTTAAAGACAACATATCTGCTGTTGCTTCAAATCCTGCCTCACCATCTTCTTCCCTAATTAAATCNGCTACCCTCTCGAGCATATCGATCCTAATTGCTCGATCTCCTGCTGCTCTTAAACCTGCCCTAGGGAAATAACCCTTAGGTTCGGAGCCCGTTAATTCTATGCTAACCAATCCAGGACCTGGAGCAGGAGGTATTGTACTTAAACCAAAAAACTTTCCCCACAAAATAAGTCTTAACTTAGTTGGCCCCGGTTTTACGAGGGCAGGAAAAAATATAGTAAATTGACCAAATCTGATACCATGTTTTCTTAGTAAAGCCCGTTCCTCTTGAGTAATTTTCTTCACATCATCCATTACTACTGATCTAGGAATAACACCTAGCGACTCATAAAGTCTAAAACTTAGGCCACGAGACACCCCGATAATAGCCTCATCATTCTGAACATTAAAAAGTGGCTCAAAAAGATTATCTATTTTTCTTTTAAGGAAATGGTCTAATCGCCGTTTTATTTGCTCTCGAACTCCTNCAGGAACGAAATCACTAACAAATGGCACAATTTCAGGCTTAAATATATCGCTACCTTTTTCGCAAGTACCAATTATACTGTCACGCCATATAAATTCACCCTGATCAGAAACATCTATTTCCGTATCATTCCCTCTATATAGCTTTTCAGCTAGCAGCTGTAGCTTNTCTGATAATGCTGATGATGCCGCCGAAGCAAATGTCTTCTTTTGTTCTAATGGTATAGATTTATCNAGTTCAAAAATAAATCCGTTAAGCTTACCTACAAATTGTTCATCAATAAAAACTGCATTATCTTCCCTTATTTCCGCCACTAATGTCTCCCTTTGTCTCAGACCTTTCATAAGAATAGAAGTTCTTTTATCTATAAATCTCTGTTTAAGTTTTTCATGAAGAGCGTCTGATAATTTATCNTCAATCTCCCTCGTATAACCTTGCCAATAGACTGGGTCATCTATCCAATTTTTCCTATTAGCTACATATCTCCAGGTGCGAATAAATGATAGCCTTTTAGAAAGAACATCTATATCTCCATCTAGTTTATTTAATCTTAATACATGGGAATGTAACCAATCATCCGGTATTCTACAAGAATTAGATAAAAACTCAAAAATTTGCATTAAAAGCATAGANTGATCTGAAGGTGAGATTTTTCTATAATCTGGAATTTTACATACATTCCATAATAATTGGACGTCCGAAGAGTGTAAAACTTTCTCGGTTACTTGTCTAAAACCCCATAGTGATTTGAGAGCAATTATATCATCAGCCTCTCTTGCCTTCGTAAGATCAGAATTAGGAGGCTCTTGTTCTAATGNTTTTATTAAATGCAACACGCNGCTAAAATCTAAATTACTATTTCTCCAGTTAAGTTTCTTAATTGGCAAAAAATTGTGGTTTTCTAATAGGTTGATTAATCTAGAATCCAAATCTCCCAATTCTCCGGTGACACCAAAACTACCATTAACTTGATTTCGTCCCGCTCTCCCGGCTATTTGAGCAATTTCATTTGGAAAAAGATTTCTAAAGCTTCTGCCATCAAATTTTTTTATGCTAGAAAAAGCAATATGCTTTATATCTAAATTCAGNCCCATACCGATAGCATCTGTGGCAACCAAGTAATCTACTTCTCCATTTTCATAAAGTTCAACCTGAGCATTTCGAGTTCTCGGAGACAAAGCACCTAAGACTACAGCAGCTCCCCCTTTTTGTCTTTGCACAAATTCTGCTATTGAATAAACACTTTCAATAGAAAATCCTATTATGGCAGACCTAGGCGGTAGCCTTGAAATTTTCTTTGNCCCTGAATACTTGAGCTCAGAAAGCCTGGTTCGATAAATAAATTCNACATCGCGGCATAAATTCTTAAGTCGTTCCTTGATAATATCAGAACCCAAAAGTAAAGTNTCCTTTTCTCCTCTTAAATTTAGGAGTCGATCAGTAAAAATATAACCGCGGTCAGGGTCTCCACATAATTGAATTTCATCAATTGCAACGAAATCAAAGCTTTGCTTCGTTGGCATTGCTTCAACNGTACAAATGTAAAAAGAAGGATTTTTTGGTAATATTTTCTCTTCACCTGTGATTAACGCGACAGATGATACACCCTTTATTCTGCAAATTTTTTCATAAACTTCTTTAGCCAAAAGTCTCAAGGGAAACCCTATTAATCCACTTTTATGAGCTAGCATCCTATCTATAGCATAGTGGGTCTTACCCGTGTTAGTTGGACCCAGGACAGCAATAACCTTTTTAAAATTAGATTCAGTCATTTTCACTTTTTTTATTTAAACTNTTTAGAATTAGATGCACCGCAATAAAAATATCNATTACCNAGATAACCGGTTACCTAAGGATATAGAATATAAAATTTAATTCATAAAATACTTTGATTTTTTTTATCTATTAGTATACNCAACCCTCAAGAAATTTAAAAGCTAAGCATCCTTTTCANGTGCTTAAANTAACATTGCAGGAAAACAAATGAGTGATTTAATGGNAAAGGCTTTGGAGGCCGTCAAAAAGAAATTAGAGAATGAAGATATCGGAGCAAGTGTGAAGTTTCAAATAGATGGAGAAGGCTCAATAATGGTTGATTCAAATGGCATCAGAATTGAGGATGGGGAAGCTGAATGNANACTAATTGCTGATTTTGATACTGTGTCAGAACTAATGGCCGGTGAATTAAGTCCAACCGGAGCTTTTATGTCTGGCAGACTCAAGGTAGAAGGTTCCATGTCTATTGCAATGCAATTAAGTAGCATTTTTTCTTAAAATGAATTCAAAACTGCAAGATTTTCGCCCGGATGGGGGGAAAATACGGTTCACTAATACTCCAGATGGCTTTAAAATCCGCTATGGTGTCTGGAACACAGGAACCATTGGTACTATTTTTTTTCTGAATGGGCGCACAGAGTATATAGAGAAGTATTCAGATACCATTTCAAAATTCTTAAAGCGGCAGTTCTCTGTAGTTTCGCTAGACTGGCGCTCTCAAGGGTTGTCCCAACGCTATTTTGGGCGACGAGATATCGGCCACATTAACGATTANAAAGAATACCAAACTGACTTAAAAACCTTAATNTCGCTTGAGGAGATTAAAAAATTACCAAAGCCTTTTGTCCTAGTAAGTCATTCAATGGGTGGTTTNATAGGTCTTCGGGCAATAAGTAATAAAAACCACTGCTTCTCCGCAGCAATTTTTTCAGCACCTGCATGGGGTGCTAAAATGTTTGAAAATGCTGTCCTTAACCTTATAAAAGGTCTGGCCCCAGTGATAAAAACACCGGGAATTGCTAAGATAAAACTATATCCTGGGGGCAAACAACCCTATGTACTTACGACCTCAGCCAAAGAAAATGCCTTAACAAGCGATGAAAAACAATTTAAACGCCTGCAAAGCATAGTTAAAGCAGAGCCAAAACTTTTGGTGGGGCCTCCAACAGTTGGCTGGGGGCTTGCTACTGCCCAAGAGCTCGAAAAATTAGAAAAAGCAAAACCACCAAAAATTCCAATTTTAATTTTTATGAGTGCCGAAGAAACAGTAGTTGACAATGAAGCTATAAAGAGATTTGCAGAGAAAAGTGTAAATTCTAANCTAGTTGAGATAAATAGAGCCAAACACGAAGTTTTTCTTGAGACTCCCAAAATACAAAAAACTGCCTGGAGTCATATAGACGACTTCCTCTCGAAAGGAATTAAATCAGCTTCTAGTTAAAAGCAAAAGAATCTCATCATGAATATTTTTGCTCCCACACGCTAATAATGTTCCACCATATTGCGGATTATTTCCAGACCAGGAAGAAACGACACCTCCTGAAGATTCTATAAGAGCCTGAGGGCCCTGAATATCATAAGATTGTAAACCTGCTTCCATTACAATATCAATAGCCCCCATAGCGAGTAACGCANATGCATAACAATCAAAGCCATATCTAGTTTGCTTTACTTTTTTATTTATAATCTGAAATTTTCTATGCTCTTCGGCTGTTCCTATTTCAGGAAAAGTAGAAAATAATTTCGCATCAGATAAATGTTTACACTTTCTAGTAAATATTTTTTCTCTTTTCCCGTTAAATTCGTAGTATGCACTACCAAAACCCCCAAAGAAAAGCTCATGAATAAAAGGTTGGTAAATAACCCCAGCAAAAGGTCCAGTTCCATCATTTACAGCCACAAGTATGCCCCAGGTTGGAGCCCCTGCAATGAAGGATCTTGTNCCATCAATTGGATCAATAACCCAACTAATACCTGAAGTTCCGCTTATGTTTTCATGTTCTTCCCCAATGATGCCATCCTCTGGGAAATTGGACAATATCGCCCTTCTCATAACTNCTTCTGTTCTTTTGTCTGCTAAAGTCACTGGATCAAATTTGGCCGNAGATTTGCTTTCCACTACCAGATTTTTTGATCTAAAATANTTTAGGGCCTCAGCACCACCAGCTAATGCTACTTGCCTAGCAATTTCTACATAATGTTTTAGCTCACGATTTTTCAAAATTAAGATCGCCTAAATTTTATATCTTTAATTTAAAGTTTTTGTTGCTTTTTTCGCTCGTTAGAATCCAAATATTTTTTTCTCAAACGAATACTTGTTGGAGTGAGTTCTACTAGTTCATCATCCTTAATATAAGAAATAGCCTCCTCTAACTTAAGTCGTCTTGCCGTTGTTAAACGTAATGATTCATCATGGCCTGACGCCCTAACATTAGTTAACTTTTTGCCGCGAATTGGATTAACCTCTAGATCATTATTCCTGTTATGCTCTCCTACTATCATACCAGGATAAATTTCCTCGCCAGGACGGATAAAAAAATAACCTCTNTCTTCCANGTGAAATAAGGCGTATTGCACAGCCTTTCCTTTTTCCATTGATATAAGTGCCCCTCGGGCCTTACCTAAAATGTCACCTTTGAATTCTTCATAAGAATGGAAAGCCCTATTCAATATTCCAGTTCCTTTTGTNTCAGTAAGAAATTCACCATGGTAACCTATNAGNCCTCTAGATGGGATCAAAGCAATTATCCTAGTCTTATCTCCACTAGATGGATTTATTTCTTTAACTGCACCTTTTCTATTTGATATTTTTTCTATTACAGCGCCTGAATAAGTCGAATCGACATCAATGGTAATTTCTTCAATTGGCTCAAATTTTTTCCCATCCCTAGTCTGATATACAACCCGTGGTCTAGATACCGAGAGCTCAAAACCTTCTCGCCGCATATTCTCTAATAAAATTCCAATCTGCAGCTCACCTCTTCCAAACACTTCTAAACTCTCACCAGAGATACCCTCAGATACTTGGATTGCAATATTGCTCTCTGATTCCTTAAACAGTCGATCTCTTATAACCCTACTTTGGATNAGNTTACCTTCTTTTCCAGCTAATGGACTATCATTTATTCCTATAGTTACGGAAATAGTAGGTGGATCTATAGGTTGNGANTTTAAAGGCACAGTTAAACTTCTTTCACAAATCGTATCAGACACGCTCGTCTTAACCATTCCACATATTGATACAATGTCACCCGCTATAGCTTCATCAACNTCTACCTTTTTCAAGCCCCTAAANAATAAAATTTTGCTCGCTCTGAAGTTTTCTATTGTCTCTCCAGAAGGAGACATGCCCTTTATGTTTTCCCCTATTTTTATCCTCCCAGTCTCTATTCTGCCTGTTAACATACGTCCTAAATAATCATCTCTCTCCAAAATAGTTGCCAACATGGAAAAGGGTGCAGTCTTAAACTCAGTTTGTACTGGTGGTCTTACATGGCTTAAAATCAATTCCATTAGAGAGTTTAAGTTTTTTCGCTGCCCCATCAAATCAATATCTGCCCAGCCAGACCGACCGCTGGCATAAAGGAAAGGAAAATCTAACTGCTCTTCCGTTGCGCCTAAGCTATCAAAAAGATCAAATACTTGGCTAAGAACCCTATCAGGTTCAGCTTGAGTTTTATCTACTTTATTTAAGATTACTATAGGTCTTAATCCCTGTTTTAGTGCCTTTGATGTAACAAACTTGGTTTGTGGCATCGGACCCTCTGAGGCATCTACTANCAGCAAAACTCCATCGACCATTGANAGTATCCGNTCAACTTCTCCTCCAAAATCTGCATGCCCTGGAGTATCTACAATNTTGATACGTGAACTGGACCATTCTACTGAGGTTACCTTGGAAAGAATTGTTATACCTCTTTCCCTCTCAAGCTCATTGCTATCCATTGCTCTTTCCGAGACTTCCTGTTTGTTATGAAAAACCCCAGACTGCTTGAGAATTTCATCAACTAGAGTTGTTTTGCCATGATCTACATGAGCTATTATTGCTATATTTCTTATTTTCATTGATAAATACTTATTTAGTTTAATGTGTGATAAACAATAACAGATAATTTGGAAAGCAGATTGAACAATAAAATCCAAATATTTAGTTTATAAAATAATTGAAATAGCTATAAATGGCCTAAAATTAAAAATAGGCTAGTAAATGAAATCCATGATCTTAAGAGAATTAGGTGGTAAACTTGACCTTTTAAATATCCCTGACCCAATACCTGAAAAAAATAAAGTCCTCATTAAAGTTCTATCTTGCGGTTTGAATTTTGCAGATACTTTACTAATCCAAGGAAAATATCAACTAAAACCAAATTTACCCTTTGCCCCTGGCCTAGAAGTTTGTGGCATTATTGAAAGAATTAACTGCACCTCATCTGAATTAAGTTTGGGAGATAGGGTTATAGCGATAGTTGAAGGTGGTGGCCTCTCAGAAAAGGTGACAGCAAGTTACAGCTCTTGTTTTAAGGTGCCCAAAGAAATGACAAACAATGAAGCAGCAAGCTTTTTGATTGCCTACGGGACAGGCTACTTGTCCCTTAAAGATAGGGCAAAATTAAAAAGTGGTGAAAACTTATTAGTACTTGGTGCCTCTGGTGGCATTGGCTTAACTGCCGTTGAACTCGGGAAAGCATTGGGAGCAACAGTTATAGCAGTTGCAAATGATGCCGAAAAGCTAGAAAAAGCGAAGGAATTAGGGGCAACTTACTTGTTTGAAAATAGCGATGAGAACCTTGTTCATAAAATAAAATCCATAGGGGGTGCGGACGTTATTTATGATCCAGTTGGTGGTACTTTGTTTGAAAAAGTATTTAGAGCATCCAATCAATGCGCAAGAATCATTCCTATTGGTTTTGCCAGCGGAACGGTTCCACAAGTTCCCTTAAATATCGTAATGGTAAAAAACATAGATGTGATAGGTGTGCACTGGAGTGCTTATCAAAAATTTAATTTGGATGGCTTTAGAAAAAATTGTATTGAATTAATTAACCTAAGAAGATCATACAATTTAGGTCCCTTAATAAGTGATGTATTTCCACTTAAAAAATCTAATGAAGCACTAGAAATAATAAGGCAGAGAAAGGCTAAAGGGAAAGTTGTAGTTGAAATGGCAATCTNAAAATNNTTTTTTATATTTAGAAAGNAATATTNNNCATNAAANATAGTAAAAATCGGTATTGCTCTTGAACTCAACTTTAATTATAACAATATATACGTTTAGTAACCGTTTTAATAGAAAAGGATAGAGTTTCATGACTGAATCACAATTTGCACGGACAGCGACCGCTGCGAATATAGACATAGATGCTGGATTAAGNGCTCATATGACAAAAGTATANGGCCTTATGGCTGTAGCCATGATAATAACCGGCGCAGTGGCATATGCAGTTGGAACCAGCCCAACACTTTTAATGGCAATTTTTGCGACGCCACTCAAATGGGTAGTTATGTTTGCCCCATTAGTTGTTGTATTTATTTTTGGCTCNAAAATCATGTCAATGAAATATGAAACAGCTCAACTCGTGTTTTGGGCATTTNCTGCCTTAGTAGGTTTATCAATTTCATATATCTTTGCTATTTATACAGGCATAGAGATNGGNCAAGCATTTTTTAGCACCGCAGTAGCTTTTGCTGCTCTCAGCTTATACGGATACACGACAAAAAGAAATCTAGGCCCTCTTGGCAGCTTTCTTATTATTGGNGTTGTGGGTCTTATAGTTGTATCGATAATTAATATCTTTATGGCTAATGAAGGCCTAAGTATTGCNATCTCAGCAATCGGGGTGTTACTTTTTGCAGGCCTTACAGCATATGATACACAGAATATTAAAAATACATACCTACAGCTAAGAGTAGCCCAAGGGGAAGAGTTTGCTGCTAAGGCAGGAATTATGGGTGCTTTGCANCTTTACCTAAATTTCTTAAATATGTTCATTATGCTCCTTCACTTAATGGGAGCTATGCGCGAGTAATAATTTGCTAAAATAANNAAATAAAAATGGCCTGTTTTCAGGCCTTTTTTATTTTATCTTTGCCTCTTTATATTCAACATGCTTTCTTGCTACAGGATCATACTTTTTAACAACCATCTTTTCGGTCATAGTTCGAGCATTTTTTTTTGTTACATAAAAATGGCCCGTGTCCGCGGTCGAATTTAATCTAATCTTTATTGTCGTTGGTTTAGCCATGAACCTTTTCTTTCCCCATGAGACATTATACTGGACAGCGTATTCTTCTACACGTGCACTAACTTATGTCAAGTTGTTTTAAACCTATCNTTAATCAAAAAAATAAAACTANGCTTTTATNAAGCTAATTTGAGAATTTTCTTTCGAATAATCGAAGAAAGGGATGCCCTCTGGATGTCGCCCTCTTTCTTCTCGGGATGCTACTTCAGCTAGTACAATTTCAGTAATAAAAGGAAGCTCCAATTGATTTATGAGATTAAGATCTATCCACTGTAGGTGAGAAAGTTCAGTACTAGCATGCGAAAAGTCATCTAAATTTCCAGAGATCTCATCTGAGTTGCAAATCAAAAATCTAGCATCAAATCTTCTGGGGCGTCCAGGAGGTGTTATGGCCCTAAAAAAAAACTCTAAGCCAGCTGGATTAGGCAAAAATCCAGTTGCAGAAAACGATTTCCACTGGCTCAACTCTAAGTTAGTATCTCCTGATGTCTTAGCTTTTCCTACAATTCTTAGCCCTGTTTCTTCCCATACTTCTCTAATAGCCCCCGCGATTATAGCCCTTGGTTCAACTTCTTTTGCTGAAACGATTAAATTATTAAATAAATCTTCTTCTAACTCAAATGCCAATCTAACGTCATGATCTTGCTGATCTATTGCTCCACCAGGGAAAACAAACTTATTAGGCATAAAAACGGCGTCTTTACCACGCTGCCCCATAAGTACATAAGGTTTACCTTCTATTTCTCTCCGAATAACAACGGTAGCAGCGTTCTTTATGGGTANTTCTTCAGAATTTGAATTCATAGTTTGAGATTTATAGGTTAAGATAGACCCTGAAACAAGACCCTTTAGACGAACTTTTTGAAGGCTAATTATGAAAAATAAAGAGTATGCAGAAGTAAAAGCTTTGGAAGCATTAAGTTGGTTATCTAAGAATCCGGACCGATTTGCTGATTTTCTTCATCTAAACGGAGCAAGCATATCTGATATTTTTGAGAGATCAAAAGACCCTGAATTTTTAGTTTTCATAATTGAATATTGCCTATCATCAGATGAAATAGCNATAGAGTGTTCCTATGCACTTTCTATCAAGCCCGAGGAANTAATGGAGATTCTTAGCTTGCTTCCAGGAGGNGACTCATATAATTGGACCTAANCTTAGNCTTTATGAATATGAAACCAAGAACAAAAAGACAAATAGATAGATTGATAATAGATAGGGAGAAACCTCTATTTATCAGTGACGCTGACGAGGTGGTTTTGTATTTTGCAAAACATTTTAAGAGCTTTCTTGAATCTANAGGGTGGGCCTTAAATTTATCTGGATACCGCTTAGANAAAGCAATTACNCATAAGACTGACGGTTATCATCCAGATAAGAGTGTTGCCCAATCCTTAGTTGAAAAATTTATCCGACAAGAAACAATNAACCANAAACTAACTAAGAATTCAAAAGAAACTTTGGAAAGAATATCCAAAATTGCCTCAGTTGTTATTTTAACAAATGTTCCTGAATACGCACATGAATCTAGAGAGNAAAATTTTAAGAAACTTGGCTTGAACTATCCTATAATCAGTAATTCCGGACCAAAAGGTTCTGCAATCAATTATTTAACCAAANATATTACCAAGCCTTGTTTTTTTGTTGATGACAGTCCCTTCCAAATAGAAAGTGCCAGTAATGAAAACGATAAGCTTATTTCTATTCATTTCTCAGCATGTGAAATAGTAAAGAAAGTCTTGCCTCCATCTTCTTTCGCAAGCTACACACCTNAAAGGTGGTCAGAAATTGAATTAATTGTGAAAAAGGAAGTTCACAATGCTACTAAATGACNTCTATCTTTTTAGTCTTCTCATCCCCACTAAAGTATAAAATTTCTGCATTCATAAGACCTACCCCAAAAAATAATAACTTGGTTAAAAGTACAACAAATAGTATCCTTTATGCTGAACTGGTGATAANNATGATAGATTTTAAAAAAATTAAAGGTATCGTTTTTGATAAGGACGGTACATTGTTTGATTTCAGCCTCTCATGGACTAGTTGGGCNATTAGAATAATTACTGTTCTAAGCAAAAATAATAATGTGGAGACTTCTAAATTAGCCGATGCATTGGGCTTCGATCTTAACAATAATCGTTTCAAAAACGGCAGTGATTTTATCGCAGGAACTGTTGCAGAAACTGCAAAAAAAATATCACAAGTAATTCCAAATAAGTCAGAGATTGAGTTAGAAGATTTTTTGATATTAGAAGCTACTAACCAGAGTCAAACACCCGTGAAAGGTTTAGAGTCAACCTTATTATCTTTAAATAGAAATGGATTTATTTTAGGAGTCGCTACAAACGACGCAGAAGGTGCTGCAATTTCTCACCTAAAAAACGCAAGAATTTATGAACATTTTGATTTTGTTGTCGGGTATGATAGTGGATTTGGAAGTAAGCCTGACCCCGGGCAGATAATTGCATTTTGTACCCAAATGAACCTTAAGCCAAATGAAGTATTAATGATAGGAGATAGTACGCATGATCTAATTGCTGGTATGAATGCAGGAACAATTCCCATTGGCGTCCTCACAGGCCCAGCTGTTAAAGCCGANCTTAAACCTTATAGCTCAAGGATCCTAAATTCAATTGCAGACCTGAATGATTTATTAAAGTTAAAAGCGACAAAATTTGTCGAAAATTAGCTAGATTACTTCTTAATTTAAACAAATATAGAAAATCTATTATTAGAAAGAACCTATTGGAAAAAAGACCGAAAAAGCGAAGTGGGGGAAGATCCGGCAATTCTCGAAGGGGAGAGCTTTCTAGCATACAGCAAACAGCTTGGCGAGTCCCAATTAATTGCGACAAGCCTACAGAACCCATACCCCAAGAAGGTGTAGAAGCTATTCATAACGCTGCAATGCGAATTCTTGAGGAGATCGGAATTGAATTTATTAATGAGGAAGCAAAATCATACCTNAAAAAAGCAGGATGTAATGTCAGCACTTCTAGTGATACGGTGAAAATGGATAGGCACTGGGTTATGGAAATGATCTCTAAAGCGCCAACCGAATTTACAATAACACCAAGAAATCCTGAAAAAAAAATCAATNTAGGTGGGAAAAATATTGTCTTTGTGAATGTTTCTTCGCCCCCAAATGTTATGGATCTTGATAGAGGCAGGAGGGTTGGAGACTTTGAAAGNTTTAGAGACCTAATAAAGTTTACACAATACTTTAATTGCATTCATCTAGCTGGAGGGTACCCAGTCGAACCAGTAGATATTCACGCTTCAGTGAGACATTTGAAGTGTCTTTACGAAAAGTTAACACTTACTGATAAGGTTTGCCATGCATATTCATTAGGACCTGAAAGAGTGGAAGATGCGTTAGAAATGGCGAGAATTGCCTCTGGTTTATCAAATCAAGACTTCTTTAGTAAGCCACGAATTTATACAAATATAAATTCATCTTCCCCCCTTAAGCATGATTGGCCAATGCTTGATGGCGCAATGCGTTTTGCGAGGAAGGGGCAACCAGTTTTTGTTACTCCCTTTACTTTGGCCGGAGCGATGGCTCCTGTTACAATGAGTGGTGCAGTAGTNCANTCTATAGCTGAAGGCTTAGCAGCAATATCGCTTCTACAGTTTATAAACCCTGGAACACCTTGTGTCTTTGGAACCTTCACNTCAAATGTTGATATGAAAACTGGTGCTCCTGCCTTCGGNACTCCGGAGTACGTAAGGGCCACACAAATAACAGGTCAGATGGCACGCTATTACAAACTNCCCTTGAGAGCTTCCAATGCTTGTGCAGCAAATGCTCCGGATGGACAGGCAATGTGGGAAAGCTTGAATAGCCTTTGGTCAGCTATTAATAGTGGTGTAAATGTCGTTTATCATTCTGCAGGTTGGTTAGAGGGTGGCTTAATCGCTTCTTATGAAAAATTCGTCATGGATTGTGAAGTACTCCAGCAGTTTCAACGATATCTAGAGCCCGAAATTACCGATTACAGTGAAGATTCGCTTGCAGTAGATGCAATAAGGCAAGTCGGGCCAACCGGACATTTTTTTGGAGCAGAACATACCCAAAAACGTTACACAAATGCTTTTTATTCTCCTTTTTTGTCTGATTGGAGTAATTTCGAAGCTTGGGAAGAAGCAGGAGCAGTTTGGACACAAGACAGAGCTAACAAAATATGGAAAAATATTCTAGATAATTTCGAGGCACCTCCCATAGATGAAACGATAAATGAACAGCTTAAAGATTTTGTCTCAAAACGGATCTCAGAAGGTGGAGCCCCTACAGATTTTTAGGCTTTAGCTTATTTTTGATAAAAGAGCATCAATTGAAGACTTGGCATCTCCATAAAGCATTCTGGTGTTCTCTTTAAAAAAGAGCGGGTTTTCTACTCCAGAATATCCAGCGCCCTGACCTCTNTTTGAAACAATCACCTGCTTAGATTTCCAAACTTCCAAAACTGGCATTCCAGCTATCGGTGAGTTGGGGTCATCCTGAGCTGCAGGATTGACAATATCATTTGACCCTATAACCATAACCACATCGGTTTCTGGAAAGTCGTCATTTATTTCATCCATCTCTAAAACAATATCGTAAGGTACCTTAGCTTCAGCTAGCAAAACATTCATGTGACCCGGCAATCTGCCCGCAACAGGATGAATGGCAAACCTTACAGACTTTCCCTTGTCCCTTAACCTCTTGGTCATTTCAGAAATTGAGGATTGNGCCTGAGCAACAGCCATTCCATAACCAGGCACAATAATCACACTTCCCGCTTCATTCAAAAGATTTGCAACATTATCTGGGTCGGTGGGTACCATTTCTCCATCTATTTCCATGGCCGGTCCTGAGGTTCCTCCCCAGCCTCCNAGAATAACAGAAANAAAATTTCTATTCATGGCCTTACACATAATATAAGACAATATAGCGCCAGAAGATCCTACCAACGCACCTGTCACAATTAATAAATCATTTCCAAGTAGAAACCCAGTCGCAGCCGCGGCCCAACCTGAGTAGCTATTTAGCATAGACACAACGACAGGCATATCCGCTCCCCCAATTGCCATAACTAAATGNGCGCCGATTATAAAGGCTATCAAAGTCATTGCAATTAATGTCCAAGTACCNGCGTGATTTAAATACATTCCTCCCAAAATAATGCAGGCTAGCANCATAACTATATTCAGGATATGCCGACCAGGGATNACCAAAGCCTTTCCATCAATAGATCCTGCAAGCTTTCCATAAGCTATTATAGAACCAGTAAAAGTGATTGCCCCAATGAATACACCCAGAAAAATCTCAACTTCATGAATAACAAGTTCGACAAAAGTTAAGTTCAAAGGGGGATGCAGGTCTGAGTTTATTCCTATAAAAACAGCAGCTAGGCCTACAAAAGAATGGAGAGCTGCCACCAATTGTGGCATTCCTGTCATTTGCACTCTAAGAGCTACTACAGAACCAATTATAGAACCTATTATTATAGCCGGGAAAAGCATCCTGAACCCTGCTGAGTTAAAACCAGGGCCCAATACAGTGGTAATAACAGCTATTGCCATTCCGATAATGCCGAACCATACAGCTCTTTTTGCAGACTCTTGGTTGCTCAAGCCTCCAAGAGACAAAATAAATAAAACACTAGCTGCAATATAAGCCGCGGTTACAAATCCATAACTCATTAGAAACCCTTCCTAACTCTTTTGAAACATTGCCAGCATTCTGCGTGTCACCATGAACCCACCAACAATATTAATAGTTGCGATTAAAATTGATACGGTAGCTAGGATTTCCACAATTATATTAGTATCCCCAACTTGGAGTAATGCTCCTATTATAATTATCCCTGATATAGCATTGGTTACTGCCATTAATGGGGTATGTAAAGCATGTGAAACATTCCAGATGACTTGAAAACCTACGAAACATGATAATGCAAATACAATAAAGTGTTGCATAAAGCTTGGAGGCGCATAAATGCCGATTATTGCCATAAATATTGCCCCTACTGTCAGCATAATTACCTGCTGATTTCCAGACTTGCGAAGAGCTTCTGCTTCTTTCTTTTTAATATCTTCTTGGCTAGGAATCTCTTTCTTTACCTGAGGTTTAGCAATCGCTTGTATTTTTGGTGGAGGAGGAGGAAAAGTTATCTTACTAGCATGTGTAACCACACTACCTCTAATAACATCATCGTCCATATCAATTATAATTTTCCCGTCTTTTTCAGGAGTAAGATCGGAAATCATGTGCCGTATATTTGTTGCATATAAGTTTGATGATTGAGTGGCCATTCTACTTGGAAAGTCTGTGTAGCCAATTACTGTAACCCCATTTTTACTTTCAATCCTTTTATCCATTTGGGTTAGCTCGCAATTTCCACCACGTTCTGCTGCCAAGTCGACTACTACCGAACCTGGCTTCATCCTTTCAACCATATCCTTAAGCCAGAGTTTAGGTGCCTCTCGGCCTGGAATAAGGGCTGTAGTAATTACAATGTCTACATCTGACGCTTGTTCTCTAAAGCATTCTAACTGTTTTTCTCTAAACTCAGGACTGGAAGGCGCAGCATATCCTCCTTCGCCCGAAGCATCTTCTTCAAAATCTAACATTAGAAATTCAGCGCCCATAGACTCAATTTGTTCAGCAACTTCAGGTCTAACATCGAACGCCCTAACTATTGCTCCTAGTGATTGAGCTGCTCCAATGGCAGCTAAACCTGCTACTCCAGCACCAATAACGAGTACTTTGGCTGGAGCTACTTTACCTGCAGCAGTAATTTGACCCGTAAAAAATCGTCCGAAATTATTTCCAGCTTCTATAACAGCTCTATAACCTGCAATATTAGCCATAGAAGATAATGCATCCATTTTTTGAGCGCGGCTTATCCTGGGAACCATATCCATAGCGATAGCCGTTACTCCAATTTTTTTCATACCCTCCAATAAATCTTTAGATTGGGCAGGCCAAATAAAACTAACTAGTATTTGTCCTTTTCTAAAATAATTTACTTCCTCCTTCTCTGGAGCTCTAACTTTCACTACTACGTCTGCTTCTTTCCACAAAGCCGCAGCTGACTTTACTATTTTTACCCCTGCTGCCTTATAAGCATTATCGTCATACCTTGAACTAATCCCCGCTCCCGACTGGACAATACATTCGTGACCGAGTTTAATTAATTCCAATGCGCTTGACGGTGTCAAAGCGACCCTATTTTCCCCCTTAAAAACCTCTTTAGGCGCTGCTATTTTCATACTACCCTCAAAAAAAAATTCTATTTATCTCTAATTAATCATTAATTTAACAAATCAATTAAATAGCTAAAAATCTATAGTTTAAATCAAAACTAAAAAAATAACTGCTGTTGCCAACCACCCAATAACAAAACTAACTGTCCTAACCCACACAATTCCAAAAATATGAGATATAGTTTGAATTAATCTTGCATAAAAGAAAATTAAAGCTGCCAATCCTGTAGTGTCATTACTTTTCTCAATACTTTGTAAAATTAAAACCAAAGTGCCAAAAATTACGATATTGTCAACTAAATTGCGGTGAGTTCTTTTAAGCCTTTCCACCCAACCGGGAAGATCCTTTGTGTCTGGGTTATTTCCAACTGTTTCTGTAAGTCCAATTCTAATAACGCGTTCAATTACAGTAGGTACCCACAAGATTCCACACAAGCCAACTGACAAAACGAGATAAAATAGTTCTGGTTCCATACAACAATTCCCTCTTAAAATGTTGAAGCTATTTGGTGAGCTTGTTATAGTACCAAAATATTAAATTATAAAGACTTATTTATGTCAATTTTAGCTAATCATATAAGTATAGTAACTGTAACTTATGCCAATAAAGCTGAAGCTATAGCTAGTCAGGCATTAGCAGAAACAATGATGGAAAAAATAGCGTTGGATAACGGATGCTCCAGGGTTAGATGTTATTCATCTGGAGAGTCAACCCGCATGATATTATTCGAGTATCAAAACGAGGAAAGTCAAAAAAAAGTAGTTGAATCATTGATTGAATACTCAAAAATTCATAGCGAAGCATTTCAAATAAAGATGAATACTGTTAGAGGTAAACTTTTGTCAGATAGTTTTAAGGAAAAATAATTACTTACAAAAATGTAAGGCACATTATGACCCTATATTGAATGCTATAGGAGATTATTCAAATCGAAATTATACTAGCCTTAATTATTGAGTTAATAAAGGTGGAGCGGGTGAAGAGATTCGAACTCTCGACATTTTCGTTGGCAACGAAATGCTCTACCACTGAGCTACACCCGCTCAATTATGGTCGTAAGATATAAAGATTTATCGTTTCGAGACAAGCGCTAATTTAAATTCGCTTTAAAATATATTGTTTTAATTGTTATAAGAAGAAAAATAAGATAATAAAAATAGAACAATTCATGAACACAACACTAAGTTGGAAATACATAATATTTTAATGGCACCTGAAGAGATCTTAAAAATAAGTGAAAAAGCCCTCGCAGCAAGAGGTAAGGATTATCTGTCAATATTAAACGATAAACAGCGTGAAGCAGTAAAAAATATTGAAGGCCCACTTTTGGTTTTGGCCGGAGCTGGAACAGGAAAAACCAGAGCTCTTACAGCAAGGGTATCTCATATCTTAAATATGCAAGCGGCAAGGCCAGATGAAATTTTAGCAGTCACCTTTACAAACAAAGCTGCCCGAGAAATGAAAAAGCGAATTGAAGATAATGTGAAAGGTGTCGTTGAAGGCATGCCATGGATAGGTACCTTTCATTCACTATGTGCTAAACTGCTTAGACGCCACGCTGAATTAGTCAATTTGAAATCTAACTTTACGATACTTGATACAGACGACCAACTAAGGCTACTAAAACAACTAATCAAAGCAGAAAATATCGATGAAAAACGATGGCCAGCGCGTTTGTTAGCGGGTGTAATAGATCGCTGGAAAAATAAAGCACTCTCCCCTGAAAATATTCCTGAATCAGAGTTAGTTAATTATAATTCACGAGGACAAGAATTTTACTCACTATACCAAAATCGTTTAAAGGTATTAAATGCTGTAGACTTCGGTGATCTCTTGCTACACATGGTTTCAATATTTAAAGATTACTCTGAAATTCTTATTAAGTATCAAAATAGATTTAAATATATTCTTGTCGATGAATACCAGGACACAAATGTTGTACAATATCTTTGGCTTAGACTACTTGCAGGTAGTCATAAAAATATTTGCTGCGTTGGAGATGACGATCAATCAATCTACGGCTGGAGGGGGGCCGAAGTAGCTAATATCTTACGATTTGAGAAAGATTTTCCCCAAGCAAAAGTTGTTAGATTAGAGCAAAACTACAGATCCACATCCCACATTCTTTCTGCAGCATCCGGTGTTATAAAAACAAATGAAAGCCGGCTGGGAAAAGAACTTTGGACTAANCTAGAAGGNGGNGATAAAGTTAGAGTTATAGGGCACTGGGATGGGGATGATGANGCCCGCTGGATAAGTGAGGAAATAGAATCATTTGCNATAGGTACCAGAGGGCACAAACCAATAACAAAAAATGAAATAGCGGTCCTAGTTCGTGCTTCTTTCCAAATGAGAGCCTTTGAGGATAGATTTTTAACTAGCGGAATAGCATATAGAGTAATAGGAGGNCCACGCTTTTATGAAAGGGCAGAAATTAGAGATGCGTTAGCTTATTTTAGAGCCACCATAACTCCCGAAGATGGTTTAGCGTTTGAAAGAATTTTAAACGTTCCAAAGAGAGGTTTGGGGGACAAAGCATTACAAAAGATGAATCTATATGCCCGAGAAAAAAATATCCCTTTAATGCAAGCAGCTAAAGAAATCTTAGCTACGGGAGTACTAAGTTCAAAAGCAAATGAATCTTTAAGAAATCTATTGGATCATTTTAATAGATGGCAAGAAATTTCAAAACAGAACACTAAGACCCATATTGAACTCGCTGAATTGATTTTAGATGAATCTGGGTACACAGAAATGTGGAAAATAGACCGGAGCCCTGATGCTCCAGGAAGGCTAGAGAACCTTAAAGAATTGATACAAAGCCTTGAAACTTTTGAAAACATAGAAAGTTTCCTCGAACATATTTCTCTTGTAATGGAAAATGAGGAAAATGAGGAAACAGATAAAGTATCAATAATGACATTGCACGCATCCAAAGGGTTAGAATTTGAAACTACTTTTCTACCAGGTTGGGAGGATGGACTCTTTCCATCACAAAGATCTATGGATCAAGAAGGCAAAAAAGGCACTGAAGAAGAACGCAGGTTGGCGTACGTAGGAATAACAAGGGCAAAAAGGCATTGTGTTATTAGTTTCGCTTCAAACCGCAGAATATACAACCAATGGCAAAATTCTATTCCTTCAAGATTTGTGGATGAACTTCCCAGTAAAAATGTGGAAATCTTAAATCCGCCTGGTCTTTATAGTAAGGACAAGCCAGCAACCTTTAATTCAAATAATATTGATGAAAATCGAAATTCTGGAAGGTACAATTCTCCTGGCTGGGGCAGGCTAAAATTTAACAATATTGAAAATTATAAACCTACAAAAACTACAAATAGTCAGATTATTAACTCTAGCGAGATAGTAAGCTTTGCCATCAAAGAACGTGTATTCCATCAAAAATTCGGCTATGGGGTTGTTGTCGAAATTGAAGGTGAAAAAATCTTAGTGAATTTTGAAAAAGCAGGAGAGAAAAACGTTATGGCAAGCTATTTATTTAGTGAAAATAACTTACCATTCTAACTTCAACGAACTTTTTTCCCATATATGTGGTCATATGCGACAGAGTTTATATTTGACTGCGCTATACCAATATCCTCTAAAATTCTTGGTGACAGTTTTTTCAATTCAGATACTGTTCGATTGTATTCTCTGGCTTTAGATATTTGTGAAGTTATTTTGCTTGCTTGTGTATAAATAAAATTAATTACATTTATATTTGGTATTCTATATATTGATAGAGTTGTCATGATTTTCTCCTGTAAACGATTTTTTGCACTGCCCTAGACCATTGCTGATTTAATCGATTAGGAAATAATAACAACCCGTTTTTATGCAAAGCCGGTATGCAAATTCTACCAGATAATAACCCAGCCAAAACTAAGTAAAACCATAAAAGGTTCTCTAAATTACTTGACCCTTTCCCACAACTGAGCTTTACAAAAAAATAATATACAACCCTCTACACTTATATCTTTCCCTTTTATAGTCATTTTAGAATTATATGTCTTGTCCTCAGATGGATCCCATATGGTTCCACCTTTAAATTTTCCTTCCCCGGCATCTTCCATTCCTGCGACGATAATTTTCCCTAAATGCTCATAAGATTCATTAATTTCATTTTTGGATTTGTAGGCCTTAAGAATTTTTGCACATGAAAGGTTTTGATCATTTTCGCAAGGTGCAAATTTAACTTCTAGGAAAGCACCAGAGTCATTCCTTTCGGTTTGAAAAATACCAGTCACTGTGTCAGCTACCACAGAACCAGTAAAAGCAATCAAAAAAAGAAAAGTTAATATATTTTTTCTCATATCCCCTCCAATATAACAGTTTAAGCCACAAATTTTATCTTATTTTAAGCTAGTATAAAGAAAATAAAACTAATTTCCGAGGAAAGTCATAAATTTCTATAGTTAAAGCACTTTAGAAAAGAGAACTATTANATATTACCCTAAATATAAAAAGAACGCCAAAGAGAAATAATGTTAACAGAGTGAACTTTCTAAATTTATTTGTACTTTGCAATTCTCGAAAAACAGTCCCTGCATACTGACCAAGAGAGCTAATTAAAATAAAAGGAATTGAAAATAAAGCTAATTCTATAGAAAGAACTCCCGAATTTATATGACCTCCAATAAGAGCAAGAGAAGCAATAGAATAAGTTAATCCTTGGTAACAAATTATTTGTTTCATACTTAAATTTTGAGAAAGGAAATAAATTACTAATGGAGGACCCCACTGACCAGAAATGCCACCAAAAAATCCAGATATAATACCGAAAATAACCTGAAAAACTTTACTTCTTTTTAAAATATGAAAACGAATGCCTGCCAATTGAAAATATAAGAAAGCGAAAATTAAGATTGCTAGAGTTAGGTGAATAAATTTTTCTGTAACGATTAAAAAAAACTGAGAAACAATATAAACCATCGAAAATAAGACTATTATCAACACTAAATAATTGAAGAAAAACTTCCTAGTCTCCAAAACACTTAACCCGTATACTTGAAAAATATTTGATATGAATGCAGGCAATATTATTAGTGCGATA
>PBQX02000005.1:0-6891 GCA_002725175.2 Paracoccaceae bacterium
AGGAGAGGTGTCAGAGTGGTCGTAATGTACCGGTTTTGAAAACCGGCGTAGCGCAAGCTACCGAGGGTTCGAATCCCTCTCTCTCCGATGTTGGTAATTCTAAAGAGTAAAAATCTATAGCCAACGTATAAACTTTTGTATTAATAAAATAATTTAATTGAGGTTCTAACTATGGCTACACCAAAGAAACGATGTTCAAAATCACGTAAGCGCGCACGACGTGCTGTTTGGAAAGCACAAGGTCGTCTACAATCAGCCAAAGCTTTTAGTTTGGCTAAAGCTCTACTAAGTTCTAACCCACCAAGACTGGTTATTCCAGTAGCTACTGATTCAAATACTGGTGAGGATCAAGACAAAAATTAGGAGTCAATAAAATCCAATGTCTAATTTGTTGAATACTCTTTTTGAAAACACTCCTGCTTTTAATTCAATAAGTTGGATATTTTTTCATAATATGGAAGATTTGGGATCTTCAATAGTTGAATTGGTATTGTACCTTTTTCAATTTAAATGGGTCTCTGATCTTGCCTCGTTTTCCGTTATTATACCTTTTAACTCGAATAATTTTGTATCAATAGCAAATGGAGATTTTGAGTATTCCATCCCAATAGAAGAATCAAAACTTTCATACGCATCCATTCTACTACAAGGACTAATAACATCAGCTATAATTAGTCTACCAAGTTCACCTGCACGTTTGCTTGCCCTTCGACAATGGATTGTGAGAGGACCATGGTTGGGTAGTGCAACACTAATTGGAGTATGTCTAACACACTTTACTTTTATAACTAGTACAGTTTTTGGCATTGCCCCTAATATACATCTTCTTAGATCAATTTACCCAATTTGGTTTATTTTTGGAAGTTTCTGTCTAATTAGTCAATTGCAACAATTGATTCCAATATACGGTAGTCCTGTTGATCGTGTTCATCCTAATAATTCATTTGATAGACAAGTACTTGTACAAGCACTTTTTCAAGGAATTATATTGGGTGCTTTTGAACAAACGAATATTATACCCTATTTGAATAATCTAGTTATTGGTACAAACGTATTTCCGGGAGAAGGTTTTACTGGCTTGGGATCCAATGTTATTTATATAGTTGGATTTAGCATGGGAATGCTAAGTTTTGGAATTCTAATTAATACAATATTGGCAAGCTTGTTGACAATCAAATTTAGTATTCCCGTAAAATTCTATGCAACATATGGATATACACGTGGTATTCAAGTTTCAAGAATTCTAACACTTTCATTGCTTATTTCAAGTTTTGTTAGTCTACCTTATTATTCAGCAGTCTATCTTGCTTCCCAACCTTTGAATTTGGCACCATACGAATCAGCAAAACTATCAAATGAATTGGGTTGGTTGGTTCGTGGTTCACAAGCAAATATTGTTGCTGGATTGACGAAACAAAAAAAGGTTGGAATTATACCACCAGGATTGTGGAACCGAAGTCTTGTTATTTTCAAAACACGAAATTTCCCAATTGGACAGAAAAGTATTAAAAGACGTACACATAATTGGCGAATGATAGGTAATTTTTTGGATATTGGATTTGGCCCAGGTACCCGTAGATTCCCATCATTGAGTAATTTTCCAGCTGAAATACTCTTGGACAAAACTGCTTATCGTACATATATACTAAGCAGTATTGATCAAAAAGCACGCCACCAAAGTGATCAAACAAATTTGCGAAAATTCCGTTTGTATAAATCCCCTTGGTTTACTGGCTGGAAGCATCGTGGAATTAAATTTACGAAGAAATTTTTTGGTAAAACAATTAAAGTATCGGTAAAACAAAACAATAGTGACGGTACTGCGGCAATAACTACTAAACCATTGAATGAAATTATAATTGAAAACCGATCACGAACATTTCCAAAACCAAAAATTGGTGGGCCTGTTCGTGGAGACACATTGAGAACCAAATTCTTTGATTCGCAATTGAATCANCGTAATTTCTTTGCCCCAAACCGATCACTTGTTCAANGNGCTTTTAATTATAANNATAAACCAATNGTCAANNGTNACTCNAAAACATGGAATCAACGAANNTTGAAAAANGATTTGNGAAAATCAAATAATTTTTTNAANGTTCAAATTATTAATTTCNTNTTGTTTCCAATTCGTATTATTTATGGATTGTTTTACCAAATTATAGTTGTAGTACTATCAAGTAAAGTATTTTTGGTAATTCAAAAATTTGGTTTTATAGGAAATAATGCAATACCNGGACAAAAATTGTTGTTTGAAGGCTCACTCCCATCTGGACAAGCTAGTCGTGGTGTTCGTCGTTGGATAATTGGTCGTGAACATNGAATCCGCCGAAATTGGCTTGTTCTACGTTCGAGTACAAAACGTAAAAATCGTGGATACTTTATNTATGCAAGTCGATTTAATACAGTAGATCTAATCCGTCAACTTTTGGTATATAAAGCCCCGGATAGTTTTAAACTAAATGCTTATAAAAAAGGTTTGGTTNTGTCAANTAAATACGATCCAGGTACTAATAATATTACATTTCGAACATCGAAACCAATACGTGTATTTAATCAGACACTACCACTTAATGAGAGACGAGAAAATAATGTTACAACCAATACAAAAGAACAAAATAAAGTTGAGNTGATAATAGGAATTTCACCAGAAAACCAATTTGAAAAAAATAATAATTCAAAATTGGACTTTAAAAAAGAATTGAAATCATCATTTTACCAAGCATCGGGACGAAAATTGGGTCAAGATCCATTGCCTGAACTAAACCAAACATGGTCGACAATAAAATGGATCGAATTGAAACAAAACCATCTTGATAAAATAATTNACCTAAACACAATCAATAATAATGAACCCAATTATATTGGAATATATTCCAATACAGATGAAAAAATTAAACTTAAAGCCNAATCTAATCAAATNAATGGCCANCTCGGACTTCGCCGAGAAATAAACCGACTAAATAAAAATCAACAAATCAAATTTCACAAACTTCACGATCAATGGGTTGATCGTTCATTTGTAAAATCTCGATTTGAACCGTGGACTGCAGCCCCATCCGAAGAACAAATAATTTGGATACTAAGTCGTTTGCATCCNCAACTGGTAGGTTCTCCTTCAGAAAGTGTTTTTAATTTGNTGTCACACCAAACTCGAGCAAGCAATANAAACAAAATACTTGCCCATTTGGAAGCACAAAGTATTATCCGACCCCGAAGACAGACAAGTTGGTCTTGGGGTTTGGATAAATTGACTCAAGGAGATCGATTGCAACATGCTCGTCAATTGGAACGTGAAGTNAAAGCAATTAGNCCNAATTTGTTGCGTTATAACAGATATTTGCAAATTAACCGAGATTTGGTTTATTTGCATAAAGAAAATATTCAAATAAATNCAANAANTTCAAANNNAAACTNNAATCAACAAATTNAACTAAACCTAATACAACCTATTAAAGAAAAATTGAATATATCNAATTCAGCNCTAGCACAAAGACGACTATTTCAACCAATTACNAGTAATGTTNCNTTGTTTGGTCAAAAACTTTTGTCGCCAAGTATTTATGAACCNTATTCAATTGATCAACTTAAAAATAACCTTGAAAATAANTCAAATCGTAAAGAATGGTCTCAATCTNAAAATACACGNACCAATAAATTGAATTCACGTGTTCTTCCATATTCTAATTTGCAACCTTATAGTGGGTTTAATTCACTATTGAATATGTATTATGAGCCAACGATACATATTACTCCACTTAAAAATCGAAATATTAAACCATCTTTGCTTGGATCCTTTAAAACTCAACGAATTGCAAAAGATGTAAAGCGATGGGCAATATATCAAGAAATAGTAAGTGAACGGGAAATTAATACATCCCATAAAAAATGGGGTAGAACCCGTAAAACAAAAGGACTTCGAGTTGTTCGTTTTGGNCATCCGAATCCTTACTTTTTTAAAACACATTCTGATTTTAAATCACAAGTTATTCCAAAAGCATTTGGTCGTCGNCGTTTCCGTAGTTCAATTTCCCCAAGTTATGCTGATTGGCAATTTGAAAATAAGATTAATTCAAACCCAATTTATAAAAAATTGACAGTTACTTTTGGNGGTCGTCGACAAAAAAAATCAAAAACTAAAGCTAGAAAGATACTAAAATCAAATGAAAGTAACCAAAATAATTTTGACCAAGATGACTCACAAAANAAAGAACGACGTTTGGTTGAAAATTTGGAAAAATCTTTNCGTAAAAAATCNCGACGTAATGAAGCAAANTTGGGNGNTCGNATTGGTTGGATTAATAANCAATTGAATTTTNCTCAATCNGAAAANATAACTATTGANNANACAAATNTTGAAAATTCTAATGANNTAATTNCNTCNAATAATATTAAATTTAGTTCAGATCCAATAGAAAATGAACTGGAGAATTTGGATACAAATGATTTTAATTGGTCTAGTATTAATAAACGAACAGAACGAGCAAAAATTGCAACTCGACGACGTTCAGATTTGGATTGGGAACGAGGTTCATTTTCAAATCAATTTGAACAATTTGGAAATAGACCACCAACTTTCACCAAAACTACACAAAACGAACGAAAAATTGATAGACGATTGATTCGTCCAATTGCACCACTTGCTGCAACCTATGGTGATACACAATCAATTGATTTTCTAATCGGTTTGATGAAAAGTACATCATCGTATATTCATGGCTTGCCATTGGTTGTTGATAAAATTTTGTCTGGTCAAACAAATGATCATTTTATGACTTCAACTGAAGAATATAAATTGTTGCAACGAAAAAATCAATTGGTACGATATTATGATTCAATCCGAGAATATCAAAAATCGAAAAATTGGCGACGATTTGTTCCTGGCGGTTCACGTACGTGGGTTGATAATGTTTATAATCATCAGTTTAAAGGAACACTGACAACAGTACGTCGACTTTTTTATATTACACCCTTGGATTCACAAAATATAAACGGTACACGAGTCTTTAAATATAATCAACTTTTGTATGATCGTAAAGGAGAAAATTATAATCCTAGTTTGCATGAAGAATTGGGACCAACTAATTCAGTTAAACTTAATCAACCATGGGCAGAATTGATTGTTAACCCAGCACCATTTTATGCCGGTTGGGATGCTAATACTAATAGTGTAATTTTGACAAGTAAATCACTACCTCAAAATAATAATGATCTCCCAATCAGAACAATAACTTCCCAAAAATCTAAGTTGTGGGAAACTTATAAAAATAATTCGATTAAGGTTAAGAACCAACAAACAGAAAAAATTCTCGACTGGCCAAATTATGCAGTAACACGTTTTAATGGATTCATTACAAAAAATTTCCAATCTACGCGATTGGAAAGATATCAATTTATTAAATCTTTTAATAATACATTTTCACAAAAACCTAATAGAACAATAACACTAATAGAATTGATAAACCAAATCCGTCTAAAAAATCAACTGAGTTACGGAACATTGGATCTAATTGGCCCATGGGTTAATCCTTGGACAAAACGAGCTATTGAAAATGGTGAATCAAATCGATATCTTATTAGAAGTTCTATTAATCGGAACAATCCGCTTCGTGGTACCAAAGGTGAACAAATTCAAAGTTTGAAAGATTGGTTTAGTAAATATCGTGAATACCCAACACTTACAAACACAAAACACACTTTTAAAAATCAAGCTATTGAACATCTAAATAAGCGGACAAAACGCCACCGTTTTTTGCATAGTATTGGATCCATTTATCCAATCTCCGGCTCAATTAACACTTCAGAAATCTTGCAAACAAATAGTCCTTATATTAACTTTGATCTTTATTTTAAATATTTGAATAATTCAGAAATTGAAAATTTTGATTCAAATTCTCAATATGGACTAACTAAATACCCAGAAAGTACACGTTACCTTCTTCCAAATTTTATTCTTCAACATACTCAACCACTTGGTTCACGAACACAATGGAATAAATCAACAAAATATCCACAAAATCTAATAAATTATAGTGCAAGACAACAATCAAACCGATCAGTTTCAGATTCATTGATGTGGCAAAAATTGGCTGGTTGCAGATATATTACTGGTGGTATTAATTTGGATACTTCTGAAACAAGTAATTGGATACATCGTTCGCGGTATTTGAATTATAAATCTAAAAAGGATTTTGTTAAACGTTGGCTTAAATATCGCTCACCTAAGGAAGTAGAATCACAAATGACTATGTGGTATGGTTCATCGCGCTTGCGAGGTTTGCGTAATATTCAATCTGATACTTTGCCACCACAAGGAAAAGGACCACAAGATTCTGGTGTGTGGCGTCTTCGTCGAACACGCTTTAAAAACACTCGTCGTCAATTGCATGGCTATAACCTTACAAAAGACAAAAACAAATAAAGGTGGCCCCCATATTTGACATAATATAATTGGATATGTTATGATTAACAGCGTAGATATTACAGGACACTGTAGTAAAATATAATTACCTTTAAATTAAAACTTTAACTCAATTATATCGAGTTTAAACTTGAACAATTTTATAGTAGCCACAATGGCGAGTTTGATCCTGGCTCAGGATGAACGCTGGCGGTATGCTTAACACATGCAAGTCGAACGAAGCTATTTTTTTGAACCTTCGGGGGAAGTTAAATAGACTGAGTGGCGAACGGGTGAGTAATACGCAAGAACCTACCTCTAGGAAGGGGATAACAATTGGAAACGATTGCTAATACCCTATATGCTTCCGAGTAAAATAGTTTTTTGCCTGGAGAGGGGCTTGTGCCTGATTAGCTAGTTGGTTAGGTAATGGCTAACCAAGGCGACGATCAGTAGCTGGCTTGAGAGGGCGACCAGCCACACTGGGACTG
>PBQX02000069.1:0-50503 GCA_002725175.2 Paracoccaceae bacterium
TTTTGGGGGGGATCAGCATAAATTACGCTTTCCTTGGTAACACTCTCAATCATCTCCCCTCCCCCCATGAAGGGTGACATTTGATCAAATTTATCCTGCTTAACATACAGAGCCCCTGAACCTGATGGGCCATAAAGTTTGTGCCCAGTTATAGCATAAAAATCACAATCCAAGTCCGAAACATCAACCTTCTGATGTACACATCCCTGTGAACCATCTACAGCAACAACTATCCCTTTACTTCTAGTATATCGGCACAGACTTTTAATATCCACCTTTGACCCTAATACATTTGACATATGCGTAACCGATATTAGTTTTGTTTTAGGGCTTATTTTTTTTATTACTTCATCTATCTCAAGGATACCCTTAGTATTAATGTCAGCCCATATAATCTTTATACCGATCTTTTCTCTCAAGAAATGCCATGGTACTATATTTGAGTGATGTTCCATTACTGAAAGGATTATTTCATCACCCTCTCTTAAATTATTAGCTCCCCAGCTATAGGCAACAAGGTTTAAAGATTCTGTTGAACCTGACGTGAAAATAATCTCGCTTGGATCTCTTGCACCTAAATAAACTTGGATTTTCTCTCGAACCGCCTCAAATTTATCTGTAAGATTGTTTGACAAATAATGTAAACCCCTATGCACATTTGAGTATTCATTAAGATAACAACTTTTTATGACCTCTATAACCTTTTCAGGTTTTTGTGCGGAGGCTCCATTATCAAAATACACTAAACTATTACCGTGTATTTTTTTTTCAAGTATGGGAAAATCTTTTCTAATATCCGAAACAATCACAATATCATACCCCTTCAATTATAACAAAGCCAAAGAAGGTTAGCAGGGACCCTAGAATTAAGACGGTAAGGCTAAATAAAATTAATCCCACCATGCCTGTGACTACTAAGGAATTAAACCCATGTAGTTCCTTTGAAAAAACAACTAAAGCCCAAATGCTCCATAGGGAAGCCAGAAGGGCTACAAAATCAGCTAAAATAGGGATACTAATAATTAGTAGGATCTGAAAAATATTTACCCCCACAAGAATAAAATTTATCCACAAAACTCCAGCTAACGCATTATTGAAGGTACCATCCCCACTAAAAAACTGACCACCATATGTTATTATCAAAGATATCATTAATAAGATTGCACATTGCAATATAACAAAAATAAATGGATTCCTACTTACTATAGATGCTATTAGATTTAACTCATTTAAAGTTTGATCAAATAAAAAAGAAGGCACCCAAAAGGTCATATACGTTACTACAACAGAAGCGATTGAAATAAACAACAAAGCTTGTACTAAATCAGAGCTTCTTAACACAATCATCTTTAGCTCTTTACTAATGACACCAGGGTCCATAATGGACTCTATAATTAACTCACGAAATTTCATAGAAGTGCCATCAATGCAAAAAAACTGGCAACAATAACAAAATTTTTCAACATAAAAATCTCAAAAATCCTNTTCATTTTAAATATTTCACAATCAAAAATTGTCCANAGAAAAATAAAATATAANAGCATGCATANATTTAAAAAACTTGNAGTATATTCATTTCCNATAATGTTAGTAAACATCGATAAAATTACCTGAAAAGGCATACACAAGAATAAGGCCCAAAATAACGTCAGGCGACTTAATGGCATACGTTTAATCCTATAGAANATCCATAATATTCCATGGAAAATTCCGGAAATTAAATACAGAAAGATCGGAACAAAAAATAAAGCGACCGCAAAATAACTAGAAATTAATCTGCTAATCTCTTCTCTCGATCCAATTGAATCGTTTAGAAAAGTTAGATTTATCAAATTTCCAAAAAACGAAAATATTGCCACTCCAAATGACAATGCAAGCAACTCTCTNTCACTCACACCTCGAGCGATTTTTGCTGTAATAAATTTCCGAGGCTCTCGATAAGGTTGAAGAATATTGATAATATAATTCATATTAAATATCTAATTTTTTTTCTACAAAATTTNTAATTTTTTCTTGAATATCATAATCCTCTATCTCATCAAAAACCTCACTTAGAAATGCAAAAATNAGCATACTCTTCGCCTTGTCCTCGCTTATACCCCTAGACCTTAAATAAAATAGAGAATTCAAATCGATTGGCCCAGAAACTGAGCCATGAGAGCATGAAACATCATCAGCAAAGATTTCTAACTCGGGTTTGGCNAAAAACTTAGATGAATCATCAAGAATGATGGCTCTACTCTCCTGATAGCCGTCTGTTTTTTGGGCCTCTTTTTCTACTCTTATCTTNCCCTGAAAAATACCAACTGACTGGGATTTTTGAGCCTTTCTAAAAATCTGTCGGCTTTTACAATTTGGCCTCAAGTGATGAANTGTAGTAACGTCTTCATCTAAGGNNTCTCCATCTTCTAAAATACTTGCGGCAGAAAGTGATACACTAGTAAATTCGCCATTCAACATTACATGGCATTCATTCCTGCTATTGCCAGNACCTGTCGNAAGAGAGTTTGAAAATAGTTTGCTTTTTGAGTTTAATTCAGCCATCAAAAATGTATTTGAGGTGCCTTTTTCTGTTAGATATTTGTGTCTAAAATGAGTAACCGTGGAATTACTTTCCAGATATAGTTCACTCAATACATTTGACCAGCCACCGCCNTCAAAATGTTCGACATAAGTCATCCTCTTTCCAGAATCTACTTTAATAATATTTCTTACTATGGCTTTTAACTTATTACTCCTAGAGATATACCTAAATTCAATAGGGATATTTATATTATCTTTTACTCTAATTATATATCCAGACTGAAAAAAAGCAGAATTGAAAACTGCGAGTGGCCTTTTTGAGAGTTCTTGACTCTTTTTTTCTATTTTTCCAAATAACTTTTTTACCCAATCGTTTTCCATACCTCTTGCATCATCAAGAGAAATTAGGGTCAAACTATCATTTTCTATAAAATCTGAATGTTCNTTAGAAAAAACACCATCAATAAAAACTAGAGTAATTCTTTCCAACTGATCAAATGGTGAAATTACTTTATTTATTTTGTCATTATTTTTTTCAAAATTAGTATTCGTAAACAATTTAGAATCTGAAAATCGCCATTCTTCATCAGATTGCAAGGGAGCTCCCATTTCAAGAAATCTATTTTTTGAGTTTTCTCTAAATTTACTAAGCCAAACACTTTTCCCTAAACATTCATTAGAAAGTCCAGCAATTAAATCTTTACTAATTNTATGGCGAAGATCAGTCATTTTATTCTAACCAAACTCTGAATAACCATGCTCTTCAACATACAGAGCCAAATCAGAGCCACCACTTTTAACAATCTTACCGCCTACCATAATGTGGACAAAGTCCGGAACAATATAGTCAAGTAACCTTTGATAATGCGTTATAATTAGAAATGACCTCTCAGAGTTTTTCATATCATTCACACCATTTGCCACAACTTTTAATGCGTCAATATCAAGNCCACTATCTGTTTCATCTAGNATGNAAAGCTTTGGCTCGATCATAACCATTTGTAACATCTCATTTCTTTTCTTTTCACCTCCAGAAAAACCTAAGTTCACAGACCGTTTTAACATCTCAGAACTAATTCCCAGTTTAGCTGATNCTTCCTTTAACTTTGACAAGAAGTCAGAAGGGGACATTTTCTCCTTACCTTGTGCCTTCAGAATAGAATTAAGTGCCGTTCTTAAAAAATTANTATTANTTATTCCGGGTATTTCTACAGGATATTGAAACGCCAAAAAAATTCCCTTTGCCACTCGTTCATCTGGCGCCATATCAAGAATATCTTCATTGAAATAAGATATCTCACCATTAGTAACTTCATACCCGGGCTTTCCTGCTAAGATATTAGATGTAGTTGATTTTCCAGAGCCGTTAGGTCCCATGATAGCGTGAGTTTCTCCATTATTAATCTCCAATGAGAGCCCATTTATTATGTTCTTTTTCTCTTCTTCTAATTTTACTTTTAAGTCTTTAATTTTTAACAAATTTTTCNCCTAACCTACTGAGCCTTCGAGGCTTATTGCGACAAGTTTTTGTGCCTCCATNGCAAATTCCATAGGCAAATACTGCAGAACTTCCTTGCAGAAACCATTAACTACAAGTGCTACAGCCTCCTCCTCGTTTAAGCCCCTAGCCATACAATAAAAAAGTTTTTCTTCGTCAATTTTTGAAGTGGTAGCTTCATGTTCTATCCTCGATGACATATTTCCGTTATCAATGTAAGGNACAGTATGAGCTCCACATTTATTACCAATCAAAAGACTATCACATTGAGTAAAATTTCTACCATTCTTAGATTTTGGATGCATTGAAACTTGGCCACGATAAGTATTTTGCGATTCTCCNACTGAAATTCCTTTTGACACTATCCGGCTTTTAGTATTATTGCCCAGATGAATCATTTTTGTCCCTGTGTCTGCTTGCTGAAAGTTATTGGTAATTGCAATTGAATAAAATTCTCCTGAACTATTATCGCCGCGAAGTATACANGATGGATACTTCCAAGTAATCGCTGATCCTGTTTCAACTTGTGTCCACATTACCTTTGAATTAACACCTCTACAGCTTGCTCTTTTAGTCACAAAATTGTATATGCCGCCTTTACCCTGTTCGTCACCTGGGTACCAATTCTGGACCGTTGAATATTTAATTTCAGCATCATCCAATATGACCAATTCAACAACGGCAGCGTGTAATTGATTTTCATCTCTTTTTGGCGCTGTACAGCCTTCCAGATAACTCACATATGACTTTTCATCTGCTATTATTAAAGTTCGTTCAAACTGTCCGGTATTCTCTGCGTTAATTCTAAAATAGGTAGATAGCTCCATAGGACAACGAACTCCTTTAGGAATGTAGACAAAAGACCCATCTGAAAAAACCGCTGAGTTCAATGAAGCGAAAAAATTATCCGAATGTGGAACAACTGACCCTAAGTATTTTTTTACCANTTCCGGATATCTTTCAATCGCTTCAGANATAGGGCANAATATAACCCCNGCTTTCTCCAGNTCTTCCTTAAAAGTTGTCCCAATAGAAACACTATCAAAAACCGCATCTACTGCTATTTTCCTTCCACTTTCCTCAGTCCCTCCCTCTACTCCAGCTAAAATTTTCTGTTCCTGCAAAGGAATGCCAAGTTTTTCNTAAGTTNGGAGCAATTTAGGATCAACCTCATCAAGAGACTTAGGTCTTTTCTTCATTGACGCTGGTTTGGCGTAATAATATAAATCTTGATAATCTATAGGTGGTAAATTTAACTTCGCCCAATCTGGTTCTTTGAGTTTAGTCCATCTTTTATAGGCTTTCAAGCGCCAGTCTAGCATCCAACCAGGTTCATCATTTTTCCTAGAGATCAGCTTAACTATTTCTTCTGATATGCCCTTTGGAAAAAATTCAGTTTCTATTTTTGTCTCAAAACCATGCTCATATGTTGATACAGCGTTTTTAACAGCATCTATGGTTTCCGCTTCAATTTCTTCTTTAGCAATATTTTCTAAGTCCATCTAATTACTTTCATAAAGTTAAATAAATTAATCTANGCCGCATCTAAGTTTTGTTTTCTAAAATTACTAAACCAAGCATCTATAAATTTTTCTATCTCCAATCTCGTTGTAGTAGGTCCAATGGAAATTCTTATGGCACAATTGGCAAAATTTTTACTATACCCTAAAGCAATTAAACTCTTAGAAGNTTCAGAAACTTTACCAGAACAAGCAGATCCAAAAGAAACTCCAAATCCAGCCAAATCCAAAGATATTACTTGCTTTTCACCACTCCAACCTGGAGTCAATATACAACTTGTATTTGGTAAACGTTTTACACTTTCNCCGACTACTATTAAGTCAGAGCAGCGCAGCTTAAGCTCGGATTCCAAGAGATTTCTTAANTCTAATATTCTCTCCCAAACTCCATTCGACCTAGCNACCTTTGCAACNTTGACTGCCTCAGAAAATCCAACAATACCAATAACATTTTCAGTNCCTGGTCGGACGCCTTCTTCTTGACTACCATTATGCTTCAANTAATCTAAATCAGAACTGTTTTTTGCTATAATTGCGCCTATCCCCTTTGGGCCGCCAAACTTGTGAGGTGATAGTATTGCACATGAGGCTTTAAGATCAGAAAACTGTAAATTCATTTTAGGAAANTATTGGGTTGCATCTGTCATCCAAACATCATTCAAATTTTCCTGAACTATTCCTGTTTCAGAGTTGGCAAGTTGAATAGTGCAATCCTGAGGATTGTTGGAAACAACTTGAAATTTTTCATNAATACCAAGACTACATTCTGTCCATCTCAAAACTGCAGGATGCTCAATAGCTGCAGATTTATACTTCTTTTCCTTAAGAATTAGTTGAGCNGCCTCTGTAGCTCCAGANGTGAAAATTAANGAGCCANCTCCGATGTCCAAGTTATCTNCTATGGATGANCGGCTATTNTCTATAATNTTTCTTGCTTTNCTNCCNTCTAGATGAACAGACGAGGGGTTGCCAAATAAATCGAACGCACTCTCCATTGCCTTTCTTACCGAAGGAGCTAATGGACTTGTCGAATTCCAATCTAGGAATACAAAATCGTTATTCATCTACAATATGCACAAAATTTGGGACTGCCTTACAAGGACTAACGTGACCTTCTACAAGATCCTCAAGCCTGGTTTGGTGTAAATGAAGAAAAACACTTGAAGAAAGCTGTTCCCAAAATTTTTCTGCTAAGTCTTGCGCCTTACTACTTTCCAAAGTCTTTTTTACACCTTCTCCTAAATGCAAAGCATTAACATTTTCATCCACAGCCTCTAAAATATCAGAAAGGCGAATATTTCCACTTGATTTCGCCAATTTATAACCACCGTTAGCACCCCTTACTGACTCTACTACATTTTTCCTTCTTAATTTTACAAATAATTGCTCTAAATAATTTAAAGACATCTCTTGCCTCTTAGCTATATCCGACAACGGTATAGGACTATCGCCTTCATTAAGAGCAATATCTATTAGGGCATTTAGAGCATATCTTCCTTTTGTACTTATTTTCATTCTTTTAATTTACCTAAATAATCCTGTTGACTGATTGCCCAATAACACTTAACTGACTGTTTATATAAGTCTTAAAGCCTAAAATTAGAATGATTCTAAATTATGCAAAACAGATAGTCAACTCGAATAAGTGGAAAGAAAGAAAAAATGCCAGAAATAATTTTCCCTGGCCCTGAGGGTCGCCTCCATGGCAGATTCCATCCGCAAAAATCTAGCGATGCACCAATTGCAATAATTCTCCACCCTCATCCTCAATATGGAGGCTCCATGAATAATAAGGTTGTTTACAACCTTCATTACACTTTTTTTAATTTAGGATTTTCCTGTCTTAGGTTTAACTTTAGAGGAATAGGGAAAAGCCAAGGTCAATTCGATCAGGGCGTCGGGGAGTTATCAGACGCTGCATCTGCTCTTGACTATTTACAGTTACATGTACCGAATGCACGGTCCTGTTGGGTTGCAGGCTTTTCATTCGGAGCATGGATAGCAATGCAACTCTTAATGCGCAGACCTGAAGTTAAAGGCTTTGTAGCAGTTTCCCCACCAGCAAAAACCTATGATTTTAATTTTTTGGCTCCATGCCCCTCTTCTGGCATGCTAATAAATGGAAAAAATGATAAGGTTGTTAACCCTGATGATGTTTCTGAACTAGCATCAAAACTAAAACAACAAAAAGGCATAACGATAACGCATGAAGAAATTGATGACGCCAACCATTTCTTTGAGCCTGGGATGAACGAGATGCTTTCAAAGGTGGAAAACTACATAAAAGATAGAACAGCTAATAGTTAGAGAATATATAGGATGAAATTTCGGCCAAAAAGCGATTTCATGAGAATAATGCTAGAGCGTGGCTTTTACAATGACTGCACGGGAGCTGAATCTTTAGATGAGAAGTTAAAAGCTACTACGGTATCAGGCTATATTGGATTTGATGCCACAGCAAAATCATTGCACGTCGGCTCTCTTACACAAATTATGATGCTGTACTGGCTGCAGAAGTGTGGACATAATCCCATTGTCCTAATGGGTGGAGGGACAACAAAAATTGGCGACCCCTCATTCAGAAACGAAGAGAGGGCACTACTATCAGAAGAAGAGATTAACGAAAATATTGGCACAATAAAAAAGGCATTCTCCAGCTATATCAATTTTGATCATGGGAACAATCGAGCTATTATCCTGGATAATTCAGAATGGCTTGATCAATTGAATTACATTGAGATGCTTCGAAAATTTGGAAGTCAATTTACTATTGGGAGAATGCTAACCTTTGAAAGTGTCAAACAAAGGTTAGAAAGAGAACAGTCATTATCCTTTTTAGAATTTAACTATATGATTTTGCAAGCTATTGATTTTCTTGAGTTAAAAATAAGGCATAACTGCATTTTACAAATGGGCGGCTCAGACCAATGGGGTAACATTGTAAATGGAATTGAACTAATACGGAGAATTGATCGATCAGAATCTTTTGGATTAACTTCAAATTTATTAACTACCGCAGATGGAAAAAAAATGGGCAAAACACAATCGGGAGCAGTATGGATTAATGAGGACATGCTCAGTTCTTTTGATTTTTGGCAGTTTTGGCGAAACACTGATGATAAAGATGTGTTTAAATTTTTAAAACTATTTACTACAATGGATATTCAGGAATGTGAAAGATTAGGAAAACTTAAAAATGAAGAATTAAATGAAGCTAAAGTTATCTTGGCTACTGAAGTTACCCGTTTAGCTCACGGAGAACAAGCATCTGAAAATGCCAAAAGAGCCGCCTATGAAGTTTTTTCTAGTTCAAACACCCCTATCAACAGTCTGCCTAAACATAATCTTAGCGAGGATTTAATTTCACATGAGATACCTTTATTTAAAGCATTGGTTTCAGTAGGCTTTTGCAATAGTAATAAAGAAGCAAAGAGGCTCATCAGTGAAAATGGAGCTCGAGTTAATGATAAAATTATNACCAACATAGAATATTCATTGAAAATTGATGACTTTAACGAACCNTTGAAAATTTCTGCAGGAAAAAAGCGACATGTTCTTGTCACAATAGATTAGTAAGGTTGTTATCGTTAACTTAATCATAGCGTGTCCTATTGNTCCACAATTTTAGCTTAGTTACAAAGGCTTGGAACAAAGTTCAGATACTAAAATTAGTGACANCTTGTAAGNAAGCACNTGGCAGNAAAGAAACAGCACTTTNCTGAAATCTAAATATCAATGCATTTAACGAGCTTTGNATATGTAAGCGAGGTGGGGTGACAGTCGAGATATAGACTGTTGTGAATTACGAGCATTTATTACACCATCAGGCAACTGGTCGGCATTCGAGTGGGTGGAGCAATACTACAGCAGAGGTACAGCATGCCGCAAAATAAAGTTTGCAAACAGTACACATTGCGCCAGTGGTGGTTTACGTAAATAGCTTTATGGCTCATAATGCTGCACCTATCTTTAGGCCTTCCAATATCGCTTCTTCAGCCGTCCGCGGGCTCAGACTGTCTCCGATCACATGGTGTGGAACGGCAATCTCTTTTAGAGCCTGTTCCAATTCTGTGTTTGGAGTATTTCCAAGCGCCGTTACCAAGGTGTCAACTGTCTCCATAACAACAGGTTCTCCGCTCAAGGTGTGTTGAAAATAGGCGTCCTTAGAGTCGGCACCAAAAAGCCGGACATGCGGGATAATCTCCACCCCTAACTTGTGAAGATTGCCAAGCCAGGCGTCCCGGGCGTACTGCGGAATAGTCTGGCCTGCCACCATTCCGTTGACTGCTAGACGCACATGGCAACCATCGCGCGCCAAGCGCTCGGCAAGCCCCAGCCCCACCCAATCGCAGCGCCAATCCGCCACCACGGCACGTGCACCAATGTTGACCTTCCCTTCTAGTACCTGCCATGCGGTAACTACATGAGCGTCTTCAGCTCCCTCTATGTAGCTGCTGAATGGGACAGCGCCGGTGGCAACTATTACGGCGTCGGGGCCTTCTTCGTTCACCAATTTTGGCGTGACCGGCATATTAAGGCGTATTTCGACGCTCTCATTCTCCAATTCACGCCTCAAGTTGGTGGCCAAACCGCCAAACTCCGTCCGTCCGGGCAATAACTGAGCCAGATTAACCTGACCGCCAAGTTTTCCAGAAGATTCGTATAAAGTTACCTTATGTCCGCGCGCAGCAGCGATACAAGCTGCTTTCATCCCGGCAGGCCCACCACCTGCCACCATAATGCGCTTTTTCGCAGTGACCGGAACGAGAATCCCAAACTCCAGCTCGCGCCCGGTCTCNGGGTGCTGAATGCATGAGATGGAGCAGGCGTTTAGCATATGCCCAATGCAGGCCTGATTACAGGCAATACAGGCACGGATATCTTCGGTNGCACCACGTTCGGCCTTGGCNGGCATCTGAGGGTCTGAAATTAGTGCCCGCGTCATCCCGCACATATCCGCCTGTCCGCTATGCAATACCGTCGCAGCAGTTTGTGGCTGATTGATACGNCCTGCAACAAAAACCGGCTTGCNCACCCGTGCCTTAAGCGCCGCCGCAATTGGCACNGTATAGGCTGCTTCATAGGCCATTGGTGGAACAATATGNGTAGATCCCGCAAGCCCAGCCGAAGTTCCTGCAGTTACGTTGAAGTAATCGAGCGCTGAGTTGGTATCCAAGGCTGCGCAGACCTCNAGCATCTCTTCCAGTTCTGTGCCATNATTATCCTTTTCCTCCCCAGATAGTCTAACGCCAAGAACCATATCTTCACCCAGACCACGCCGCGTCGCTGCAATTGTCTCTTGCAGAAATCGAAGCCGCCCAGCGCGCGAGCCACCATAGCCATCACTTCGTCGATTGATATTCGGATTGAGGAACTGCCCCAGCAGATAACCATGGGACGCAACTAACTCTACCCCATCAAGCCCAGCTTGGCGAATATGCGCAGCAGAGGCTTCAAAACCTTCTATAATCTCTTTGATCATTAATAACGGGAGTTCGCGCGGCATAACGTGAAACCGCTCATTCGGCACGACTGATGGGGCATAGGCCACTGGATGCGTGCCATCAGCGGCCAGCGCCATTTCCCGACCGGGATGTGTGAGCTGAGCGAAGATGAGACAATCGTGCAGATGACAGGCCTCGGCTAAACTGGCATAGCCCGGCACACAGGCCGGATCATACGCCCGGATCGCAGGCCNCCCNCTNTCACCCGATGGATGAACACGCGCAGCCTCGATAATAGTTAGGGCGGCACCGCCCTGAGCCTTGGCCCCATGGTAGGCNACCATGTGTTCCGTCGGCTTGCCGGCGGCCAACATTACCGCCATATGACCAGTCGAAAAGATTCGGTTTTTTAACGTTTTACCCCGGAGTGTCAGCGTTTGAAANAGANCATCAAGACCAGNGACCATGTCCTAGCCAAACGATTGCTGNGAAAAAAAAGCTGTGGAAGAAGTAATAAAAATTATGAAAAAACGTTTATGCATTTACTTATTTTCTACTGTCCAAGCTCTGCTGATATAATCCGGTTGATACATTAGCCCTGTGCTACTATTACCCTTCTTTATATTCATCATAACTTCAATTCCAGAAATAACCTGACCAACAACCGTATATTTTCCATTTAGGTGAGCTGCTTCTTCGAACATTAAAAAGAATTGCGAGTTTGCAGAATCTGGATTTTGCGAACGTGCCATCCCTACTGCTCCTCTAACAAAAGGTATATCAGAAAATTCTGCNATTAAGTCAGGCAATTGAGACCCTCCCCTTCCAACAGANGTTGGNTCATAATAGTTAATATTTCCAAATTGAACATCACCAGTTTGAGCCATAAAACCCTCTATTACCCTGTGAAAGGTTACCCCATTATAAAGNCCCTGATCAGCAAGCTCTTTAAGCCTAGAGGACGCTTTTGGAGCATTCTCAAAATTCAAATTGATTTCGATCACGGCTTCTTTGTCACCATTAACTTCTAAAAATAATGAATTTAAATTACTTGTCTCACTAAAGGCTTTCACAGTTNCAAAAAAAACAATGATAAATACACTTAAAATAAATCTAAAAATGNTAAAANCCNTAACTTTCATGGTATANCACCTCCAACATGCAATCAGGATCGGAAACCAGACCATTGTTACTTGAATCTCCCAATTTTATATTATCAATAAATTCCATGCCTTCAGTAACTTGACCGAAAAGGGTGTATTGGCCATTAAGAAAATGTCCAGCTTTAAACATAATAAAAAACTGAGAATTGGCAGAATCAACATCTTGTGCCCGAGCCATACCTAAAGAGCCACGCTCAAATGAGATCTTATTAAATTCAGCTTTCAGATTTGGAAGATCCGAACCACCTGTTCCTGAAAGACTTAAATCAAAATTATCCGAAATATTTCCAAACTTAACATCACCAGTTTGAGCCATAAAATCCTCAATTACTCGGTGAAAAACTACATTATTATATTTTCCTTCCTTAGCTAGCCGACCGATCCTCTCAACATGGCCAGGAGCTATATGATTAAATAACTCAATTTTTACANTTCCATCTTTAAGCTTAATACTTAAATAGGGATTTGACTTATCACTTTTTGACATCATTTTTCCTTAATATTGATTTGTTTTTCAGATTAGGTGCAATTTATCTTTAATAGCATCACTTACATTTTTTGAGACAAAATTGCTTATATCTCCCTTCAGTCTAGCTATTTCCTTAACGAGCCTTGACGCGACAGCCTGATGCTGGACATCTGCCATTAAGAAGACAGTTTCGATACTTGCATCCAAAGATCGATTCATTCCAACCATTTGATATTCGTATTCAAAATCCGAAACGGCCCTTAAGCCCCTAATTATCATGCTTGCACCAACATCCCTAGCGCACTGTATTAATAAATTTTCAAAAGGATGAACTAAAATATTTTCTGCTATATGCTTGCATTCAGCTTGGATTAAAGCAACTCTTTCTTCCAAACTGAATAGAGGACTTTTGTCATTATTTATTGCCACCCCAATTACAAGCTTATCAACCAAATTTGATGCCCTGCTAATTATATCAGTATGACCAACTGTCACAGGATCAAATGTTCCTGGGTATAAGCCAATACGCATCTCATTTTTCCTTATTAGTTTTCTATTACTACTTGTTGCAAATTATATAGCAGATTGTCGAGGAAAAACTGCACAGAAAAACAATAAATTAATCCCCCGAAATAAGATTCGGATGTTGCAACAAACTGCAAAATAATTAAAATTACTATAAACAAACTTACTGAAAAACATAGAAATTAAAAAGCGAGGTTAAAAATGGAAAATATTGGGCATTTTATAAACGGAAAGAGAGAGCCGGGAGAATCAGGAAATTTCTCAGATGTATTCAATCCGGCGACTGGGGAAGTTCAAGCAAGAGTATCTCTAGCTAATAAAGGCGAATTGGACAAAATAGTGGAATTAGCAAAAAATGCTCAACCTGCTTGGGCAGCGACAAACCCTCAAAGAAGAGCACGAGTGCTAAT
This sequence comes from Paracoccaceae bacterium, assembly GCA_002725175.2. Taxonomy (GTDB): domain Bacteria; phylum Pseudomonadota; class Alphaproteobacteria; order Rhodobacterales; family Rhodobacteraceae; genus CACKLF01. Next base: position 13,553 of record PBQX02000069.1, read on the forward strand.
GAAATTTGTAGAACTAATTCATAGAGATATGGACAAGTTAGCTAANAAATTAAGTAGTGAGCACGGCAAAACTTTCCCCGATGCTAAGGGCGATATTATTAGAGGTTTAGAGGTTGCAGAATTTTGTTTTGGGGCACCTCATTTTCTAAAAGGAGAATTTACTGACAGTGCAGGCCCAGGCATTGATATGTATTCGATGCGGCAACCATTGGGCGTAGTTGCAGGAATNACGCCATTTAATTTTCCAGCAATGATCCCTATGTGGAAATTCTGTCCTGCAATAGNTGCAGGAAACGCCTTTATNCTNAAACCTTCAGAAAGAGACCCATCGGTACCTATAATGTTAGCTGAGCTATTAACTGAAGCAGGTCTTCCAGATGGNATTTTGCAAGTTGTCAACGGGGATAAAGTTTCTGTGGATGGCATTTTGGAGAACCTTAACATATCTGCAATCGGGTTCGTAGGTTCAACACCAATTGCAGAGTANATCTACAGNAAAGGCTGTTCTTTTGGCAAAAGAGTTCAGTGCTTTGGCGGAGCTAAAAATCATATGCTAATCATGCCCGACGCAGACCTAGATCAGGCAGTAGATGCATTAGTAGGTGCTGGCTATGGTGCAGCTGGCGAACGCTGCATGGCTATATCAGTGGCTGTACCTGTAGGAAAAGAGACTGCAGATAAATTAGTGGAAAAACTAATTCCAAGAGTAGAATCTCTCAAGATTGGACCTTATACATCTGACATAGAGATGGATTTAGGGCCAGTAGTAACACGGGAGGCCAAAAACCGAATACTGGGCTTAATTGACTCTGGGGTAGCACAGGGTGCTGATCTAAAGGTAGATGGTAGAGATTTTAAACTCCAAGGTTATGAGAATGGTTTTTTTGTAGGAGCATGTCTCTTTGATAATGTTACAACTGAGATGGATATATATAAGCAGGAAATTTTTGGGCCAGTACTATCAACCGTAAGAGCTGAAAATTATGAAGAAGCTTTATCAATCGTAGTAAATAACGAATATGGAAATGGTACTGCAATTTTTACCAGAGACGGAGATACAGCCAGAGATTTTTCAAATAGAATTAATGTCGGAATGGTTGGAGTAAATGTGCCAATACCTGTTCCTCTGGCATATCATACATTTGGAGGATGGAAAAAATCAGCTTTTGGAGATTTAAACCAGCATGGGCCAGATGCATTTAGATTTTATACCCGCACAAAAACAATAACTTCGCGTTGGCCAACAGGTATTAAAGAGGGGGCAAGTTTTTCAATTCCGACGATGGAATAGGACTTGAAATTAACGTGAACTTTGAGTGTACGGAAAGTCAAAAACTACTTTTTGAATCTGCCTATAGCTTTGGTAAGAATGAAATAGACCCATTTGCTCTTGAATGGGAAAATGAACAAATAATACCTAAAGCTTTNTTAGAAAAAGCTGGCGAATTAGGATTTGCAGCAATGTACGTTCCGGANGAACTTGGNGGCTCTGGAATGACAAGACTTGAAGCTGCAATTGTATTTGAAGCTTTAGCTCAATCTTGCCCATCAGTTGCTTCATTTATTTCAATTCATAATATGTGTGCTTGGATGATTGCTGAATTTGGTTCTGCTGAATTAAAAGCAAAAGTATTACCTGATCTTTGTAGTTTTAAAAAAATCTGTTCATATTGCCTGACTGAACCAGGCTCTGGGTCTGATGCAGCTGCTTTAAAAACTACTGTAAGGCGAAATAATAATGGATATCTCCTCAGTGGCGAAAAGTCTTTTATTTCGGGAGGCGGCTACTCAGACTATTATATTGTAATGAGTAGAACTGGTGAACTTGGCCCAAATGGCATTTCAGCAATTTTGGTAGAAGACGGATCCAAAGGCTTATCTTTTGGCAAGAATGAGGATAAAATGGGATGGAAAGCGCAGCCAACTCGAAGTGTCATCCTTGATAATTGTTTTAGTCCTTCTTTAAATCTTATTGGAGAGGAAGGAAAAGGCTTCTCTTACGCAATGGCAGGCCTCGATGGCGGCAGAATAAATATTGCTTCCGCTGCTCTAGGAGGTGCTCAGGAAGCATTTGAAATCGCAAAGAAATATTCAATGGAAAGAATGGCATTCAGTAAACCTATTTCGTCTTTTCAATCCATTCAATTTAAGTTAGCAGATTTAGAGATTAAATTAGAATCTGCAAGAACCTTCTTGTATAAGGCAGCATGGAAATTAGATAAAAAAGACAAGGATTCTACTAAATTTTGTGCATTAGCAAAAAAGCTTGTAACAGATAACGCCTTTGAAGTTTCAAACTCTGCACTTCAAATCTTAGGGGGGTACGGATATTTAACCGAGTACAAAATTGAAAAAATAGTAAGAGATCTACGTGTTCACCANATTTTAGAGGGAACAAACGAGATCATGCAACTCATTATTGCAAGACACATCTTAAGTGAGACTTAATTTATAAGAATGGATATTCTGATTAGAAAAAGTGGAGCGATTGGGCACATAACATTAAATAGGCCAAACGCANTAAATTCTTTAACATATGACATGATTTCAGCTATTGAAAAGGCTTTAGATAGCTGGTTCCTTGATAAGGAAATTTCTCTTATTGCTATTGATAGCGTCGGTGAAAAAGCGTTCTGTGCTGGAGGTGACATTCAGGATCTTTACCACACTGGGATAAAAAAAAATTACTCTTTTGGAAAGAAATTTTGGAAAGACGAGTACAGATTAAATAAAAAAATTAAAAACTACCCCAAACCTTTTATTTCTTTCATAAAAGGATTTGCAATGGGTGGCGGTGTTGGCGTCTCTTGCCATTGCAGNCATAGAATTGTTGGTGAAACGGCAAAAATAGCGATGCCAGAATGCGGAATTGGNTTAATTCCTGATGTGGGAGGGTCTTTTATTTTATCGCGAGCCGGCAATGGCATTGGAACATTCTTAGGTATTTCTGGTGAAAGAATGGGGCCTTCTGACAGCATTTTTTCTGGTTTTGCTGATTTCTTCATACCTGAAAAAAAATGGCCACAATTATTAAATAATTTAATCGAAAATGGCGACGCAGATGTGGTAAAAACATTTTCCCAAACTAACGGCCCATCTAAGATAGAAAACCATTTACCTGAAATTGAAGAGTTTTTCTCGAATGTAAATCACATTCAATTTGAGAAAAGATTAAATAAAAGTCCTAACTTCAAATATTTAAAAGAAGTTATAAGCGGCAATTCCCCTTTATCGATGGCNTCCGAGATTAAAATAATGGAAATGCCAGAGGTTGCAGAGAGTATTGAAAATGCACTCGAAATAGAATATCGATTCACCTCAAGAGCAATGGAATTTGGGGACTTTCTCGAAGGTGTGAGGGCTCTAGTCATTGATAAGGACAGAAACCCTAAATGGAAGCANAGAGCTCTTGAAAATGTATCTTTTGAAGAAGTTGACTTTATTTTAAACAAAATTTAAACGGGAGATTAGGTTATGAAAATTGGTTTTATTGGCTTAGGCAATATGGGTATGCCAATGGCAAGAAATTTAATTGCAGAAGGGCACGAAGTTACTGGCTTTGACCTAATACAGAAATCGGACCCTTTAGTGCAAATATCGAAATTACTATCTGAAACGGTTTCCGGCAAGGAAGTTATAATCACCATGCTCCCAGATGGATCTTCTCTTTTGGAAGTATACTCCTCGATCTTAAACGAACTACAATCTGAGGCAATTTTAATTGACTGTTCAACCGTAGACGTTATTAGTGCAAAAAAGGCTGCAGGCATGGCCAACGAAAAGGGGCTAAAAGCTCTTGATGCTCCTGTTTCTGGAGGCATTGGAGGCGCAGAAAATGGTACNTTAACTTTCATGGTAGGTGGAGATATTGCAGCTTTTGAGAGAGTAACNCCCTTATTTAATATCATGGGTCAAAAGGCTGTTTTATGTGGAGAATCAGGTGCTGGGCAATCAGTAAAAATTTGCAACAATATGATCCTTGGAGTTAGCATGATAGCCGTTTGCGAAGCGTTTGTAATGGCAGACAATCTTGGCTTAGATCGGTCGAAGATGTTTGACGTAGTATCAACAGCTTCTGGCTCATGCTGGGCCATAAATACCTATTGTCCTGTACCTAATGTGGGGCCCAATACTCCCGCTGATAATAACTACATTCCAGGTTTCTCAGCTGATTTAATGCTTAAGGATTTAGGGTTAGCAAAAACAGCAGCAGAGGAAACAAACAGCTTTACTCCCCTNGGAAAGGAAGCGTATGCACTTTATGAAAATTTTTTCAGCAAAGGCGGTAAAGGAAAGGACTTCTCTGCAATATTAAATTTTATCAAGGATTCTTGAGGTTAATTTTTCAGTAAAACCTTAGCAAGAAATTTACCTGTCACACTGGACTTATTCTGTATCAGTTCTTCAGGAGNTCCAGTAGCAATGATCATGCCGCCTCCATCGCCACCTTCTGGNCCAATGTCTATAATTTGATCAGCTGTTTTAATTACATCCAAATTATGNTCTATAACAAGTACCGTATTNCCCTGATGCACTAAACTATGCAAAACCTCCAGCAATTTTTTTACATCTTCAAAATGCAAACCCGTGGTAGGTTCNTCCAATATATAAAGAGTTCTACCTGTTGCCCTCTTGGACAGCTCTTTAGATANCTTAACTCTTTGCGCCTCACCACCTGAAAGAGTTGTAGCCTGTTGGCCAACTTTAATGTAGCCAAGNCCNACCTTCATTAGGGTTGACATTTTGTCTCTAATAGAGGGAACAGCAGAAAAGAATTGATAGGCTTCATCCACCGTCATATCTAAAATNTCAGCAATGCTCTTACTTCTGAACTTTACTTCAAGTGTTTCCCTATTATAGCGNTTTCCCTTACAGCTTTCACAAGTAACATAAACATCCGGCAAAAAGTGCATTTCAATTTTAATTAAACCATCCCCTTGACATGCTTCACATCTTCCGCCCTTAACATTAAAAGAAAATCTTCCAGCCAAATATCCGCGGCTCTTAGCCTCTGGAAGACCAGCAAACCAATCTCTAATAAAAGTGAATGCTCCCGTATATGTCGCAGGATTCGACCTAGGTGTTCTCCCAATAGGTGACTGGTTAATATCAATAACCTTATCGAGCAAATTTAGCCCTTGTATATCATCGCATGGAGCTGGAGTCTGTTTTGCACCATTAAGTCNCATTGAAGCCGTTTTAAAAAGTGTTTCAATAATTAAAGTCGACTTACCTCCACCAGAAACCCCTGTAACACATGTGAAAGTTCCAAGACTAATTTCAGCATTTACATTTTTTAGATTATTTCCTCTTGCATTTTGAATCTTTAAGAGATTTCCATTTCCAAGTCTTCTACTTNTCGGTATTTCAATATGTTTTGAGCCATTCAAATACTGACCCGTTAAAGATTTTTTGCACCTTTCTATGTCCTTTGGCTTACCCTTTGCGACAACTTCACCTCCATGGGCACCTGCTCCAGGTCCCATGTCAATAACATAATCAGCTTCCCTAATTGCTTCCTCGTCGTGCTCAACAACTATTACTGAATTTCCTTGGTCACGAAGCTCCTTAAGAGTTTTCAAAAGTTTATAATTATCCCTTTGATGGAGCCCAATTGAAGGCTCATCAAGAACATATAAGACGCCTGTCAATCCAGAGCCAATTTGGCTTGCCAATCTAATTCTTTGACTTTCCCCTCCGGAAAGAGTGCCCGAATTTCTACTCAAGGTTAAATACCCAAGCCCCACATTAGTCAAAAATTTTAGCCTCTCAGAAATTTCTTTAATAATCGGTGCAGCTACTACTTTTTGTTGTTCACTTAATGTGTCTTCTAAGGTATTTATCCAATGGTAAGCTTCAGAAGTAGAGAATCTCACCACGTCCCCAATATGAATTCCAGAAATCTTAACTGCTAGAGCCTCTCTTTTTAGTCTGTACCCGCTACATGATTGGCAAGATCTATTATTTTGGAACCTTTCCAGCTCATCCCTTACCCANGAACTATCTGTTTCACGGTAGCGTCTATATAAATTCGGAATTATTCCTTCAAATTTTCGCTTTACTTCATATGATTTCCCGTCCTCATTATATTCAAATTTAATTTCTGCATCTTTGCTTCCATAGAGAATTGTCNCTTTAACCTCCTTTTCCAAAAGCTTCCATGGCGTGCTTGGATCAAATTTAAAATGCTTTGAAAGAGAATATATAGTTTGCTTAACATAAGGAGATTTACTTCTTGCCCAAGGAGCTATGGCACCTTCAATAAGATTTAATTCGTTNTTAGGGACTACTAATAGTTCGTCGAAAAATAATTCTACTCCTAATCCATCACAATCTGGACAAGCGCCATATGGGGCATTAAACGAAAAAAGTCTTGGTTCAATTTCTGGAATTGAAAAGCCCGAAACAGGGCAAGAAAAATTCTCAGAAAAAACAATATTTTCTTTTTCAACATTGTCCTTTATGACCNCCGCAACAGCAATACCGTCAGCTAGCTCTAACGCTGTTCTTAGACTATCTGCAACTCTCTGACCTACATCATTTTTGACTATTATTCTATCAACTACTACGTCTATATTATGTCTAAAATTTCTATCTAATGGTTTAACGTCTTGAATTTCCAAATATTCTCCATCCACTTTTACTCTTTGAAAACCCTTCTTTTGCAAATCTTTGAATTCTTTTTTATACTCACCCTTNCTGTCTCTCACTATTGGAGCCAAAAGATAAACTCGAGAATCTTCGGGTAATATTAATAACTTATCAACCATTTCGCTTATCTGTTGAGCTTTTATCGGTTCGCCAGTAACTGGACTATAAGGTATACCCACTCGAGCAAAAAATAGTCGNAAATAATCATATATTTCTGTAACAGTTCCTACTGTTGAACGGGGGTTTTTTGATGTCGTCTTTTGTTCAATTGAGATAGCGGGAGATAAACCTGAAATATGTTCAACATCAGGTTTTTGCATCATGTCTAAAAATTGTCTAGCATAAGCTGAAAGGCTTTCTACATATCGCCTTTGTCCTTCGGCATAAATCGTATCAAAAGCTAAACTAGATTTACCAGAACCTGATAAGCCTGTTATGACGACCATCTCGTCTCTTGGTATAGATATATTAATACCTTTTAAGTTATGCTCCCTAGCGCCGGTTATTTCGATCTTAGGAAGTTTACGCATCTTTAATCCACCCTATAATATAATAAGCTTAACTTTTTACACTGTAATTTTAATTTATCCATACCCTTTAAAAATAATTTATCNTTTGGCTACTTTAGTATTTATTTATTTTTGCCACGTGATATTACATATCGAAACAGGAGTGCGTGATCTTACATTTCGAAAAGGGAGAAATAAATGGCTGGAAGTGTGAATAAAGTTATTCTTATTGGAAATTTGGGGCGAGATCCAGAAGTAAGAACATTTCAAAATGGAGGAAAAGTTTGTAACTTTTCTATAGCAACNTCTGAAACTTGGAAGGATAGAAATTCTGGCGAGCGACAAGAAAGAACTAACTGGCACAACATTGCAATATTCAATGAAAATTTGGCACAAATTGCTGAACAATATTTACGGAAAGGTTCCAAGGTTTATGTTGAAGGGCAATTGGAAACAAGAAAATGGCAAGACCAGGCAGGAAATGATAGATACACAACTGAAGTTGTTTTACGAAATTTTCGAGGTGAGTTAACTCTGCTTGATGGAAGAAGTGANAATAATAACTCTAATTTTTCAGAAACCGCCAGTATAGATGACGNGTCGTCAGACAAGGTTTTGACCAACGATATTGATGATGAGATCCCCTTTTAAATAGATCCAAATTAGTAATTTCCAAGCATACAATTCTATTGCAAATGATGCGACAAAACTTTATGATAAAANCATAAATTATCACTTTTTTTAGGTTCCAGTTTGGAAAATTCAGAAGACGAAAATGAAGTGGGAAATGATGACTTTTCCGACTCAACCACAGAACTCAAAAACACCGAACAGTCAGGCTTAAATATTCCTCCCTCAAACTTGGGGGGAACCAGCCAAAACGGTGACATGGAGGATGATTCAGAGCCTATCTCAATAGAAGAAGAAATGAAAAAGTCCTACTTGGACTATGCGATGAGTGTAATAGTGAGTAGNGCCATTCCAGATCTNCGTGATGGGTTGAAGCCAGTNCATCGTAGGATTTTATACGCGATGAACGAAACAGGAAATACTTTTGATAAATCTTACAGAAAGTCNGCAAGACCAGTTGGCGATGTCATGGGNAAATATCACCCTCATGGAGACGGGGCAATTTATGATGCTCTCGTAAGGATGGCACAAGATTTTTCTATGTCCCTCCCTTTATTAGATGGCCAGGGAAACTTTGGATCTATGGATGGTGATTCAGCTGCTGCCATGAGGTANACTGAAGTTAGGTTAGCAGAATCTGCCAACTTTATTTTATCAGATATAGAAAAAAATACTGTNGAATTCCAAGATAATTATGATGGTAAGGACCGTGAGCCTTCTGTACTTCCATCTAGATTTCCAAACATGCTGGTCAACGGTGCTGGCGGGATTGCTGTTGGAATGGCAACAAATATTCCACCTCACAATTTATCGGAAATTGTAGATGGAACTTTAAGAATTATTGAAACCCCTGATGTGAGTATTGATGAGCTGATGGAAATCATACCCGGGCCTGACTTTCCCACTGGTGGAGTAATTCTTGGAAGATCAGGAGCTAGAAAAGCTTACCAAGATGGCAGAGGTTCGGTAATTATAAGNTCAAAGTCTACCATAGAGGAAGTTAAGAAGGATAAATTTGCTATTATTATTACAGAAATTCCCTATCAGGTGAATAAAGCAAACTTGATTGAGAAAATAGCTGAACAGGCAAGAGATAAAAAGATCGAGGGAATCTCTCATATTCAAGACGAAAGTGATAGATTCGGAGTGAGGATAGTAATTGAATTGAAAAGGGACGCTACTGCCGAAGTAGTCCTAAATCAACTTTATAGGCAAACCCAAGTGCAAAATAGTTTCGGATGTAACATGCTAGCACTTAATCTAGGAAAGCCGGAACAATTAAATTTAAAACAATTTTTGACCGCATTTATAGAATTTAGAGAATCCGTTGTAACAAAGCGAACAATTTTTGAATTAANTAAGGCTAGAGACAGAAGTCATATACTTTGTGGACTTGCGGTTGCAGTAAAACATGTAGATGAGATAGTTAAAATTATAAGATCTTCGAGGGACCCTGCAGAGGCAAGATCATTACTTATGGGAAAAGTATGGAATGTTAGCGAATTAATCGATTATTTTAAGCTTATCGACGACCCATCTCATCCAGTGAGAGACGACGGCACTTATAATTTATCCGAAAAGCAAACAAAAGCTATTTTAGAGCTAAGACTACAAAGACTAACTGCTATTGGAGTAAAAGAGGTTACAAGTGAGTTAGAAGAATTAGCAGAAAAAATTAAAGATTACTTAGATATATTGAGNTCTAAGTCGAGAATTAATGCCATTATTTCAGAGGAATTAATGGAGGTTAAGGAAAAATTTGGGATACCNCGACGTTCAGAGATAGTTGATTTTGAAGGAGATCTNGAAGACGAAGACCTTATTGAAAAAGAAGATATGGTAGTTTCAGTCACTTCTGCAGGATATATAAAAAGAACGGCATTAACAGAATATCGAGAGCAAAAACGAGGAGGCAAGGGCCTTCAGGGNATGAATACCAAGGATGAAGATTTTGTAACTAATTTATTTGTAGCAAATACTCATACTCAATTATTNTTTTTTACAAGTGATGGAATTGCTTANAAGCTAAAAACTTGGCGTCTCCCTCTTGCAGGAAGAAATGCTAGAGGAAAAGCAATTATAAATATTCTCCCAATTCCGAAAGAAACNACTATTACAACGATTATGCCCATCGAAGTGGAAGAAGAAAATTGGGATAAACTNCACATATTTTTCTCGACCTCCAATGGAAGTGTTAGAAGAAACGCACTATCAGATTTTTCAAATGTTAGGGCGAATGGAAAAATAGCTATAAAATTGCAAGAAGGCACTTCCCTAGTAGACGTTAAGATCTGTTCGAATAACGACGATATNATGATCGCCACTTCCCGTGGAAAAGCAATACGCTTTAACGTTTCAGATGTTAGGGTATTTAAGGGGCGTGATAGTTCTGGCGTGCGAGGAATTAAGCTGGCANAAGATGATAAAGTTGTTTCTATGTCTGTCCTCGAAAATGTAATGGCNTCTTCAGATGAAAGATCGTCTTTCTCTAAGATGTCTCGCTCTGAAAATCACGTTGAAGCCGATAAACCAGGACAGATGGAGGATAAAGAGGATGCGGNCGACATAACATTGTCATCAGAAAGATTTAAAGAATTACAANATTCAGAACAGTGGATTTTGATGATAACATCTGGTGGGTTTGGGAAGCGATCATCAGCATATGAATATAGAGAGGCGAGNAGAGGTGGACAAGGGGTANCTGCAGCAAATATTGGCAGACGAGAAGATCGTGTTATAGCATCCTTTCCCGTTGAAAATGATGATCAAATAATGTTAATAACGTCGACTGGGCAGGCAATTAGATGTCCAGTCGGTGATATTTCAAAACAATCTCGAACTGCCTCTGGTGTAAAGGTTTTTAATACTGCGGATGGAGAAGANGTNGTATCAGTTGCTTANATAGCCGAAAAAACTGAGGANACATGATTTTATGCATATATTTGATAACTCAAATATNTCCAACTTGGAAACNTAGATGAAATTCGATACAAAAATTAATGTAATTGGCGGNGGTCTTGCTGGTTGTGAAGCTGCATGGCAAATTGCCAGCCTTGGTAAAAAAGTCGTGTTACATGAGATGCGCCCACTGGTGAAGACCTTTGCACACCAAACCGCCGATTTGGCTGAATTAGTATGCTCTAACTCATTTCGATCAAATGATCATAAATATAATGCTGTAGGCCAATTACAGTGGGAAATGTTACAAGCGAACAGTTTGATAATAAGAACTGGACAAAAGCATTCAGTAGCAGCTGGTTCAGCTCTAGCTGTTGATAGAGTCAAATTCTCAAACGAAATAACTAAGACTATAACAGAACATCATTTAATTGAGATTAATAGGAATGAAGTTACCACAATACCCGATTCCGAANTGACAATAATTGCTACGGGNCCCTTAACATCTACAAAATTNTCAAAATTCATATTANCTAAAACAAAAAAGGATGATCTTGCATTCTTTGATGCCATNGCTCCCATTATCTATGCTGANAGTATTAATGAAGAATATACATGGAGGCAATCTAGATACGATAAAGGAGAAACGGCCGAAGACAGGACTGCCTATTTAAATTGCCCAATGGATGAGGATGAATACTATAACTTTATTGAAAATTTAAAATCTGGTTCNAAGATAGAATTTAAAGAATGGGAAAAAAATACGCCATACTTCAATGGATGCCTTCCCATAGAAATTATGGCAGAGAGAGGAAAAGATACTCTACGATTCGGGCCAATGAAACCGGTAGGCTTATCTAATCCAAAAGACCCAAAGAAAAAACCATTTGCAGTTGTTCAGTTGCGAAAAGAAAACAAATTGGGCACTTTACTCAATATGGTTGGTTTCCAAACTAAATTAACTCACTCCGCCCAGGTTAAAATTTTTCGTCAAATACCAGGGCTTCAGAATGCCAAATTTGCCAGGCTTGGTGGTATTCATAGAAATACTTTTATTAATTCGCCTAAACTTTTAGATAAACAATTAAGACTAGTTAATCAAAATAATATACGATTTGCTGGCCAAATAACTGGCGTTGAAGGCTATGTTGAGAGTGCTGCAATAGGAATNGTTTCAGCTTGGATGGCAGTTTTAGAGACTCAAGGAAAGAACCTACCAAGTCCACCCAAAGAAACATGCATCGGTGCGTTACATTCTCATATAACAAATCCCTCAAACTCAAAGACTTTTCANCCAATGAACGTCAATTTTGGCTTGCTGCCCCCATTGCATGGAATCAAAAGTAAAAAGGATCGCTATTTAGCTTATACAAATAGGGCAAAAGAAGAGTGGAAAAAATGGCTAAAGAATATATTTCTCAAAACATCTGAAGGTGCTGCATGAATAGAAAATTTCTTGATGAGGTGTATAAACTAAAAAATTCANATGAAACAATTGGTTTTTATAAAGATTGGTCTAATAGCTACGATCAGGAACTCTTTATTAATGGCTATATTACGCCATTAAGGTGTGCAAAAGCTTTAGAGACCGTAAATGCCAGTAAAGATGAAAAGATTATGGATATTGGCTGTGGAACNGGNCTTTCAGGGGAGGCATTTAAGAAATTAGGCTTCACTAATATTGATGGCTCAGACTTTTCCAATGAGATGTTGCAAATAGCNAAATCCAAGAAAATTTATTCCAATTTNATACTTTCTAATAATAAAAACCCACTTAATTTTAAGGGAGTATATTCAAACTCAGCTGCAGTAGGGGTGTTCTCTCCCCTTCACGCGATGCCTGATATGGTTTCAAGAATTCTTAAAGTTGCTAAAATTGGAGGTTTTTTCGTGTTTTCATTAAATGATCATGCCTTAGAAAACCCTGGNTACAAACNGGCAATAANGNACTTAGTGGATAATAGGNATGCAGAAGTAGTGTTTGAAGAATATGGCGACCACCTTCCAAAAATTAAATTGAATGCTTTAATTTTTGTCCTAAAAAGACTTAGATAACACATGCATTACGAAAGATTTGCACCTTCACCAACAGGAAAGTTGCACTTAGGACACGCATTTTCGTCACTTTTAGTATATAATTCTACAAAAAAAAATAACGGTAAATTTTTATTAAGGATTGAAGANCTTGATTTTCAGAGATGCAGNAGAGAATTTGAAGAGTCAATTTTTGAGGACCTTAATTGGCTTGGAATTAAATGGGATAAGAAACCTATACGGCAATCACAAAGGTTTAATCTTTATANAGANGNTATTAAAATATTATGGAAAAAAGGTGTAGCCTACAAATGTGAATGTACGCGAAAAGATATATCCAAAGCATTCCAGAATTTCGATAAAAATCAAAGCCTTTCTCCAGATATTTACCCAGGCACCTGTAGAACAAAAAACATTAATCACGATAACTTTTCTGTTCGACTGGATATTAGAAAGGCTATTGAACNCATTGATAGAAAAGATTTATTCTTNTTNAACAAATCAGAAATTAATACTCCTTTTGAAAAGATCAATATTTCTCCCGAAACTTTAATTAGAGATTTCGGTGATGTGGTCATCGCTAGAAAAGATATTAAAACAAGTTACCATATAGCTGTGGTTGTAGACGATTCCGCACAAAAAATTTCCCAAGTAACACGCGGCTACGATCTGTTTAAATCTACTTTTTTTCATGTTCTTTTGCAAAAGCTTTTAAATTATAAGACGCCCAAATACATGCACCACAAAATTCTTTATGATGATGACGGAAAGAAGCTTTCAAAAAGAATAGGATCAACCTCTCTTGAAACATTCAGAAATAGTGGTGCGAGAAAAGAAGATTTAGTTAAATTATTGAACCTTAATCAAAATGTTTGGAGTTAACTAAGCACTAAAAAAGCGTTGAAATTCACTAATTTCTTTTCTAACTTTATCAATGCAATATGAAATGAATATGGAATCATGGATCTTTACACAAAGAAAATAATAGAGTTAGCTGCAAAAATTCCTTTTTCTGAACGGCTAAGTAATCCGGATGTAAGCACCACCAAGAGGACACCAATTTGCGGTTCAAGGATCACAATTGATATGAATATTTCTAATGGGAAAATATCAAAATTTGGTCAAAAAATTAATGCGTGTGCACTCGGTCAGGCCTCTACAACAATAGTTACAAGAAAAATAATTGGTCGAAGCAAAGTAGAAATAGAAGAGTTATTAGTTGCTGTAGAGAATATGCTGACTTCCAATGGACCTATACCAAAAAGTCCTTTCAGTGATTATGAAGCCCTAAGTCCAGCAAAAGACTATAAAAATAGACATGCTTCTATAATGCTAATACTTCATACTATAATTGATGGTTTTGAGAAGTTTGGTGAAAATTAATTATGAATAAGATTGTATTTACATCAAAATGCCTGAGGTAAAATTAAGCTAAATCCAATTATAATAGATACTGAGACTAAGCCCAAAGTATCACTAATTTTATCAATATTATCTCTAAGTAAGAGAAACAATCCTTTTAGTTCCATTTTTATATCCTTTTTGTTCCTTATATGTTCTTTTTTGAAACAAGTCAATACATTATTACCAATATTATATTTTTCCGGAGATATTCGAATTTCCCAAGATGTTTAAGAGGTAAAGTATCCTTTCTCCCTTCTCAGTTTCTAAAAATGGATCTTTTTCTAAATATTTCTCTGCTTCGACTCTTGCTAACTCCGATAAATGACTGTCCATCACAGGATCAGCGATCCTAAATTTTGGCAAACCAGATTGTTTTAATCCAATAATATCCCCTTCCCCTCTAAGGCTTAGATCAAATTCCGCTATTTCAAATCCATTATCAGTTTCTTTTAATTTTGCGAGCCTTTGGGAAGCTATTTGACTGATATTATTGGAATGAATTAGGGTACAACTGGACTTTTCCTTCCCCCTGCCTACACGACCTCTAATTTGATGCAATTGCGCTAAACCAAAACGCTCGGCACTTTCAACGATCATGATTGAAGCGTTGGGCACATCAACTCCAACCTCAATAACAGTGGTTGAAATGAGTATATCTATTGCTCCTTCTGCAAAACCTTTCATTACTTCACCTTTTTCTTTTGAGGTCAATTTTCCATGCAATAACCCAACACTGAAATCAGCTAATGATTCAGTTAATTTAGAAAATCTATCTTGGGCTGCAACCAGGTCGATTTTCTCCGTTTCCTCTATTAAGGGACAAATCCAGTATGCCTGGGAAGATTTTAATGCAACCCTTAACCTGTCGATCAAAATTGAAATTTTATTACTTGGAATTAATGCTGTAGTAATAGACTTTCTTCCATCAGGCTTTTCGCTTAAAATTGACACATCAATATCTCCATATTTCACCATGGACAATGATCTTGGAATTGGCGTAGCACTCATCATTAAAAGATCAATATTACAACCTTTAGATAGCATTGAATTACGCTGATTGACTCCAAATCTATGCTGTTCATCAATTACTACATATTCTAAGTTGTGATACTTAACTTCTTCTTGAAATAAAGCGTGTGTTCCCACTATCACTTGGCATTTCCCCGAAGCAATATCTAATAATTTCCCTTTCCTCTCTTCCCCTTTATGTGTTCCTGTAAGAGCCAAGACGCTTATATCCAAATTTTCCATTAGCTTTGTAATTGTCTTAAAGTGTTGATAGGCTAAAATTTCAGTCGGAACTAAGAGTGCCACCTGCCCACCCCCCTCTACCACATTTAACATGGTCGCCAACGCTACGACAGTTTTTCCTGAACCTACGTCCCCCTGTACCAAACGTGTCATCTGAAATGAATTTTCTAAATCACTATTTATCTCATTTACTGAAGTCTCCTGGCTGCCAGTTAATGAAAAAGGCAAATCGTCTATAAATCTTTTAGATAAATCTCCTTTAAATAGTTTAGCTTTACCATTTCCTTTCCTCCTGAACGATTTGACTAAATTTAAACCTATTTGATGAGCAAATAACTCATCGAAAATTAACCTATTCTTAGCATTCGCAGCATTTAAACTATCACTATGAATAGCTCGTATTGCAC
The DNA here is from genome assembly GCA_002725175.2 of Paracoccaceae bacterium. Lineage (GTDB taxonomy): Bacteria > Pseudomonadota > Alphaproteobacteria > Rhodobacterales > Rhodobacteraceae > CACKLF01. Next base: position 29,337 of record PBQX02000069.1, read on the forward strand.
TGTTGAAATCAGGCCAATTATTATTCTCTAAAAATTTATCATCTAACCAATCATGCACTTTTCCTAACAAACGCAAGGAATTATTAATACACTTGGATATATATTTATTACTTAAGCCATTTGTTAAAGGATAGGCTGGATCATAAACTCTAATGTCATCTTTTTGCTCCGTCTTTAGTATATATTCAGGATGGATCATTTGATAGTCTTTTTCAAAGAGTTCTAATTTTCCTGAGACCACTCTTCTTTCACCTAAAGGCAGTCTACTCTTAATAAATGAGCTCTTAGTCTTAAAGAAAGTGATAAAGAAACTAAAATTTTTGGCGTTTACTAGAACCTTCGATGGGCCAAAAGATTTTGCAAGAAGATATTTCTTAATTTCCACCTCTGCAATTATTGTTTCGGGGAAATTTATCTCAGAAATTGTAGATACGGGCTTCCTAAATATAAATTTGTTAGGCAAATGGAAAAGCAAATCCTTTGGATAAAATATGTCCAATTTTTGAAACTTCTTTATATTGGACGGACCTATGCCCGTAAGAGACATAAGACTTGAAAATAAAGGATAAAGAGCTTCAGGCCTAACTTCTAACCTTCTTCTAAACTTTTTTCTGATTTCAGATATATCATTCAATTTTTATTCATTTTCAAAAACTATAGATAACCATTCCTTTTCAGATAAAACTTCTACTTTAAAATCCTTAGCCTTCTTAAGCTTAGTGCCTGAGGACTCACCGGCAATTAAAATATTAGTTTTAGAAGAAACTGAACTTGAAACTTTAGCCCCTAACCTTTCAGCATGTGCTTTTGCCTCTTGCCTTGTTTGGCTCTTGAGGTTCCCAGTAAACACAATAACTTTCCCCGTCAAGCTACTCACAACAGTTTTTAATTGCTCAAAATCAACTACTTTCACTTCATTTAAGATATCGCCTAAAAGAAAACTATTTGAGCTAGATAGCGAAAAAAATTCAATTAAAGAATCCGCTATTTTTGATCCTATTCCATCAATATTGTGGATCTCCAAATCGTTACCTGAATCATTAAAACGACAAGAGCTAATAGAGTTTGATAATTTTTCAAAGCTGGTAAAATATTCCGCAAGGAGATTTGCCGTATTCTCTCCTACGTGTCGAATTCCAAGAGAAAAAATAAATCTTGCCAGGCCTATCTTTCTCTTATTATTTATAGATTCAAACAAGTTCTCAGCGGACAATTTTCCCCACCCTTCTCTTTCACTTAACTTGGTATAAGAACTATTCCCATATTTCTGTTCTAAAAGAAATATTTCATGTGGAAAGCGGATCCATCCTAACTCGTAAAATTGATCAATAATTTTATCACCTAAGCCATCAATATTAAAAGCTTTCTTAGATACAAAATGTTTAATCCTTTCTTTTGCCTGCTCGTTGCAAACTAAACCTGCAGAACACCTCCAAACAGCATCATCCTGCTCTCTAACGGCATTACTTCCACAAGAAGGGCATGACCTTGGAAACAAATAAGCTTTTGATTCTTTGCTTCTTTTTGAGATATCGACATCTTCTATCTTAGGTATAACATCACCGGCTCTGTAAATTCTTACAAAATCACCTATTCTTAGATCCTTTCCATCTCTTATTTTATTTCCTTCACTGTCGAAACCTTTTATATAATCTTCATTATGCAATGTAGCACTAGAAACCAAAACTCCACCGACATTTACAGGAGAAAGTCTGGCTACCGGAGATAGGGCACCCGTGCGCCCTACTTGTATCTCAATATCTTCAATAGTCGTGTAAGCTTCTTCAGCTGGAAATTTATGAGCAATCGCCCAACGAGGAGTATTGGATCTCTCCCCCAGTCTACTTTGAAGCAGAAAATCATTTACTTTATAAACCAAGCCATCAATGTCATAATTTAAGGACGCCCTCTTTTCCAAAATATCCTTGTAAATCTCTATTAATGATGGGACACCAGAAACAGTCTGACTTAAATCATTCACCAAAAAACCAAAAACTGCCAAATTTTCCAAAAAATCCTTTTGCGAGGTGAATATATCATGTGAACAGTGTCCTAAACTATAGGCATAAAACTTTAAGGGCCGTTTTTTTGTTATTTCTGAATCTAATTGCCTCAATGCTCCTGCCGCAGCATTTCTTGGATTTGCAAATAACTTAAGGTTATTTTTTTCCTGGCTTATATTTAACAGATTAAAATCATGCTTGGTAATGAATACCTCTCCCCTTACTTCAAAGGACTGCGGTATTTTTACTCCTGAAGAATTCAACTTTGAAGGTATTTCCTGGATCACTAGGGCATTTTGCGTAACATCTTCTCCCTCTTGTCCATCCCCTCTAGTTGCTGCTCTAATTAAATTCCCATCTTCATACAATAAAGACAAAGATACACCGTCAATTTTTGGCTCCACCGTGTACTCTAGGGGTTCTTTCAAATCAATATTAAGGAACTTTTTTATTCTTAAATCAAATTCCGCAAGATCATTTTCTTCAAATGCATTTGACAAAGAAAGCATTGCCTTTTGATGGCTAACTTTCTTAAATTTTGAACTTGGCTTAGCTCCTACTTTTTGAGAAAGGGACCCAGAATCCAATAGAGAGGGAAATTCTTTTTCTATATTCTTATATTCCAATAATAATTTATCATATTCCCCGTCAGAAATTGAAGGATCATCATCATTATAATAAGATTCTTGAGCATTTTTTAAAATTTTGGTCAAATGTGAGAGCCTTTTTTCAGCGCTACTTACATCATTATTATATTTAATGTTTGGAGTTTTCATTATTTTAACTGGAGTTTAATTAATTAAAATTAGTTGTTGATTTTTTTGAATATTAGGCCCAAATACATCACTAATGCTACTAAAATTTATGTTTAATTTAACCAAATCTGGGTTTTTATGGGAAAACTAGAAAATTGCGAGACTAATAGCTTGGGTTTCTACAAAGACCCAAAAGATACCAAAGTGGTTGTTGCTATGTCTGGAGGTGTAGATAGCTCAGTGGTCGCCGCAATGCTTGCTAAAGAAGGCTATAATGTCATAGGAATAACTCTCCAATTGTTTAATTATGGCAATAGCATTAAAAAGAAAGGAGCATGTTGCGCAGGGTTAGACATTAAAGATGCTAGGCGAGTAGCAGACAAATTTAATTTCCCACACTACGTACTCAACTATGAAGATCAATTTAAAAAAGAGGTGATAGATGATTTTGCATCTTCATACCTTAGAGGAGATACTCCAGTACCTTGCATAAGATGCAATGAAAAAATTAAGTTTAAAGACCTCCTTAAAACTGCAAGAGATTTGGATGCAGATTGTCTGGCAACTGGCCACTATATACAAAGAAAAGAAGGAAAATTTGGACCAGAAATGCATTCGGCCAAGGATAAAGAAAAAGATCAAAGCTACTTTTTATTTGCAACAACAGCTGATCAATTAAATTTCTTAAGATTTCCCTTGGGCCATTTTAAATCTAAAACTGAAACTAGAATACTAGCAAAGGAACTAGGGCTTAAGATTCACGAGAAACCAGATAGCCAAGATATTTGCTTTGTCAATAAAGGAACTTATGCGGATGTTATAAAGGAAAATTACCCCAAAGCTAATATTAGAGGTGATATAATTGATACTTTTGGGAATAAATTAGGCAGACATAAAGGAATTATACACTATACCGTTGGGCAAAGGCGTGGACTTGGTATAGGGGGAGGCAAGCCTTACTATGTGATAAGACTTGATTCCGAAAAATCACAAGTAATTGTAGGAGAAAGAAAAGAACTTACTACCACAAGTATTAGGATAAAAAATGTAAATTGGCTCGGAAATAATAGTTTTGAAAAATTGTCTTCTGAAGGAATTAAATTAAAATTTAAAGTAAGGTCTACCCGCCCTCCGAAATTAGGAAAATTATGGAACACTGGATCTGGAGACGCTATTATTGAGCTATATGAAAATGAAGAGGGGGTTGCTCCTGGACAAGCTTGTGTATTTTATGATGAAATAAATACTAGAGTCTATGGCGGAGGTTGGATTTTTTAGATATAATAAAAAAGAATATTTTTTTTTGCATACAGAGGTTAAATGTTAGCGCTACTTTCGCCTGCTAAAAAAATGAACTTTGAAACTCCGGATACTAATTTATCTGGCGGAGAACCTCTTTTTCATAAGGAGGCCTATCAACTCGCAAAACAATTAAACGACTTTTCTTTCCAGAAACTAAAAACATTACTTCCGATAAGTGATAACTTACTAAAATTAAATATGGATCGCTATAAAAATTTCGAGCTTCAGCCTGACAAAAGTTCGGTCAGGAAGGCGCTTTATGCCTTTTCTGGAGACACTTATGTGGGGTTAGACGCACAATCATTTTCCGATAAGGAGATAATGTACGCTGATAATAGTATCAGAATTATTTCTGGCCTATATGGCCTTCTTAAACCAAGTGATTTGATCCAACCTTACCGCCTTGAAATGGGAACAAAACTTAATAACGAAAAAGGTTCAGATTTATACGATTTTTGGAGAGACCTAATACTAAAGGAATTAAACTCAATTCTTTCAAATCATAAAGAAAAGACAATAATAAATCTTGCATCAAAAGAGTATTTTAACGTGGTTGATGTAAATAATATCGATGCAAAAATTTTGGATACAGATTTTTTAGAAGAGAAAGACGGAGTAGCAAAAATAATTAGTTTTTTTGCGAAGAAAGCCCGTGGAGCGATGGCGAACTATATCGTAAGAAATAAAATTAATAATTGCCAAGATTTAAAAGGATTTAATTTGCACGGATATAAATTCCGCCCGGATCTTAGCTCTGAATTAAAATACGTGTATTCTAGGTCTTCTGAAAAGTAATGTCCTGGCTATGAGTATTGCGAAGGTTTTATCAGATCTTGATCTAAGGAAGGAAGATTCTCTTAGTAAGCTCTTCGAATTCTTGAGAATTAAATCAATTTCAACAGACCTTCACTATAAAGAAGATTGTAGAAGTGCTGCTAATTGGATAGGTAATGAGATAAGTAACCTCGGACTTTCAGTGAAAAATTATGATATTGGAGATCATCCAATAGTATTTGGAGCCTCTCCAAATCCAAATAAAAGCAAACCAACATACCTATTCTACGGTCACTACGACGTACAGCCTCCTGACCCAACTGAACTATGGGAATTTAATCCATTTGAACCAAAAATTCTAAATAGAGGTGGAAAACAAGTAATTCATGGCAGAGGTTCTTCAGATGACAAAGGCCAAATCCTTACCTTTTTTGAAGCATGTAGATCATTCTTGAATATATATAAGGAACTTCCCTTTAATCTAAAGGTTTTAATAGAAGGAGAGGAAGAATGCGGCTCTCCTTCAACCAGTGAGTTTCTGAAAGAAAATAAAAACCTTCTAACTTGTGATTACGCACTAATTTGCGACACTGGTTTTGAACAAGGGAGACCTTCAATTTTTACCATGCTTCGAGGTGAAGTAAGTCTAAAAATTAAAATTAAGGCTGCAACCACAGATCTACATTCTGGGCTCTATGGGGGCGCAGCGACAAACCCTATTAAAGCTCTTAGCAGCATAATAAACAATATCCACGACAAGAATGGAAGAATTCAAATTCCTAATTTTTATGATGATGTAATTTCTCTAAATAAGAATCAGAAGGAGCAATGGGCCTCACTTAACTTTGATGAAAAGAAATTTTTAAATGATGTAGGCTTAAGCTCTTCAGCAGGTGAAAAACATTACTCCATTATAGAAAATCTTTGGTCAAGACCTTCGTGTGAAATAACAGGAATAAGTGGAGGCTATGCTGGAAAGGGCTTTAAAACAATAATACCTGCTGAAGCCTTCGCAAATATATCTTTTAGATTGGTAAAGGATCAAAACCCAGAAAAAATTAAAACCTGCTTTCGAAACTTTGTAAGAAATATGCTTCCAAATGACTGTAAAGTATCCTTTATCGAAGGCTTTGGAACGAGAGCATCAGTTGTGTCTTCTAAATCTAAAATAATCTCCGTAGCAAAAGAAGCACTGATCGAAGAATGGGGAATAGCTCCAATTTTAGCAGGAGCAGGAGCATCAATCCCTATTGTTACTGACTTAAAAGATATTCTCGGAGTGGATTCATTGTTAATTGGATTCGGAAAGGACGAGGACAATATCCATGCCCCAAACGAGCAATATGAGTTAGAAAGTTTTTTTAAAGGTGCAAATACCTGGGCTAGAATAATAGAAAAATTGAAGCTTAATTAATTTCTCTGAGGAAATTTCAGTTTATTTGCTCTCCGCAATCCTCGCCTTGCTTTCACCTCTAAACCTTCCAAAAGTACTGAATTCATAGGATGATTGGGGGTAATTTCTTTATAATATTTAAGATAACTTCTTATTTCTTCCATTGGATCAAATTTTGAATCTAAACTTAATGCCCAATCCAAGAAAATTGACCGGCACTCAGGTTCACTTATATCTTCGATGTTGTAGGCCTCAAAAATTAAGCCCTTTGGATCACTTAAAAAATTACCCTTATTCATGATTGCCCAAGTTTATTTGCCATAACCTAACCTAAGAGCTTACTATTGAATACAGAATTTATTTCATTAGACAATAGGCCTACCGAAGATTCTAAATGTTTTTTTAAGGTATCCTTAGTTAAATCTTCAGAAAGAAAATCTTTAAGAAAAATAAAAAAAGAGTCTTTCTGAAAAAGTTCTGACCAGCAATAACTGTCAAAATCAGTTGATTTTGATAAATCAAAATTAAAATACCTACTCAAAAAATCACTTGTATAAAAAATTCTCCATGCTTTCCTCATTAAATCAACTTCTTCGTTAGAAAAATATTTTATATCCTCTAATTTATCGATTAAATAAGATATATTTTTTCCATTTTCTTGCTTTGTAATTAAAGCTCCCATCTTAATTAAAAGCTCTAGATCAAGCATCATCCCTTGACCCACCTTTATATTCAATGATTTAATCTTCTTATTCTCCAATTTAAGATTATCAAATAATTTTCCCCTCATATCTTTAACATCTAAAAATACCTTAGATACATCTCTAGGAGCTCTCAAAGATTCCTTGATAACGCCTTCAATACGTAAAGAAAAACTTTTTTCACCGTAAACTACTCTTCCTCTAATTAATGCCAAGTGCTCCCATGTCCAGGCTTCAGTTTTCTGATAATTTGAAAAGCTTGAAAAGGACACTGCTACAGGACCTTTACTCCCTGAGGGTCTTAATCGCATATCAACCTTGTAAAGGTAGCCATCTTTCATCGTTGAAGTGAGTGCCGATACCAGTTCCTTCGTTAACTTTGAAAAATAAGTTGACGGATGTATTTTGGACGATTTCTCCGAGTTTTCTAAAGACACAGGATCATACACTATTATTAAATCGAGGTCCGAAGTAAGGGTCATTTCTCGTGAGCCAAGCTTACCCATGCCAATAATCGCAAAACCTTTGCTCTTAAGTGGGCCATATCGCTTAGAAAAATTCTCTGTGACAATGGGTGCTAGAATTTGCAATACAGCCTCAGCTATTATAGAATATGAAAAACTAGCTTCCTCAATATTGGATTTCCTTTGAATAAGATGAACCGCAACCTTAAATTTTAATTCCTTAACAAACTGGCGGATCAAGCTTAACTTGTCCTCATAGTCAAAAGATTTAACATTTAAGATGCGGTCCAACTCAAATAAAACACCTTCTAAAGTTGGGAAGCTATGAAAAAAATCCTTATTAACAACAGAAGCCAAAATATCAGTATTTTGACCCATTTCCTCCAGTACTTGAGGAACCTTTGAGGCAATATCTACAAAAATGTTTAAGAAGCTCCTATTAGAATTAAGGAGCGAAAATATTTCAACGCCGGATGATAATTGAGAAAAATATATATCAATATTTGCCAATGTTTCCGCTGGACTATAAGTATTTGAAATCATTTCAAATAAACTCTTTTCTATTTTTGAAAATAAAAATTTTGATCTCTGGGATTTAAAGGCATTATACTTATTCCATTTTTCACCAAGATCATATGTAGATCCCAATTTCTTAAATGAATTTGTAGGCAAAAAAAGCACTTCATCCGAAATGTTTTTATCTTCAGAAAATACCGAAAAGAACTCATCACAAATTCCAATTACATTATTTTGATAATATCTTATTGAATCCTCCAACTCACTTACAGAAATCATCATAAGAACTGCGATTGCAGCTATTCCCTCTTCAGTTTTTGGAATTTCATGAGTTTGAGAATCATTCAACATCTGAATTCTATGTTCAAGATTACGATAAAACTCATAGGCTTTACTTAACTCTCTTAAAGTATTTTCTGTAATTCTACCTTCTTCTTTGAGCACCTGCAAAGATTGACATGTGCCTAAACACCTTACATTTTTGTCTCTTCCTCCGTAAATTAATTGAAGAGTTTGGGTGTAAAGTTCTATATCCCTAATGCCTCCAGATCCGACTTTCACGTTAAAACCTAGGACACCAACCTTCTGGCCTTTACCTTCTTTTCGCGCAATCTTTTTTCGAATTTCTTGTGTATCTTGTATCGCAAAATAGTTAAGTTTTTTTCTCCAAATAAAGGGCTCCAAATCTGTTAGAAAACAATTTCCTTTGCTAATGTCTCCAGCAACTGCGCGAGCTTTGATATAGGCTGATCTTTCCCATGTACGTCCCTTTTCCTTATAATATTCCAATGCAAATTTTACCGGCATACAAACGGGATTAACTGATGGCTCAGGTCGCAATCTTAAATCACATCTAAAAATATAGCCCTCCTCATTAATTTCAGACATTAATTTTATTACATCCCTCGTAATTTTAATTAATATGGGCTGAAAAATTAATAATTGGTCCTTGCTGAATATTTTCGAGTCATAAAATACATTGAAGTCGATATCAGAGGAGTAGTTTAGCTCAAATGCGCCCATCTTCCCCATTGCAATTACGATAAACCCTAGGTCAGAAGATTTAATATTCTTACGTGAGCCAAATACTTCATTAAATTCCCTCTTTTTCTTTTTCATCCAAAAATTTTGCACTACTGCATCAAAAGCTGTAGATAACGAGGAATCTGCAAACTGGGTCAGTTTTAAAGTGACCTTATCTAAGCTCCAAATTTTACAAATATCAGCGCAGGCAACTATCAAGGCCACTCGTCTTTTTAAAATTCTTAATTTGTTAGAAATAAATTCTAAGTCCTTAAGATATAATAGTTTTTTAGACTCATCTATTAGATCATCCAGCATTACATCAAAAGATGTTTTAAAGTTAGAAAATACCCAATCAACTTCTCTATCCAGAGACCTTGCTAAGTGAGGGCTGGAAAAATGAATCTTTAAAACAAAATCCTTAAGATCAATTACAGAGTTGTCTTCAAAATATTTAACAAAGCTCTTGTTCTCTGAAAGGCGATTAGCAATCTCACCATTTATTAAATTTTCTTCCATCTTAAAGTTTTAGGACACATTTTAAAAACTTCACAAGGTTTTAATCATATTTATATTAAAAAATATTTGGATTTACTTATTTTTATTAGAGCCTATGGTTCTTTTAGGTTTTTTATCTAAGTTAGCTCCAGACATAAATGACGTAAGCAAGCCAACTAAACATATTACAAATACAAATGGACCGACGAACCATAAAAAGATATTTTTTCCATCCAATACTGGCTTTAACAAAATATATTCCCCGTATCGTCCAACTAAAAAATTCAAAATCTCTTCATCACTATCTCCTGCTTTCAATCTATCTCGTAGTAAAAGCCTAAGATCTCTTGCTATTATTGAATTTGATTCATCAATACTTTCATTCATGCAAACTAGACACCTGAGTTCCTTAGATAGATTTCTTGCTCTTAGTTCCAAACTTGAATTCTCTAAAACCTCATCAGGCTCAACTGCTTGACCAGGGGTCGAAAAAAATACAAAACAAAGAATACCGATCGCTACATTAAGAAATATTTCTCTTAACTTTTGATGTCTAATCATTCTTTATATCTCAACATTTTTTGAAAAATTCCTTTTTCTTATAAATAAACTTATGAACCCGCCAAGTACCACAAAGAATGAGCCAAACCAGATGAAACTAATAAAAGGTTTAATATAGATTCGAAGAACCCAATAATTTTCACTAGAATCTTTAGGTTTTCTGAAATCACCAAGAACTGCATAGACATCTTGACTGATATATTTTTTTATTGCCACTTCTGAAGTCACTGCTTCTTGTGAGGAATAAAACCGTTTCTCAGGAAATAAAGTAAAAGTACCTGCTTCTCCATTTATGGATAAGAATGCTACGTCAGCAATATAATTCGATCTGGTTTCTCTTTTGACGCCATTAAAAGTAATTTCATAACCTGCCAAAATGAAGCGATCACCTGCCTGAACCTCTTTTATTATTTCCTTCTCTAAAGTTGAAACTGCAGCTATTCCAAATATTAAAAGACCAACTCCCATATGGGAAATATTTTTTCCAAATTCAGTTCTAGTTAAAATAAAAGTGATTGATGAAGACATTTTGGATGGCAAATTAATATTTTTAAATCTACTCAAAAAATCTGTCATAGAGCCAATTATTATCCATGCAGATAAGGCCCCTCCTGTAAATAAAAGGAAACTTGGGTTTTTAAAAATAAATATAATGATTGCTGCAGTTGCCACTGAAATATAAAAAGCAAATTGCAATCTATGTATTGAGGGAAGAACAAAATCTCTCCTCCATTTAATGCTTGCCCCGAGAGGCAGAAAAATGCCCATAATGAAAGCAAATGGCGCTAAAGATAGATTAAAGTATGGAGGACCAACAGAGATTTGTTCTCCAAAAAAAACCTCAATAATAAATGGCCAAATAGTACCTAAAAAGATAACCAATGCGGAAACGGTAAGGAGTAAATTATTAAAAATCAAACCGCTTTCACGACTGAAAATACCAAATACTGAGTTTCCAGAAAAATTTTTAAATCTATAAATATAAAGAACGAATGCAAAAGAAAACAACAATAGGATTATTAGTAAAAGATAAACACCCCTCTCCGGATCTACTGCAAAAGCGTGTACCGATGCAATTATTCCTGACCTTACAATAAAAGTACCAATAAGGGAAAAAGTGAATGCAAATAAAGCAAGCAGTAATGTCCAACTTTTTAAAAAGTTTCTTTTGAGTAATACGTTAAGTGAATGCAAAAGAGCGGTAGCTGCCAACCAGGGCATCAATGATGAGTTTTCCACTGGATCCCAAAACCAAAAACCACCCCAACCTAGTTCATAATAAGCCCACCAGCTGCCTAATGATATTCCAATAGTAAGAAAAATCCATGATACTAATGTCCAAGGACGAACCCAAGATGCCCACCTTGAATCTACTTTTCCCTCAATCATTCCTGCAACTGCAAAGGAATATGAAATACAGAGACCAACGTATCCAAGGTATAACATTGGAGGGTGGAAAGCCAAGGCTGGATCCTGCAATACAGGATTAAGACCTAACCCATCAGGAGGAGGAGTTAAAATCCTGACAAAGGGGTTTGAAGCGAAAATTAAATAATACAAGAAAGCTGAAACTATTATCGAATGAGAAATTAGTAAATATGAAAAAAATTTCACAGGATACTGATGTCTAAGTAAAAATAATAATAATGAAAAAAGACTCATGAAGAATACCCAAAGCATCATAGAGCCTTCATGATTACCCCATAGGCCTGTAATTTTATAAAGCATAGGCTTAAGAGAATGCGAATGCTGTGCAACTAGCATAAGAGAAAAGTCAGATCTAATGAAGGCAAATAAAATTGACAAAAGCCCCATTAATACAAGGAAAAAAACTATTGGGGTAATAAATATACCTATTGATATCCATTCAACCCACTCTTTGAGATTGCCAAGGGATATAATGAATAACTGTGAAATGCTTAGTATTAAAGCTAAAATGACACAAAAATGGCCTATTTCTATTGTACTGCTCAAAACTTAGCCCAATTTATTCTTACCACGTATGAATATACACTTTTAATTATCCTTGTATAAATAAATCCCTTCCCTCTCTAAAGATTTAATTACTTCTGTTGGCATATATGTTTCATCATGCTTGGCCAAAACCTGCACAGCCTGAAAAGACTGGCCATTAAAGGTACCTAATACAACGACCCCTTGACCCTCAGAAAACAAATCTGGGAGGATTCCTTCATAATAAACATTAATAGAATTTACGGTATCGGTTACACCAAAAATAATTTTTGAATCCTCTAATCGCTTGACACTACCTTTTTCAACCAACCCTCCCATTCTTAATTTTATAGAGGCCTTGGGCGGAGATTGTAATATCTGAGATGGAACTTTATAAAATTCAATACCTTCCCTAAAAGCAAAACCTAGAAAGACGGAAGATATTAACAAGAAAAATAACCCGACAAAAATTATTCTTATCCTCAACTTCTTTTTATAAGATAACATTCTCTATAACTACGGAAAAATAGGGCTGCTTTGGAGTGAATGTTGTTCTTCTAAATTCAGTACTAAGTTTGCATTCTGGACGGCCTGTCCAGCTGAACCTTTTACCAAGTTGTCCAGGGCACAAAAAACTATTGATTGATCCTTCTTAGTTCCATTAGCCACCCCAATATGTACAAAATTAGAGCCCCTAACATGCTTTGTAGAAGGAACTTCTCCGAAGGGCAGTACCGATATAAAAAACTCATCCCTATAATGCCTACTCAAAACATTATATATTTCATCTGAAGATCCATTCACATAAATACTGCCTAAAATTCCCCTATTCTGCGGCAGTAGATGCGGAATGAATGTAACATCAACATCACTTCCTGCAACCTTAGAAAGCTCCTGCCTTAACTCACCTATATGCCTATGCCCCAGCACTCCATAAGGAGAGACACCTTCCGAGGATTCTGAATGAAGAAGATTTTCTCTAAGAGTACGTCCAGCCCCAGAAATACCCGTTTTAATATCAATAATAATATTAGACAGTTTAACAACATTATTTTTCAAAAGAGGCAACAAAGGATAAAGTGCTGTAGCAGCATTGCAACCAGTACATGCCACTATGCCTGCATGCCTTATTTCTTCTCTATAAAACTCGGTTAATCCATAAACTGCTCTTCCCATCCCTTCTGGATAAGAATGCTTTGTGCCATACCAATATTCATATTGGCTTAAATCACTTAACCTGAAGTCGGCAGAAAGGTCTATTATCTTCAAATTATGTGGAATTTTTCTAATAACATTAGCAGAAGTAGCATGAGGTAGTGCAGAAAATACAATATCAACTTGGGAGAAATCTAACTGATTGATAGTAATTAAATTTGGGAGACTCAAATGTCTGAGGTGTGGAAACACTTCAGAATACTCGAGCCCCGCTTTTTTATCACCTGATAACGAAAAAATATCAATTGCCTTGTGGTCACTTAATATTCTTACAAGTTCAGCACCCGTATAACCACTCGCACCAAGGATTGCTGCCTTAAATTTTCNATTTGTATTGTTTGGCACGTTATATCCTAAAACATAGACTCAAGATTACTCTGTGATAGCTTTTAAGTGTCTTTTAGAAGAAAATCCACTATTACTTAAGTGGCATAAAAGTAATTGAACCTGTTATTTATCATTTTTTTTATAAAAGGCTCAAAAATTCGATATTTTTTGGAAAAACTTCTTTTATTTAGANAAGTTTTGAAATATGAGTTTCCNATAAATAAGGTTTAGATAATGCTAATTTCACACGCTCTTGGCTTTAAAAAAGAAAGCCCTATAAAATATGTGTCACCTGATGATACACTTGGCCACGCCGCAAAATTATTGGCAGAGAATAATATAGGAGCACTTCCTGTTTCTATTGATGGNATNAAAATACTGGGNGTTCTTTCAGAAAGAGACATCGTTAAAGCCCTATCAAGCGAGGGTGCAACTCTTGATTCAGAAGTGAACCTTTTTATGACNACCAAAGTAAAAAAATGNAAAAAAACTGACCTTTTACGAGATGTCATCAAAGATATGAATAAGGGACATTTTAGACATATACCTGTAGTTGATGAATCGGAGCANATGATAGAATTTATTTCTATTAGCGATTTGGTATTAGCACACCTTAATGAAGTTGAGGCCGAAAACGCTGCAATGCGAAGTACTGTCTCAGAATCTCCNTACTAATTTGAATACATTTTATAACTCCTATCTTCACCAGTGCCGTATTAGGAAACCCAGATGAGGAAAAAATACTATTGGGAAGATTTTAAAAAGGATGGAAAGATTTCCTTAGGATTTAAATCAATTAGTAAAGATGAAATAATTGACTTTGCAAAAAAATATGACCCTCAATATTTCCATACAAATGAAGAAAAAGCTAAAGAATCGCAATTTAATGGCTTAATCGCAAGTGGTTGGCAAACCTGTTGTATAGTCATGAAATTAATGTGTGACAGTTATTTATTGGAAACAGACAGCATGGGTTCTCCAGGTTTAGAAAATGTAAAATGGTTAAAGCCAGTCCGACCCGATGATACTCTTGANGTATTTAGAACAATATTAGAAACTCGAAAATCATCGACGAAAAAAAATTTAGGTATACTAAAACTTCTTTTCGAAGCATTTAACCAAAATGGAGAACTTGTCTTTTCGACAGTAACTATCCAGATGGTTGGCAGACGTCCAAAACATGCAGAATGAGACAAATATAATAAAATTTCCCGAATATATATTTGCAATCCTTTTATTGACTTATTTTTTCAGCATGTAAGAATTCTTCTGTNACTAATTCTGTCCCTTTCCANCGAATACTTCTATATGGCTCAAGCTCTCCTCTGTGAAGTGATCTCTTAGCGACTTCAAGCAAATCATTGATTTTTATATTCCAATCTTTATACCCGTCTTTGATTGCATTAAAATATAAGGTTGATGGTGGACCTATTCCATATCCAGGGTTCATAACATACGTAAGAATAGGCTTATTATATCCATCTAAAGATAAATACTTCTTTCTGTATAAATTNGGGTAGTCCTCGTAATAATCTAANGCATTTTCACATTCCTTTGTTATTTNATAAACCCCAACATTAACAATAGAACCTTCAGATGGAAAAATATCCGCAACCCCCTTAAAACATAGCTGCCAGTTCTCTAATACTCTTGTTTCCAAGGGCTTAGCCTTAGGGCACCTTTCTCGCATTTGCGATATATTTAGGTTAGAGCCATATCCAGCATAAAACAATTTAGAGCACTCAATAATTTTAATTACCAGACTAATANCATTTTAATAGGGAAAAGTATATTCGCAAACCAGTACAAANCTTGGTTAAAAAGGACTCTTTTGGACTTGCTGTATATAAATACTTTTCTATTCTNTAAGGATGAAAAACATTCAAATTGAAGCAACGTGGAAGCCATTATTGAGCTCCGAACTTCAATCTCAATACATGCAAGACTTGAGTAAATTTCTACGCACAGAGATCAAAAAAGGGAAAACTATTTATCCTCAAGGAAAAGAAATATTTAATGCTTTTTGGAAAACTTCCTTCCCAAATACTAAAGTCGTTATTTTAGGCCAAGACCCTTACCATGGACCAGAACAAGCCCATGGCTTGAGTTTTTCTGTAAGAGACCCAATTAAAATGCCCCCCTCATTGCAAAATGTATTTAAAGAACTAAATAATGACCTAAATATAAGCCCTCCTAAAACAGGAAATCTGGAAACATGGGCAAGGCANGGTGTCCTGTTATTGAATTCTTGCCTAACAGTTGAAAAAGGTAAGCCGGGCTCTCATCGAGGAAAAGGCTGGGAAAGTTTCACTGATTTTGTCCTTAAGACCATTAGTATCAACAAAAAAAATGTAGTATTTATTTTGTGGGGAAATTATGCAAGAGAGAAGACTAAGTTAATCAATAAATCAGATCATTTNATTATTGAAAGTGCTCATCCTTCTCCATTTTCTGCTCACTATGGCTTTTTTGGGTCAAANCCNTTCTCAAAAACAAATATTTATTTAACAAGAAATGGCCTTGACCNAATTTCNTGGTAATTGNAGTATTTTAGATATCCACAAGCAATCTAGANCAAGTTAAAGTTCCAAGTTCATTTGCATCAGATAGTAGAGCTTGAAAATCAGGAGAAGCAATCATTTTGTCAACTGAATTACCCCAATGTTCAAGATCATTAAAATAATAAATCACCATTGCCATTTCATGGTCAGANGCGATTAGAGGCACCCCTGACATCACACCTATACCTAATGATCCTATTATTTTCTCCAATCTAGGCATCATNTCCATAGCCTTTGGAACATTTTCTCTGGGCATATGATACTCACGTTGTACAACTACCTTTTTATCTACTTGNCTATCTCCATAAAGAACCCGAAAAACCTCAGGTCCAATAATTTCACCAGCAGGATCAGATTCTCTTTTGGCCATAAGAGCTTGAAAATCAGGATCGGTTCCTACTGCCTCAAANGTTTTGGCACCAGCTGCTACAGTTGGGTAACCNGAGTACATATGGATTTCGCCCGCACCTTCTCCTCCTACCACACTCATAACTCTAGAACTTGCACCGTGTCTTTTGAAAATTTCAGCTGCAGCCTTAACTCGCTCCTTACCAATATTATCNTTTCCAAGAGTTGGTATTAATTTTCTTGCTGCAATTATTGTCATTTAAATCTCCTATTAATTCAAAAATTAAACTAAATAAAAACATAAACAAATGTCCACAAAATNGCAAATCTGTTAAACTAACTAAAATTTCTAATTANCTTATTAAAACAGAATGGAGAATAAAATGANTATAAAACATTGGGTAGCAGTCCATACATTTGTGTCTGAAGAGGCTCGCAAAGAATACCACACCCACCCTGAAAAACAAAATCCACCGCAAGCTGTTGAGACCGAAAAGGNGTGGGCAGATAGATGCGANAGCNTNCCTCTTGCAAAATGCAGACAAACCTGGGCNGGAACTGGTGAGTTCTTTTTTTGCCACTGGGAGTCAACCGAAGAATCACTTATACANCAGCAGTTAGANGAGATTGGAGTTTCAAGATTAGTAAATACTGTTTGTTATGAAATGGATCAGTTTATTTCATGGTACAGGTACTCTGATGAAAAAATAACTTACCCTAAAATTGAATGACTTATTAAATTTAATCAGGAAGTCCAGCTANCTTCATACCTTCGATTAAATTATTTTTTAGGTAGTCATTCATTTCCGGTACAACTTTTTTATAGTCATCCATCGTTTTNACGTCAGGCCTATCTTTCAGGTATTTTTCAAGCCAAATTTTACTCTCATCNACCTTGCCATCTAATGCTAAAACGGCTGCTTTAAACCCAAATAGCCTATTGTGCGGAACATCTTCAATATTGCGGTTNATTGAAATTAAAGCGTTTTCCCAATCTTTCTTAGCAATATAACAAAAAATTAACCACCCATCCAATTCCTGCTTAGAAGCAGGNTCTATTTCCATGGCCTGCTTAACATAATCAATAGCCTTATCGAACTCTCCTTCTCTCTGAAGTTGCATGGAGTACATCTGAAGTGATCGCGGATGGTTGGGATTAACGCTAAGTGCCTTTTCTATAAGCTCAACAAATCTACTAGGATCTTGCTTTACATAAAAAGAGATGGCCTTCAGTATAATTGCATCTGGATTATTTGGATCTAAATTTAAACCCTTTTCGGCATGATCATGTAATTTTTTTTCGTTTTGATGACGTTCAGAAGCTAGTGTGGGCTCAAATATGAAGTCCATAATACAGCTTCCTATAATTATGTGAGGTTCTCCAAAGTTGTCATCTATAGAAATTGCTTTTTCACAATGCTTAATTGCCTTTCTTTTTAGCTCAATTTGGCTCTCAATATCCANCCCCTTGGTCTGNTTTACCTTNTTGTAAAAAGATTGACCTCTTAAAAATTCGTCCCATGAACTGTANTTGACCGGTTTTTTTTCATTTAANCNNTTTAATTCATTTAGCTTTAANGCAGGAGAAATNATAACAGCAACTTTTTGAGAAACTTCATCTTGAATTTCAAAAATATCATCNAGAGATCTATCCCAATTCTGTGACCATATTTGAGTGTCATCTTCACAATTAATTAATTTCACATTAATTCTTACTTTATTTCCACCCTTGCGCACACTNCCAACTACTAGATAACGTGCACCGAGATCATCTGCTATTTTCTTTGTCGTTTCTTTTGAGTTCTTATATGTAAATACTGAATTGCTAGATATTACGGGGAAGGTTTTCCATTGNGATAGGTGTGATACAATATCTTCAGTAATTCCATCAGCGAAGTATTCCTGCTCAGGATCATTNCTTAAATTACTAAATGGCAATACTGCTATGCTTGGAGCCTTGCTAAACTCATTCTCCTTAACTATTTCACTCTCCACACTTCTCTTCTCAAGATTGGGATCCGTTAAATCAAAGGCATGAACCGTNGTATTTTTTACTTTCTGNTCTCCCAGATCNTGAAAACCCAAATCAGTCTTATTATNAACAAANTCCATAATACTTTTTGAGAGACANACACCATCAGATTGGCTAAGTGCTTCTAACCTNGCTGCTACATTAACTCCATCTCCATAAAGGTTACTTCCCTCTACGATNACATCACCCATATTCAAACCGACCCTAAANCGCATAACTGAATCTTCAGAAACATTTTCATTTCTTTCTCTAATAAGTTTTTGAAAATCTTTTGCGCACATAAGTGCAGACACGGCACTTTGAAATTCAGCTAGCACAGAGTCGCCGGCAGTGTTAAATATACGCCCACCATGCTCTTCAAAAAGGTTATCGAGAATATCTCTGCAAGAACGGAAACTTCTAAGGGTCTCATCCTCATTTNTTTCCATACTCTTGCTGAAACCAACGACATCTGTCACAAAGATAACGGCTATTTTCCTTTCAATGTCTTTTGGCATAAATTATTTTTCCATTTAAATTTAATGTCTATTTAAGTTGATCGGAAAGCTGAAATCAAGTGGATTCAATTTAAATATTATTAACCTTCTTTCTAAATTACCTTTAATTCACGAGGCCACCTAGATGTCAAAAATTCTNCACCTGTATCTGTAACTAAGATATTTTCTTCTGCTACCATGAGGAATCCTTCCTCACCATATAATAANGAAGGCTCTAAGGTTAAAACCATTCCTNGCTCAATNATNGTTTCATCCCAAGAAATAAAAGAAGGNCGNTCTGTTAANTGAATNCCNANTCCATGNCCATATCNACCAACTGAGCCAGANGATTTATTTTTTNNAAGATTATTAGATCTTAAAAAAGAGTCCATTTCATTAAAAATATCTTTCATTGAAACATTGTTAGGNTTAATAGCGTTAACGGCCAAATCTATTGAGTCGTAAAGGATTTCATGAATTTTATGAACTTCATGGTCTACTTTTCCTACCGCAAAATTTCTATCAAAGTCACAGAAATATCCATCCCACTTTGTACCTGTATCTAACATTAATACATCCCCTTCTTCTAAGGGTCTGTCATTCGGTGGTGCTATAATATCAAAGTAACCTCCTGGTCCTGCAGCACCAACTAAATAACTCACATCATCAACTCCCTCTGCTAAGCAATTAACCTTGAATTGGCGAAAGACATCAGAAAGTGAAATGCCAACCTCTAAGTAATCCGGAAAATTAGAAAAAACCTTTGAAACTCGAGAGCATACATACTTTATTTTTTCAATTTCAGCTGGAGATTTAATCATTCGTAAATATTGAATACTATCCGTAACATCGAAAAAATTCTCTTCCCCCAAGTATTTGTATAATGAGAAAATATCACCTAATGGCATTCTTAAAGATGTTTCTCTACCCAACATCAACCCTATTTTTTGCGAACCTTTCACGTTCTCCTTCAAAGTTTTCTTCAGTAATGACAACCCATCATCTTTACTTGCAGGAGACACCCAACTTCTAACCTCCTTTACATAACAGGAAGACATAAGCTCTTCTCCGATAGAAGGAATTACAGCGATAGGTTTTCCGTGCGAAGGTAATACAACATACCATGGGCGAGTAGGGCTTTGCCAAAATTGCGTGATGAAACCAGTGAAATAATAAATTTCAGGTTCAGACGCAAGAAGGATGCACCCAAGATTGTCTCTTTCCATAATCTTCTGTGCATTATTGATGCGATCCTCAAATTCGTATTTTTCAAAGCCCCTCTTTAATAAATTACCTCGATCAGACAACTAAGGAACCTTTAGAAATCAACTCATTGTAAGCTTCAATATCAGTTGCGCCTTCAGTTCCAATTAATAAAACTATAGAGCCTTCATCTAAATTTATCTCTTTTTTTAACTTTTTTTCCTTACATATTGCTAAAAGGGATGCTGCGCCTGAAGTGGCGCACTCACCCGCCTCAATACTTCCGCCGCCACATTTTCCGTCCAAGAATAACTTCATAAGTGGAGCAACAGCTTTGTCAGATATCGAAACTGAATGTGACAAAGTTTTAGATAAAATCTTCCAGGCCTGCTCAGAAACCTCACCACAAGACAAACCAACCATCGTGGTTTCTTCCTTAATATCAACAAAAACAGGTCTTTTCGCTTTAATACTCTCCAAAATACAACTAGAATGACTGCTTTCAACTGAAATTAACTCACATAGATTTTCATTCATTTCCCGCCAGAGAAATGAAATTAATCCTGCAGCCAAACCTCCACAGCCAGCTGGCAAAAACAAGTGAGTTGGCTTTACCGATCCCATTTGCTCCAATGCCTCTCTCATTAAAACTCCATAACCCGACATGATATCAAGAGGCACATCTTCGTAACCAGCCCAAGAAGTATCAGATACAAGTTCCCAAGAATTTTCTCTTGATGCTTTTATACATTCAGCCAATGCTTCATCGTAATTTCCATCTATTCTAATTATCTCTGCCCCAAATTTAGCCATCGCGTCGGCTCTAGCTCTGCTTACCCCTGAATGAATATAAATCTTCGCAGAACACCCAACTTGTTTTGCGCCCCAAGCCACCGAACGGCCATGATTACCGGCAGAAGCTGTAGCAACAACCAATTCTTTGATTTCATTACCTAGTAGTGAATAATTCTTTGCGACCCTCTTAACCGCATATGCCCCACCTAGTGCTTTAAAAGAACCCAAGCCTAATCGTGTAGATTCATCTTTATAGAATATTTTTCC
>PBQX02000025.1:0-13986 GCA_002725175.2 Paracoccaceae bacterium
AACGCCATCCCAGGGGCCTTTGGAGTCACCATAAATCTGATTGATGTTAAAGGTACCTTGATCATACCAACCTTTTTCCTTAGCTACTTCCACTAAGTTGCGAGAATAAAGAAAATCAGGGTGGTTGGGGACGTCTATTGGTATTTCTTGGATATATCCTGGTCTCGAAGCTC
The DNA here is from genome assembly GCA_002725175.2 of Paracoccaceae bacterium. Taxonomy (GTDB): domain Bacteria; phylum Pseudomonadota; class Alphaproteobacteria; order Rhodobacterales; family Rhodobacteraceae; genus CACKLF01. The sequence goes on from PBQX02000025.1 coordinate 174, forward strand.
TAATAGTATTATCTCCCAGTCGCTCTGCAGCCCATAAGCCTAGTCCACCTGCAAATTGAATGACTACCCAGGCTTCCTTTGAGTCGGCAATTATATGTGAATTTCCACCATAGGTACTTTCACCAAATTGGCCTGTAAGATCTGCAATTATCTGCACACCTTCCCGCGCACTTTTTGAGCGCTCCAGTACAATTTTAGAGAGGTCACTATAATTGGGCCCAGTCTGGTCCTTTGGGGTCATATCTATAAGCTCTCTTCTGGACGGAGACCAAATATCTCGGACTGCAACTCCATACTCATTTAAACCTCCATTTGTAATTGGAGCAGGGACTCCCTTATAGTAAGAATAGTTGACGCGAATGTTATGTGCTGTGTTTTGAACTTCGGGTATTTTGGTTAATTTTCCTGGCATTTCAGAATCTTTAGTAACTCCAACAACCATGGAATCATTCTTAGAATGATTTTTTCTTGGATGAATTTCTAGCCAATGGCTAGATGGCTCATCTCCATAACCCGCAAGCCACGCATGACCCGTACTTGAAAGATTTTTTCCTACATATATCCCGTAGCTCATGAGTTTTTCCTAATCTATAAAATCAAAATATATCTGGTTACTTTAGAAGTGTTTACACAATAGCAAAATATAAAATTATAGTTTATTAATTTTTCTGTGATGAGCTACTTACCGCAATAGCTCCAGTCAAAATGAGTGCCAGTCCAAGAAACGCTTCTACAGAGAGCCTTTCCTTAAGAATTATAAAACCTAATATGATTGCCACTACAGGGAAGAAAAGAGGTACCAGAGAAACTCTTGCAGCGCCAACCCTTTTGACAGCTAAAAAGTAAAGGCTCATGGCAAAGGCAGTAGCAATACCAACCCAAACCATTGCACCTATTGCAACCCCACTCACTTCAATCGCTGGAGAATTTTCAAAATAAAATGCTAAAGGTAGAAGGATTATTGATCCAAAAATCATTTGCCCAGTAGCCATTGCTGGAGGTGCCAGTTTAGGATGATGGCGTGCATAGATTGCTCCCAATGTATGACTAATTGGTGCGAGCAGAGTAATAAGACCACCTAATAATTGGTCGGTAGCATTAGCAAGGACTGATGGTCCAATTAAGATAACAATACCCATAAATCCAATTATACTACCTATAAGGCGTCTTGAAGTAAGTCGCTCTTCCTTAAGAAATAGAGGTGCTAATATAACGGACATTATCGGACTAGTTCCGAATAAAATACCGGCTAGTCCACTTTCTATATGTTGTTGNCCCCAAGCGACTGTACCAAAAGGTATTGCTGCAGTTAGAACTCCAAGCCAGAAAAAAACAATCCATTCCTTTCTTGATCTAGGCATCTTGGCGCCAAAAAACATCATTAGTGCCCAGCAAATTGGTGCCGCCACCATGGCGCGGGCAGCAGCNACGGTGAATGGATGAACTTCCGAAACGGCAATGTTCATGAAAACGAATGTGCTGCCTAGCAAGAGAGCCGCTAGACCTAATATTGCCCAATCAAGTATAGTCATTGGTTTAATCATGATTTAACCTGTAAACACCATTTCTAATTCATTTCTAAGAGCTGGTTTTAATTTCATTATATAGCAAACTACTATTAGTGNTATAATTCCTTAGATACGGTTAGTGATCAGAAGCTTCTCTAAAAAATTTCAAAACATCTGAGGTTTGTGGCCATTTTAATAGATTTTGAAAACGTTCTGCAGAATATCCGGTAATTGATTGGAATTTACCTGAGAGCTGATCCAAATTCATTGGATTTTGTGGAGAGCCTAGTGGGAATGCACACTTAGATTCAATTAATTCTCCGCCTTCTAATTTTATTGAAAGGTGATCTGGCTGNTCGGGATCAAAATTAAGAGAAAGGTTACGTGCTGGCTCAGTTTTAACAAAAACTTTTTNTATTAGTTGTTGTATCTCAGATTTTTCCCAAAAGGAATTTTCATAATCTNTAAGTGTAAGAGTACCATCGATCAATATTTTTGCNAGACATGCAGGTAGAGAGAATAAGGCTTCATTATGATTTTGAGGTATTTTGAAAGGTAATATCGCATAATGAAAATCAGGCATAACGACTCGAACTTCAGTAATTTGATCTAATTGGTTCTTTAGCCTTTTTCGGATATCTAATGCAGCTGTAATAGCTCGGTGAGTGTAGCTGCATACTGGCCAAGGCTTCAAATACACACCATGCTCTAGTAACGCCCATTTATTACCAATTTTGTTNTCTATTAGATCAATGCGATCTTTATCATNCTGNCCAAGTAAGGCAAAAAAACCGCTATCACTCTCTATTATATCCAAATTACCCGTGGCTCCACTTTCAGCTANAACTGCAGCTTCAAGTCCCGCCCGTGCAGCAAAGCCNGTTTGAATNCNCTTAGCATTTGAACCAAATTGGGCAGTGTAACCNATTGCCTGAGAGACTGCTATTGCGAGAGCNTTACTGGTTTGCTCTTTAGACAAATGTAAAAGCCGGGATACTGCTGCAGCTGCTCCAATAGCACCGAGAGTTGCAGTAGAGTGNAAACCTCGTGCGTAGTGTTCCAGGGTTATAGCTTGTCCCAGCTGCATGATTACTTCCACACCAACTGCGTAAGCGATAAGAAGCTCTGTACCACTTGTTTTTTGAAGATGGCTTGCAGAAAGCATGGCAGGTAGAATCACAACGGTGGGGTGCGTGTTCCCAGGGGCTTCATAGTCATCGAAATCCCAAGCGTGGCCAGCTACAGAATTGCAAACCGTTGCACTCTGAAGATTTAGTAATTTATTGGTTCCAAACAATGTCGAGTCACCAGAGCCAAATTTTTTAAATGATTTGTAACTNCTTATAGCAACCTGACTGTTGCTCCCGGCAATGATACAACCAAAACAATCAGCAATTACAGGNGTTATAAGTTCAGTAAGAAGATTGTTGAGTTTAGCTGTTATAGCAAACTCGGCCAAAATTTTCGTAGTATTTACGGGCATAGCTACCATCCACTTCNTATTTAAACTTTTCAAATTAATTTAAGCAAAGTCAATTAATTACTATGTTACAAAAAAATCCANTAAGTGAATTTATTGTAACAAAATATTGAAATGTNAAAAAATAGTGCTAACGTATTTAAATAGATATCTAAAAATAGGGAGAAAAGCATGAATTCTTTTATGAAAAGACGCGATTTTATTAAGAAATCTTTGACAGTTGCTGCGACCACGGCNGCTCTTGGAGGNTTTGCAAGNAGGGCATCAGCATCAGGTCATTTAAAAATTGGGGTAATGATTCCATTAAGTGGTCCTGCTGGACTTTTTGGACCAGCATCAAAAAATGTCTCTGAAATGGCAGCAGCTGAAATTAATGCAGCAGGCGGCATATTAGGAAGGCAAGTAGAAATTGTTTTAGGTGATGCAGGTCTATCTCCATCCGAAGTAGCTCAAACTGCTTTAAAGCTTTGGCGNGGGGAAGGTTGTGAGGCATTTATAGGAATGCATGACAGCGCTGTCCGTGGGGCATTAATAAATGTATTCAAGGCTCAAGTGCCTTATGTTTACTGCCCAAATTATGAAGGNGGTGAGTGTGCTGATGGAGTTTATTACGTTGGTGAAACACCAGCACAATCCGTGGTGCCTTCGATCGAATGGTTAGCTGCTGAAAAGAAAGTAAAAAAATTCTATCTCATAGGTAATGACTATAACTGGCCACGGGATACAAATGCTATAGCAAAAGAAACAATAGCGAATTTAGGTGGTGAGGTTGTTGGTGAAGAATATATGCCGTTTACTGTCGACAATTTTGATTCAAGTCTCGCAAAAATGAAAGAAACAGGAGCCGAATTAGTCATTATAACTTTGGTTGGAGGAGCTTCAGTATCTTTTAATCGTGCTTTTGCAAGTTTTGGCCTTTCGGAAAATGTTTTACGTTTCGGCACGCTTATAGATGAGAACACCTTGATGGGAATTGGGGCTGAAAACTCAAAGAATATTTATTCTGCAGCCGGATATTTTGCAAATGTTCAGACTGACGCTGCCAAGGCATTTGCGCAAGGCTATGCTTCAAAATTTGGTAGTGATGCTGCGGTACTTAATGCTCTTAGTCAATCCTGTTACGATGGCTTAATCGCACTTGATACAATTGCAGAAAGAGCTGGTGCATTAGATACAAAAGCTATGGATAAAGCAGCTGAAGGTATGGAGTACGATGGACCAAGGGGCCATGGCACGATGAAAAATCGACATTTGGCGATGGATATTTATTTAGCTAATGCCGTTGGTGCTGAGTTCAAAATTGTTCAATCATTTAAAAACCAGGAACCAGGTAATTTTTGCAAGGCCTAAAAAGTGGAGGCATTTGCAACCTTTCTGTTAAATTTTGTATATGTCTCTGCAATCCTAGCGCTTGTAGCGCTAGGATTGGCCATGGTTTTTGGTCTGCTTGGTGTAATGAATATGGCTCATGGCGAGTTTGTAATGCTTGGAGCTTATAGTGCATATGTGGTCCAGACGGCGCAAATTTCTTTTTTTTGGGCGATACCTTTAGCTATATTTGTGTCTGCAATATTGGGGTTTTTGATTGAATGGTCTGTAATTAGGCATCTCTACAACCGAACATTTGATACTCTTTTAGCAACGTGGGGATTAGCAATTTTAATTCGTAAGGGCGTTGAGGTAGTGTTTACTCGTGATTATAAAAGTGTTAATCAAGTCGTGCCGGGCACCGTGGAAATATTTGGTGTCAATTACCCTGCATACAGGCTTATTTTAATTTCAATTATCATCGGTATTTTTGTGGTTCTCTTACTATGGTATCAAAGAAGTAAAGTNGGTCTCAGGGTTAGGGCTATGGTTCAAAATCCAGGACTCGCTGCTGCGATAGGGATNGATATAGCAATACTTTCTAGAGTTACATTTGTTATTGGTGTATCGACAGCTGGACTGGCTGGCGCTCTATTAGCGCCTTTAGTGAGGGTAGAGCCTTACATTGGCCTTGATTACCTTTTGTCTTCATTCTTCATTTTAGTAGTTGGAGGTTTGGGAAGCATTGAAGGTCTTTTAATTGGATCAACCATAATNGGTGGGACGGATGCCGTTATTTCAACAATNTTTGATAAAACTGCTGGTTATATGTCAGTTTTGATAATTTCAATTCTATTTTTATGGTTGCGCCCAGATGGCATTTTCTATCGTCGTTAAACTAAGTTTACTTAGTCTGTTAATTGCCTTCCCATTTGTGACTAATAGTTATTCAGCATATCAATTGGGCTTATACCTTCTTTATGGAATTGTCGGCCAGGGTATTGCCCTATGTTGGGGGAAAGGTGGTTTTTTGCCTTTGGGGCAGGCACTTTTTTTTGGAATTGGAGCNTACATATCTGGATTAATGCTGCAAAATGATGTTGGCTGGGGATTAGTTATAGTTACATTATTTTTGGCGATAGTTATCCCATTTTTGCTAGCAGGGGTCGTTGGGGTGCTTGTTTTTAATCGGCAGATCGGATCTGGGCCATACTTCTCTTTNATTACTTTAGCACTCGCACTTGTTGGTTTTCAGTTAGCTAATTCACAGGTCTGGTTAACTGGTGGATTTAATGGTTTAACTGGAATTAATGGTCTCCCAAATATTGATAGTTTTGGTAGCCTATATTTTGTTATAGTTGGAGCTTTAGTTTTAACAACAATCATTCTTAGTAAAATTATGGGTTCGCCATTCGGATTACTTTTAGAAGCCGTTCGTGAGAACGAGGAAAGATTACAATTTCTTGGAAATAATACCAGTTGGATAAAGGCTGCTGCATTTGCGGTCAGTGGTGGTATTGCTGGCCTAGCTGGTGCTTTTTTTGCACCTCATCAGGGTATTGTNACACCTCAAGTACTAGGCTTTATACTATCCGCTGAATTGGTAATTTGGACTGCAGTTGGGGGTCGTTTCGGTCTCCTAGGACCAGTAATAGGCGCAGTTCTAATAGGGTTTCTTGCATCTGGTTTGCGAGATGCGTTTGTATATTGGGAAGTAATTGTGGCTTTCGTTTTTATATTGGTAGTATTGAGGCTGCCCGGAGGGATCGGGGGAATCGGGGTGCATCTCTNCAGAAAAATTGGGTTGAACTTTCANTCATATGGTGAAATTTCAGAGCGATCAAGATNAGTCCCGGAAGTGGATAAAATTATTACAAGGGAATTAAAGTTTGAAGAAGTGACAATCACCAGAGGCTCTGTTGTAATTCTAGACAAACTTTCTTTCAAAATTGAGGGGTTAGGAATTCAATGTTTNATAGGACCTAATGGTGCAGGAAAAACATCTGCTCTTAATGCTTTAACTGGTAAGCTAGAAGTAGACTCTGGTGAAATTTCCTGGTGTGGGCGTAGTTTAAATAATGTTCGACCATTTCAAACATTAAGTTTGGGNATCGGGAGAAAGTTCCAAGTTCCATCAATTTTCCCAAATTTAACTATTCGTCAAAATATTGATCTCTCTCTTTGGGTAAACAGATTGAAGAGAAATCAATTACTTTCTATGGTTCCATATACTTGGAAAAGTGATCTATTAGAAAAACTTGAAGAAGTTTTTCCTTTTATTTCAGACAAAAGTTTAATTGCTGGATCTCTTTCAGTCGGTGAGAGGCAGATGTTAGATTTTACAATGACTGTACTGTCCGAACCTTCCTTAGTTTTGCTGGATGAACCTTGCGCGGGGCTGTCTAAAGCGGAAACCGAAACAATGATAAAAGCCATTGCTGATCTATCTAAATCCTCTANATCTATGTTNATCATTGTCGAACATGACATGCAGGTCGTAGAGCTTCTGTCTGATAATGTCCTTGTGATGCATCAGGGAAAACTCATTGCTCAAGGTTCATTGGCGGAAATTCGATCGAACAAAGATGTGCAAAGAGTATATGCTGGAGGAACAAAATAGTGACTGAAAAGGCTCTTGAGGTTGACAATGTATCAGGTGGTTACGGTGACCTAAAAGTGGTCAAAGAAATCTCTTTAGATGTTTATGAAGNTTCTGCAAACGGTGTTACAGGCAGAAATGGNGTGGGTAAGACAACTTTCTTGAAATTGATTTGTGGTGCTTTACCTTTGCTTGGTGGTCATGTTCGGCTATCTGGAAGAATAATAAACAGGTTGCCAAGCCACAGTCTTTTTCAACTTGGTATCTCTTATGCACCACAGGAAAGTATAGTTTTTGATGGTCTGACAGTTCAAGAAAATCTAACACTGCATTATTCTTCCTCAAATCTTGATCGGTACACGTATGTTTTCAAAANGTTTCCACGCCTTAAGGACCGTCTTCAGCAAAAAGCTGGAACACTNTCCGGTGGAGAAAAGAAATTATTATCTTTTTCTCGGGCAGTTTCAGAGCCAACAAAGTTGGTTATTCTAGATGAACCGACTGAAGGAGTGCAATCAGATAATATAATTTTAATGGCTCAAGTTATTAATGAAGAAAAAGTTAAAGGTAGAAGTTTCTTAATAGTAGATCAAAATATAACTTTCCTTGAGGCATTTTCCGATAGAGTTCATCTTTTTGATCATGGGGAACAAACTTATCACACNGATGGGCCTAATTTCAGAAATGATATCGAGAAAAGGATTCTTATTTNAAGGAAATTTAATGAATTTTTTAAAAAAAACGGATCTATGTTACTCTTATCTAAACAGCAGCTTTGGTAAACAAAAAAGTCTGCTTGAAAAAAATGATGTTTTGGAGTTTTGGAATGAGTTGGGTAGGTAAAGTAGAAGGTTTACATAGGACGCCAAGATCATTTTTGCCAATGAAAAGCTTCCAATCACTTAAATTAATAGCTGGCGTTGGCGTTGAAGAAGATCGCCACTCTACCGGAGAAGCTTTTCATTCTGATCGGCCAGAAGAGGGTAGACAAATAACTCTTTTTGAAACCGAGACCCTTGAAGCATTATTAAGAGATAATGGGGTTAAACTGTCTATGGAAGATCACCGACGCAACGTAACCACTAGAAATACGCCCTTAAATCATCTGGTTGGGAAGCGTTTTAAAGTCGGAAATGCTTTATTACAGGGAATGCGTTTATCTACTCCATGTAATCATATCGAACAAATTACAGGGTTAGATATTTTTTATCTGCTGATGAATAGAGCGGGATTAAATTGTAAAATCATAGTGGGTGGCGAGATCTTTGTTAATGACCGGATAGAGCTGGAATAAAGTTATGAGAAAAATTATCCATAGAGTGACAACGGAAATTAAAGAAATAATTTTAGATAATGATATAAAAACCCTAATATTGACCGATCCTGATAACTGGCCTTTGCCACCTTTTTCTGCTGGCTCACATATTGATGTTTACTTGCCAAGCGGAAAAATTCGCCAATATTCTCTTTGCGGTGATCCGGACATATCGAATGAGTATATAATTTCAGTTAAGGGCGAAAAGGAAGGAAGAGGTGGGTCACAAGAGGTTCATGAATTGAGAAAGGGAGATATTTTACCTGTTTCGCTACCAAGAAACAATTTTCCTCTTATGCCTGCGCAGAATTATTTGTTTATAGCTGGAGGGATTGGTGTTACGCCCTTCCTTTCAATGATTCCAGTTCTTGAACGTAGTAATTCACAATGGGAACTTCATATTTGTGCTTCAAATAAGAACAATATACCTTGCAGTCGTCTCTTAAAATCATACATGGAGGACGAACGGGTTCATTGGCATTTTAGTGAGGAGGGGACTAGAATTTCGATATCACAAGTAATTAATGAATTAAGTTTGGGTCAGCAACTTTATTGCTGTGGACCTGAAAAGATGCTGATGGAATTTGAAAATTTGAATAGTGAAATTAGTGAAAGAGTTCACATTGAACATTTTGGTTTTAATAAACCTATAGATGACCCTGCTTATGAGATATATCTAAAAAGATCTGATAAAACTATTTTAGTTCCTCGTGGTGAAACTATGCTTAATGCTCTTTGGAATGCAGATATTGAAGTTCCAGCTTCCTGTGAAGGGGGCGTTTGTTTAGAATGCAAGACACGTTATTTGGAGGGTGTTCCGGTTCATCGCGATCTAACGATGAAAATCTCTGATAGGGACAATTATCTGACACCATGTGTGTCAGGCTGTTCCTCGAGTAGATTGGTACTTGATATTTAGGTTATATTGCTGAAAGCTAAGTAGAGATACTTGGTCGAATGTTGTAAAGGAGAGGAAAATGGCAAATTTTGTACTGGTACACGGTTCTTGGGCTGGCGGTTGGCAGTGGACAACAATTAGGGAGATGCTAGAGGAAAAAGGTCATAGGGTTTTGACTCCAACTTTAACGGGGATGTCCGACAGGCACCACCTTATCTCAGAAGATGTAGGTCTTGAAACCCACATCGATGATATTGCTAGGCTTATAGAATGGGAGAGGTTAGACGACGTTATTTTAGGAGGGCATAGCTACGGTGGGATGGTAATTACTGGAGTAGCAGCAAAGGTAAAGGCTAGATTATCCCATCTCGTTTATTTTGATGCATTTTTGCCGAGGGCTGGTGAATGTGCTTGGGATCTTTTGCCGTGGCAACCGGAGATTTTTGAGACCCTTAGATTGGAAGACAAACCTTGGCAAGTTAAACCTGTTGACACATTGACATATTTTCCTGAACTAGAGGGCTATGATATGGATAGATCAACGCCAATGACAATACGTACACATTCAGATCCACTGCCAGAGGCAACAACAGAAATCTCTGGTACTTATATTGAGTGTACACAGGAGCCTTCATTTTTTGGAGAAATTGCACAAAGGGCAAAAGCTGACGGCATGAATCATATCCAAATAAAGGCTGGACACTATGTAATACTGACACATGCCGAAGAGATGGTTCAGGTTCTTTCTGACTTAACTTAAACGATAAATTTTGGGAGATTAATTATGAGTACAGATCTTTGTGAATTAAATTTACATCAAGTGAAAGAGGCTTACAAAAATGGTAGCTTTTCTTGCAAAGAGTATGTTGACGCTTTAATTAAAAAAAGTGAAACGCATAAGGACCTCAATGCATTAGTATCAACTGACTGGGAAACTCTTAGGGTATCAGCAGAAAATATTGATACATCGGGACATTCCGAAAAACAATTATCAGGGGTACCTCTTTGTTTTAAGGCTAACATTAATACGGCCCAGTTGCCGACCTGCGCCGCTACGGGCGCCTTGGCAAAGCATGTTTCTACTTCTCCCGCTCCTGTCGCTAAATCATTGTTTGAATCAGGTGCTCTTCTTGGAGCTACTGGGAATATGCATGAGCTAGCTTTTGGAATAACAAGCAATAATTCTGTAACCGGGCCTGTACGAAATCCTTGGAATAAGAGTATGATTCCGGGAGGCTCTAGTGGGGGTGTGGCAGCAGCAGTGTCGGCTGGAATGATGCCGGCAGGAATTGGTACGGATACTGGAGCGTCGGTTAGGTTGCCTGCTTCTTTGTGTGGGTTGGTTGGTTTTAGACCGACAGTCGGGCGTTATTCTGGACAAGGAATTGTTCCAATTAGTCATACACGTGATACTGCGGGTCCTATCACTCGCTCAGTTCCTGATGCTATATTGCTTGATAGAGTAATGTGCTCAGGAAGTGAGGAGAGTTCTAATACCAGCCTAAAAGGTTTAAGACTTGGTGTTCCTCGCGAATATTTCTATGATGACTTGGATCCTGATGTAGCAGTAGCCTCAGAGAAAGTGCTTTCATTACTTCAGGCTGAGGGCGTTCATTTGGTAGAAGAAGACATAAACGGTATTGGAGATATGAATAATGCCGTTAGTTTTCCAATTGCACTTTACGAATTTATTTCTGATTTGCCTAAATATCTAGCAGAAAATAAACTCAATTTTAGCATGCAAGATATTTGTAATGATATTGGTAGCCCTGACGTCAAAGGCTTATTTGAGTCATTGCTCGGAGAAGGAGCAATGCCTGAGAGTGTTTATAAAGAAGCGATTGAAAGTGGGCGGCCAAAACTTCAAGAAGCATTCAGAGAATATTTTGCTAATCAAAGTGTTGACGCTATTATTTTTCCTACTTCTCCCCTAACTGCAAGGCCGATAGGGCAAGATGAAACAGTAGAATTGAATGGAGTACAGCAGCCGACTTTTCCAACTTTTATTCGTAATACTGACCCTTCTAGCAATGCTGGAATTCCTGGAATAAGTTTACCCATTTCTATTTCTAGTTCCGGCTTGCCTATAGGAATTGAGCTTGATGCTCCAGTGGGCAGGGATGATAGATTATTGTCAATTGCACAAGAATTAGAAAAGGTTTTTGAGTTCAGTGCTAGACCACAATTATAGTAATAGTTAATATTTTTTTTTAGGCTTACAGAAAATTCTATTTTCAATTTGTTTTACGAAATACACAGATCCTTTTTTGATAGAGAAAGAATAGTATAAATTTATTATGAATGAATACTTTTCTTTAAATCTTATAGAAAAATACTCGATCAGGTTTCAAAAATATGGAGCAACNCCTAAGGGAAGTTTNTGGGTTTCNAAAACACGCCAGGAATTAAGNTTTGAAATTATNTTGAGNGAGGTAAAAAAGATTTCTAGAGGGANNCCCATAGAGATTGCAGATATTGGTTGTGGATATGGTGCTTTGGCANACTATTTATCTTTNAGAAATGATATAAACCTTCTCTCATACGAAGGTTATGATATTTNCCCAAAACTTATAAATGAATGNAANGAAAGAATNAGGTTTGGGTGGGCTAGATTTCAGGAGGGAATTAGACCAAGGAAAATAATGCCTTTCAGTGTTATGTCTGGCACATATAACNTAGCAGCAACCAANGATGTTTTTGCCTGGGAAAATTATATTTTTNANTGTCTAAAGAAGTGCTGGAGTAAAACTTCTAAGGCTATGGTTTTTAATTTACAAATTGCGGANAGAGCTAAAGTTTCTGAAAGCAATATTTATTTTGCTGAGAAGAATAAAATAATAGAAACTTGCGTGGCACTTTTTGGGCCAACNAGAGTCATTTTTGATAAAGATCTTCCNAATGATGCAACATTCTCGGTAATAAATCGNAATTTANTTAGTAGCTAATGGAATAGTATTTAATTCGTATAATAAATNANCAATGCCGATAAATAATAATTACCAAATAGCTCCCGCATTAATCTGTATATCTTCATTTGAAAGCCCAGGACAGGNCTCGCCGCAAGCAAAAGCAATTAGGGAAGCTATTTCTTCAGGTTGAACAAGTCTTCCTTGTGGNTTTGATGATTTCAAAGCNTTCTTGGCGNTGGACTTGCTAATCTTTCTATTTTTTGAGTGGCGAACGATGGCATTATCCATCATCGGCGTTTCCACCCAGGTTGGGCTTATGGAGATGCAAGAAATATTGTCAGGAGCACCTTCGATAGCTGTAACCTTGCTTAGAGCTATTAGACCAGCTTTTGAAGCACAGTACCCAGAATAGCCGGCCTCTCCAACTCTTCCGGCAGTTGAGGCGATATTTATAATTCTCCCAAATTTCTGTTTAATCATTCCAGGCATGAGAGCTTGCGTCATTAGAAATGGTCCTGTTAAATTAATATCAATTTGGTTATGCCAATGAGAGGTATCGCCATCTACAATTTGGGCTTCCTCATAGATCCCGGCTGCATTAATTAAAATTTCCGCAGATCCAAATTCTTTTTCTATTTGATTGGTAAAACTTGTTACAGATTTTTTATCAGAAACATCTAGTTGATAGAAAACTGCTTTTTCACCTAGGGAATTTTGAATTGAGGACACTTGCTTAGTATTACATCGACGAGAACCTATGATAACAGTATGACCTATCTGGGTTAATTCTTTTGCCGAGGCTAAACCAATTCCAGATAAGCCGCCAGTAATTACAGCTATTCTATTTTTCATTCTGCTAGCTTCCCTAGTTTTTTAGAAGATAATAAGCCAGTCTGCACTCAGTTCTCACGAAACTCAAGATGTTAGAGAAGTTCCACACATAAAATTGGCCTAGGATGGTTATATTTTCTTAAACTCTTAAATAAACTAATCAGCCTAATCTTCTTAATATTTTAGACAGGAAACCAAAATGTTTACCACGAGGAGGTCTCATCATTGAAAGCAATGTATCAGAGCGAGCTTGGTAGTAAATGCTTCGCAAGTTTGAAAAGTTAAGAAATCCCTCGTAACCATGATAGCAACCGTAACCAGACCCTCCGACCCCTCCAAATGGAAGTCTGGATTGCAAGATATGAAATAAGGAATCATTAATAGTTACTCCACCGGATCTAGTATTATTAATAACAAAATCTTGCTCGGACTTTCTATCGCCAAAAAAATAAAGACCTAATGGACTATCATGAGCATTAATATATTCCACAACTTCATTTAAGTCCTCATAAAGCATTATTGGGAGAAGTGGACCAAAGATTTCATTTTTCATCACCTCCATATCATCATTAACTCCAAGAATGACTTTTGTTAAAATTGTGTTTTGATTTTTTGGTCTTCCTCGACCTATCTCGACAATTTGGGCTCCCTTAGATCTTGCGTCTTCTATATAGGAATTCATTCTCTCGTAATGTTTATCATTAACCATTGAAGTGTAGTCACCGTCCTGACCCCTTGGATAATAACTTTCAAATACGTTTTGTAATTCTTTTACAAATTTTTCTTGGAGCTTCTTTTCTAGAAAAATGTAATCAGGAGCGAGACAAATTTGACCTGCATTCATAGTTTTAGCAAAAAGTATTCTTTTTGCGGTAAGATTAAGGTTGGCATCGCCTGATATGATGGTTGGACTTTTGCCACCAAGCTCTAAAGTGGTTGGGACTAAATTCTTGGCCGTATTTTTT
>PBQX02000082.1:0-6993 GCA_002725175.2 Paracoccaceae bacterium
TGAAATCGCTAATTTACTCAACATTGGTACAATCAAGACTTCGGCGAATGCTACGCTACAAAGTCTTGGCATGCATGCAAGTGGAAAGAATGGAAATTTAACGATTGCAGCAAAGAATAATGCTTACTTAACGCCCACCTTAACAGCAGGTACGACGACAATAGGAGGAAACATTACTTCACCTGTAAATGCCTCAGATTTGCATATTTTTACCCGTGAAGGTAGACATATTGCTGGCGTTCCATTAACCGAGGATTCTATTACGGAACTTTTGACGGAGGCAAATGGATTTAATGCTCAGGCTCAATATCGTGGTGATTATTTAAATCAAAAGGAGCCGGGATACAGAGACATGAAATTAAACATGTCTTTGACAGGCGGAGAATATTCTTTAACCACTGGAGCCAACGGAACCAGCGCAAATTTCCTGACAGGAGTTGATAACTTTCCATTTTCAGCAACTTCTACCTATGACTTAAGAATTGCACTTCCCACGGGAGGCACGCATACAATAGAAATACCTGAGGGTTCATCGGCAGGATTTGCTTCCAAGACCATTAATACAGAGATGTCGAAGTTAGGTATTTCTGCAGAAGCGATAACGGCAGTCTCTTTAGGAGATTTCACTTCAACCGGAACCGTGAGTTTCGAAATTGAAGGAAAAAATGATGAACCTATTTCAATTAGTGCATCTGTTGGGCCAACGACCTTAAGTAATTTGGTCGCTGCTATAAATAGGGAAAGTAATGATACCGGTATAACCGCAACTCTAGCTACCGATGCACGTAGATTAATTCTTCATTCTAAGGACGGAGATGATATTCTAATTTCTTCAGTGACCAGTACTGGTCCATCGTTCACAAGCACATTAGTTTCTGAAGATGGTTCAGAAATTTCTGCACCTACTGTTTTAGGAGCTGATTTAGGTAAAAAGAATTCCTATGTGGGCGTAGCCTTGAGTAGTTTGCCTGCCAACGGAACTGTCGCCGATTTAACCTTTAATGGCAAAAGATATACTCTAACAATGACTAACGGGGAGGTTGTAGTAGGATCCCCGGCCGGCTCTACATATGATAATGCTTTAAAGGCTTACTACGATTCAAGTAAGAGATTACGAGTTTTTGCCACCAATGATGCTCCAGATCAGAGTATAACTGTTACTCCTGACGCTACTGTCTCCGGCAATGATGTGCCTGCCCATAAATTTGGGTTATGCAATGATGAACAACGAATAATGGGAAATAGAATTGATGCAGTAGGGGAAGCTCGTACTTTAAATATTGATGTAGGAGGGAATGCTGTAAAAATAAGTATTGATAGTTCAGGGAATATAACAGAATCTCCTAATTACACTAATGTCACTGCAACTTGGGATAGCACTAGTTCTGAGATGCGCCGATTGATTATTAGTTCCGAAAATAATGCTGGTTCTATAAAAGTGATTGAAGGGGCTGATGAAAAAAGCCTTGGTTATGGAGTTGTTTCAGATGCCAGATTTTCAGGGCAGATAAAATTAAAGGCGGCGAGTAGTTTTAGTTTTACGGCAAACTCGGTTACTACCTCTGCATCCCAAGATGCGAATAGTGGTGGGCATGTAGTAGTTGAAGGCTCTTTAACAGGAGAAACTAAAAAAGTATCTTACCTGGTAAATAAAAGTGCAGATACTGCTGCAGAAAGTGTTGATGGTTTAAAGGCGATCGCACCTTCTGGGAGCTACTCTTTAACTTTACCTGCTGTTGGAACAGGTCCATCTTTTACTTCAACAGTATCTTCAGAGGATTTTGATGACCTTACTGCCACCGCAGTTGCAAAAAAATTAGTTGATAATATTAGAGAACAAGCTGTTCAAATATCTTTATCTGGAGGCACAGCTTTAAGTTCACTCCCTGAAGAGGGTTCATCAGTAAAGATTAAGTTTGATGGCACTTTGTATACTCTTACAATGGTTGATGGTGAAGTTGAAATTTCTGGTGGTGACGAGTCTCGAATAACAGCTTATTTCGATGCTTCAAAGAGATTGCAGATTTTTGCTGGTGGTAGTTTAGCTGCAAAAAGGATTGAAGTGCCCGGAGACTCAGAGGTTACGGGCAATGTTGATTCTGCAACAAGTTTTGGAGTGAATACTTCTACTAATAGGGTAGTTGGTAATGCAATTACTGCTACAGGCACAGCTAGAACTATGACTGTTTCACTGAATGGTACTTCTATTCAGATTAGCATTGATACTTCTGGTAATATCGTGAAAAATCCAAATTCGTCTGATTTGACAGTCGCATGGGACTCCACGGCGACGACTACGCGACGCCTTGTTCTTTCGGCATCAAGTTCACTTGGAGATATTACTTATCTTTCAGGTAACAATGAGCAGGCCCTTGGCTATAAAATAACTGATACAGTATTAAGGCGAAAGGGAGAAGAAATCACTTATTATGGTTTGAGTGGTCAAAAAGTTAATGTGTCTGCAACAGCCTCTAGCTTAGCAAACCAGACAGTTACAATGTCTAATTTGCCAACAGAGGATTTCATTGTCGTGATGACAGGTTCAGGCGCGAGGTCTGTATCTGCTGTTTATGACAAGCCAGTAAGCAATAACATTCAAGATGAATTATTAGTAGAAGTAATGAATGATTCTGGAACATTGCTTGAAATTTTTGACAAAGATACAGGACATTCGATTGCTACACGAGTTATTGATGATAATGGAAAGACCGAAGCTCTTGGGATGGGGATAACTCTAAATGGGAAAGGCGAGAAGAACGATAAATTTGTGATTGCCGAAAATACCGATGGCACTGGAGATGCAAGAAATTTAGATAGAATACTTGAGTTGCAGAATTCAGATATAAATGGGCAATACTCAGAAGGCTTCCAGAAAATCTTTTCTACATTAGTTTCTGGAGTGGGTGCTTCAGTTCAATCAGGAGATCTCAGTTTAGAAGCTTTATCTGCTAATAGAGACGCTGCCATGGAGGCAGAAGCTAGTTTTTCAGGTGTGAACCTGGATACGGAGGCAGCAGCATTATTAGAATTTCAGCAGGCTTATCAAGCTTCGGCCAGAATTCTGCAAACCGCCCGTGAGTTATTCAGAACTCTAATCGATACCATATAAGGATAAAAAATGCAGATTAGTACAAAATTATTCAATGACCAGCTTGTAAGGCAGTTTGGAAATTTGACGTCGGATGTTCAATCTCTTCAGGAAAGAATTGCTACTGGAAAAAATATCTTGAGTTCTTCAGATGATCCGGTAAATGCAGTCAATCTATCTGTAGCTAAGGAGCAAAGAAATTTATTA
This sequence comes from Paracoccaceae bacterium, assembly GCA_002725175.2. Taxonomy (GTDB): domain Bacteria; phylum Pseudomonadota; class Alphaproteobacteria; order Rhodobacterales; family Rhodobacteraceae; genus CACKLF01. The sequence goes on from PBQX02000082.1 coordinate 3,296, forward strand.
GCAAGATTTGAAACCAATGGTGAAACAGCTAGGAGAAGACTTGATTTGACTGATGGGGCGCTTAATCAAATGACAAATGTGCTTACTAGAATAACAGAGTTAACTACTCAAGCTGCTAGTGGAAGTTATGGCTCAGCCGACAGAGAGGCAATAAAGATTGAGATTGAAGAGTTGTCCAACGTGATGATGGAGATTGCTAACACTAAAGACAGTCAAAACCAAAGTTTATTCGGTGGTTACAAATTCAAGGGGCAACCTTTTTATAAAGATGATGCAGGGTACGTCAGTTATACTGGTGACCGTGGAATGCATAGAGTTCAAATCTCTGAAAACATGAATGTTGCAACAAGCATTGATGGAGGAACTTCGCTTATGCGGATAGATACCAGAGATGGGCGGAAAAGTGTTTTTGATGTAATAAGCGGTGTAAAAAACGCAATAACGAATACTAACAAATTTAAATCATTGGCCAGTGGTGTTGCTGAGGCGCAAATAAAAATAACAGCTGATAGAGACCCTAACCCATGGACTTTTAACCTAGAAGGAAGCCTTGGTACTGTTACTATTTCAACCAAGGTTGCGAATAATTCTTATACAGATTTAGTTTCTCAAATTAACTCGAATACAGCTAAGACTGGTATCATTGCGGAATTAGATTCTAAAACTGGAATAATTAATTTAAAAGATAATACTAATGGAAAGATTTCAATTAACAATCTTCAGGTTGAAGGTGAGGACTTCGCTTCTGGTAATGTGAAAAATTATATTTCATTTGATACATTAGATGGATCTGGAGCATTGATAGGTGAAACAAGACACATAGCTGATCAGGATCAGGCATTAAATGGTAGTATTCAGGATTTAAAATTAGCTGTTGATCATATAAGCAATCAGCAAGCATTTGTTGGGGCGCAAATTAATAAAGTAGAAAGACAAGTAGAAGTTCTAGGAAATAGAAAAATCGCTGTTTCTGAACGTATTTCTGATTTGGGCGATGCAGATTTAGCAGAGTTAGTTACGAAACTCCAAGGACTGTTGGTTAGNAGAGATGCAGCACAGCAAGCATTTGCAAAAATCGGTCAACAGAGTTTATTTGATTTCTTGCGATAACGNTCGCTACCTATCTAAAATCTTTGTAACTTTTACAAATTGAGACAATTGAGGTTTNTAATCGATTGTATTTATATAATTCTTTTCCATTAACATTATTGNTACAAGCGAATTAAAAGGACAGGTTCTAACTTTTCTGCCATCAATAATTTGCTGCCAATGTCCTGCTTCGTCTAGGTTGCAGCTNCCTGATGAGTCAGTAATTATCTCACTTATTAGAATAGGCTCAGTCGGTATACCAAGTCTATTTAGAACNTCGGTAGCCATCGGGACATTTACTCCTGGAACTGAGTGTATTATGCCGTCAGAAGATAGTAAGATTGCGCTTCTNTTTTTAGATATACCTTTAAAGGATGATGGAACAAAAAAGTAAAGTTGGGATTCCTTACCACTCNTACTTCCTTTTANACTNAAAAAGGTTAATAGAGCAGTCTCAGATGTTAAGCTAATGGGTATTTCTTTGCTAGTTATGTAATTTCTGAGGAAANTTTCTGGTAAAATTTCNCTTAGAGATGTGCTATTAAACCNGAAATCATTCTTTAAGATCTNTATTATTTCGTTTATATNTAATGGNAACGCTGAAAGTTTTTTCCCGGCAAATTCGATCAGTGCCTGATTATTGCTGTTCAACCCTAATTCCATTAACCGGAGTATTTCTTCAAAAGGCGCTTTGTAAGATCCTAATAGATTTCCCCGATAAATTGATATTNCTTCACAANTAGGTCCTAAAACAAAAAGCTTACTTTCGAAGTTTTCAAGNGCATTTGGGTTGGCTGAAGTTATAGCTTCGAAAGCATCAAAATCAATGAATACAGATTCAAAGTTCTTGTATGCCTCATAATAATGTTGTGCTTTTTCAAAATACGCCTCTTCTGGCCCAAGAAGTGGGTTGCCTTGGCGATCAACTGAAGCGANATANGGAGTTACTTTAGCATAAAATAANTCATTTATTTGGTCTGCATTTGAAGGCTGACAGTCTTCTTCTGAACTAGNTTGAGCATGAGAAGGNGATAATAANCATAGATACAATCCAATATTAAATGTCGCATGTAAAATTTTTTTTAGCATCAATCCCTCTCTATACTCCAAAACGATATAATTTCTTTGCAAAAATCGAACCAATATTGAGTTTGGCCTAAATATTGCACCTGTATTTTACCGCATCATTTGTAAAAGGAAAGTTATGCTAGACACAGAAAATCAATCTAAAATTATAGTGGAAGTTGTTGCTGCGGCTCTCAATGCAATGGAGAAATTAGGACTATCCCATGAAGATGCTTTGAATGGAATTTTAAGCCAAATCTCAGTTCAGGTAGAGCTTTCAGCTTTAGAACATGCAATAGATCTGAATAAAAAATACCGTGATCTTTTAAAGTGAATTTAGAATGCACACTCTATGGCCTTAACTTCTTCATAACTTAGAGAGTAAGATTTTTTAGAAACTTCGAGTTTTGTTGATTTTTTCATTTCTATAGTCTGATCTACTGTTTTCAATTCAAAAATTAATTTGCCGCGCTTTAATTTTGCTGGAATAGTAAGGCCGTATTTATTTGCGAGTGATTCCAGGTCACTTTTAAGTGTTGCAAAATTATCAAACGTATACTCTCGTGGAAAACCGATCTCAAGACCAGTTGCCTGATTGCAATCGATTAGTAACCTTTCAAAGAAGGACTTTTGGTTCATTTCTGCTGCTCGACGTTTATTTTTTTTATTAACACTAATATGACACAATATGTACCATTAAGAAAGAAAAATTATATTATCAGGTATACGAAAATATTCTAAAAGTACGCAGCATAAAAATACCCCCTAAGCCTAAAGAGATTGCTGATATTAAAATTGCTACGAAGTAATCGTTATAATAATCAATTATGCTTCCGCTAATATAGGGCCCTAATATTTGGCCTATGCTAAAAAAAGTTGTTAAAATCGCGATGCTAGTAGTGGTGTTGCCTTTAAACCTGCTCCTTCCTTCCAGTAATGTTAATGACACTATGCCAGGTATTCCAAATCCGAAAAAAATACATGAGATAATGATTAGAGGTGGACTTAAAATGAAAAAAAGCATTAAAGCCCCAAGTGCAGATACAAATGATGATAAAAGTAAAGAAGTATCTACTGATGTTAGGTTACCAATCTTCTGCCAAAAAATAGCTGATGGAATGGCAGAAAGTCCTGCGATCAGCCAGGCTATATTGCCTAAGAAATTCAAGTCTTGAGAGGATCGGAGAAAATCTGAAATAAATGTTCCGTAAATAATATAGCCAAAACCAAAAAAGGCGTAACCGATACACAAAAGGATAAAATTCCCATTTGTGTTGGGTTGCAAATCTAGAGTTTTTTTAGTTTTCTCTGGTTGTATCGGTGTTAATTTGATTACTGGAATAAAAAGAATTAGGCATATTAAAGCCATGAATAACCATTGGCCTTTCCAGCTTATGTGAAAATGGTCACATGCCATTACGACGATTGAACTAAGTGCCATCCCTAATCCAAAACCTGAGAAGTGAGCTAACCTGAGGTCTGGAGAGCGAAACTTCTCTAATCTGGAGAAAACCAAACTTGTTCCACAGATTAAAACTACTGCA
>PBQX02000035.1:0-10111 GCA_002725175.2 Paracoccaceae bacterium
ATGGACACAAATATATGGATGCTTTAGTTCATAGTTTCACATTTTGGGAGGGTTTTGCTCTAAGCCCAACAAAGCTATCAGAACAGTTGGTTATAGGACCACCACCACCAGAGCCAGAACCAGAACCAGAACCACAACCCGAGCCAGAGCCACAGCCAGAGCCACAACCAGAACCAGAACCGCAACCAGAACCACAGCCAGAACCTGAGCCAGAACCAGAGCCAGAACCTGAACCCCAACCAGAACCTCAACCAGAAGCATTATATCCTGAACCAGAACCAGAGCCACAGCCAGAACCACAACCTTAACCAGAACCAGAGGTATTGATTTCCGAAGTGAATATGAAAAATTTCATTATCGGAGATTCTATATTTAGTATTACTGGTGAACAAACAAGTATCACATACGATAATACTCAAGATGGAACTTTTGATTTGAATTGGGATAAGGGATGGGAAATTCGAGTGTCTTTTATGAAAACAACAACTAGCACCGGTAATAGAATTTTTTCTTTTACTACAAATCATTTATCAAATAATGGATATATTGAAGTTCTAGAAGGTGCTGTAATGGTATTTTTATCACCTACAAGTTCTTATAATTTAATAGGTTCTAATCCAACATTATTATCTGGAGGATTTGTCCAGAATGTTCATTATTATATGTCAATATACTATAATCCAGACACACTTTCTTTAAAAACTGCTATTAAAAAGGCTGGTCCTACTTTACCTGAAAATCCACCTGTTGTTACTGAGAATATTGGTCTCAATTACAAAAATAACATAGTAGCACGTTACAATTTTGAAACAAATAAACCTCTCTTGGATGTGTCTATTGACAGTTCTGGTTCTACCACATTAAATTATGAGTTAGAATCGCCACTGGTGCCAACAAGCAGCACTCCTGTGCTGCCTACGCAAACAATCGATTGGTCGAGAGATTTTGAAATGAAAGTTGATTATACTATGAATTCTACCAACACTTACAGGAGATTAATTGGATGGGGCGATGCGGGCAATCAACCCAGATTCCAAATTACATGCCACGGTACAAAATATTGGATAGAATTGTCGAATATCAATCAGACTCAAATATTACAACAAGGTGCATATTTTGATGTAAATGTTGGTTCCGCAGATGCTCCTGCGGCTAATACTCGATACAAGATGATTATTAAATATGTCGCGTCGAACGGACCCTATTATGTTAGAAACGGCTACTTTACATTTGCTGTTCAGAAATATGACGATTTCACAACGTGGGAATATGTTTTAAATAACAAATCCACTGGCGCCTGGCCTACTAAAGTTGAGGCAAATTATGTAGACGTTTATGAGGATTCTAACGGAAACAGCACGGCTCTTCTGGGCGATCGTTATGATAGAGTCCGACTCTTCGATGGAACGATACATTCTTTTGAATACAGATCTGAATCTTTGACCAACTTTACTATGATTCCTACTAATACTGCCCCAATATTGTCAAGCGAACCAGACCCGATATATGGAAACTATGTTTCGTTAGGGAATGGTACATTCTACAATGTTAATTCAAAGTTTACTATGAATTACAAGAATGTTGATTATACATTATTGGCAGGAGGAAGAGCGGGTAATCCCGGGACTGCTTCTGCGTCAACTGCAGCATCGTGGGGTCAAGCGTCTGAACTTTTTGACGGTTTAGCCAATGGAAACGCTTCTGCCTGGTTTAATGACGGTACTCTCGGCGGCAGTCCGTATTCGAATCCACCAGAAGTATATTATGAATTCCCGACTTCCACTCGAATGACAGCATATCGAATGTGGCAGAGAAATCCAGATGCGAATAGTATATATGCTCCAAAGGCTTGGTCTGTGCGAGGAGTGTTAGATGGTGTGACTTACGATGCCAACGATAGCTCTACATATACGGAAATAGATTTGCAAACGAATCAGTTTTTCCTTCAAACCGATGGTGATTCGCTGAATTATAATACAAATTTCAATCATTACATGACAAACAATAGTACTGCATTCAAAAAATATGTATGGAGGTTTACAGAAGGACACGATGCGAGTTACGTAGGTTTAGGCGAAATGGAGCTGTATGATATTCATAATGTAGATACCGGTATTAATAACCAGTTTACGATAACATGTGCGGTACGACCACATAACAAAAGTGCTAATTACGGTACTATATTTGATCTTGGTGAACCTAACGCGGCGGTTAACAAGAGACTTAATTTGTCGATTCATGCTAATGGGTATTACACAGCATTGTACACAGATACCAATCATTATGTGAATACTGGTTCTGTAGACAACAGTCCAACATATGAAAATAACGAATGGCACATACTTACGATGACGTGGGACGGAAGCACCGTGTCTATATACCAGGATTCGATGCTTGTGAATCATTATGCGACGACTGGTAATCTTGACTTGGGCACAACTCAAATGATGTTTGGTGCTATGAATCACGCGACGAACACATCTAGATTTGATGGCGACTTGGCTAGTTTTGTTATTTTGAACACGGTCGTTCCCATCGCAGATGCAGTGCAATTGCACCAGCCTAAAGCTTTCGGGGAAATTATAAATACTCCTGATTCGTGGTTTGTAGATTGGGAAGATTTAATAAATACCCAAAGTGGTGGATTAGAAACAAATATTTATCCGATTGTTCTTAATGGAACAAATGATCCAGTAGGAACTCATACATACACTCTTGAATTAGGAAATACAAGTCGTAATTATCATAGACCTTTAGTAGGTTGGGTCGATTATTTTGACATGATGGTTATTAATTCATTTAAAGGAACAAACAATCCTATTTCACAACAAGACATTACTGCATGGGCTGCTGAATCAAATAATGGTAATAGATACAGAAGTAATAATTCATCCTATCATTATGATAATATAAATGATGGAAATGCAGATACATTCTGGATATCCGGAAATAATGGTAATGAAACAATAGGAATATTCTTTAATAGTGGAAAACCATTTTATGGTTTTTCATTGAAATGGCCAAATACTAGCATAACAACAGACAATGTTCATTTAAGAAGACGTGGTAACTGGTCATTCTTTTATACAGTTGAAAGTATAACAACAATTGAAGAAGCAGAAAATGCATTATATTATCCGATTAATCCATCGCATTATGTTGGAGATCCACAAACGGATGGTCAAAGTTCTGTTCCTACTGAATTATACTTTTATTTTGATAGTGTACCCGGTGCAACTGGTTTTAAAGCAAACATTAGTGGATTAAATACTGGTGTTGAATACTCTGTGTCCTTAGGTGAATTAATAGCATATATGCCAGAAAGAGAACCAGAGCCGGAGCCTGAACCAGAACCAGAGCCAGAACCTCCACTTATGGTGAACTTAAATACTAATGTTCGAGAATATCCATCTACTGAATTGTGGCCAATTATGAAAAACGGATACGGGGACGGTTCTCAATCTCATCCAGATGCGACATCAAATAATAATGGAGGAAATGATCCATTTGGTCCTACATTTACAGATTTACATTCATTAGGTGAAGGAGGCACTATGTGGGGAATATATTATTCACAAGGTGGAATGGCTGAAGTTTCTGGTGAAGTTTACGGAAACGGTATTTATGAATTTAGAGCTGACCGAAACAAAAATGGACTAAACAATACATTTGGTAAAGTATTTTGGAAAAAGAATTATAAAACAGGTACTTCTGATGGCGGATTTGGATATTATACTAATTTCAACAGAAATAGTGATGGTACTTATGATGATAATCCTAACGATTCTACGTTCCCTACTCTTGGATATACCAAAGATGGATATTTGGGAACTTGGGCATGGATTATGTTACCCCAAAAAATATATTTGACTGGATTTACGTTTTGTGAAGCTTGGTATAGCAATCATAATTTCAAGGATTTCAGAATTTATGGACGCCGTTCAGAAGATAGTGATTTGGATGCAAGTACTCAAGCAAATAGAGTTTATTTAACAGAATCTGCAGATGATTGGACGCTTGTATATGAGCACAAAGAAGAGTTTGATGGTGAGCCAACTTATTTCCCCAATCCTGGAGACATAATAACAGATTCTCAAAACACTAATATTGCTTCTTTTAACGTAGCAGATGTTTGTTCTGGACATCGTATTGATTTTAGAAAAGGTGGAGTATCTGCTGTTTCTGAAAAGGATGTTTTTGATACATATTGTTTGGTAGTTAACAAAGGATATTCTAGTTACATAAAATTCGAAACATGGATTCTTCATGGTCAAGAATATGATAGTACTGCTTCAGAAATATATAGTTTACCTATTACAAATATAGGTGACAATAGAATTTTGGTTTCAATAGAATCTAACGCATATGTATTTACAAATCCACAAAAATATGAAACATTATCCACAATTGAACTTGGAAAAGGAACTTGGATACTTGAAAATGTACCAGCAGAACATCCTATTGGTATAGAACAATCTGGTACAAATATTGAATATTATGGAGACAATGCGTGGTATAATGGTGTATCAGCAGAAACTGGTTCATCAGCAATTGCTGGAATTAATTATTATTCTGGAAGAGTTACAATATATGTGAAAGGAGATTTTGGTACTGCTAGTTTCCATTGTGCAAACCATGGATATATGGGAGGTCAAAATATNTTGCAATTTTCTAGTAATGAGCATGTTAACGAAAATAATTCAGTAAATCCATTTACAAATAATGTATCTTTAGCGGAAAAGCGTTGTTGGCCTCCTAGAAGCAACGATGCTAGTAATGATCCGGAATTGTCTCCACTTTCTTATGGAAAGATTTTTGAAAATCCTATTGGTAATGGTGATTATAATTGGGAAAAGAGATGGGCAATGACTCGTANTGTATATGGAACCGGTTATGCTGACGGAGATTATTGGATGTGTTCATCACCTCCTGGGGGTACACTTGCCAGTTGTTCTCGTGCATATTTAAGTAAATATACTAAATGGGCCGGTTCTGGTAAATATACTTCATATTATACAACTGGTTATAATTCAGATGGTACTCTTAGTTCAAATTATGTAACTGGTTCTAATTACAAAACTNNNGGTCGCACTTGTATTAGNGGAATTGATGGTGCTTTTATAAGAATCAAATTTCCGCANAAAATATATCCAAATGATATTTATATTATATCCGGAAGTGTNTGGTATAATTGTNCNGNGGGNATAAGAAAAATGNATGTATTTGCATCAAATGATAATTGGAAAACACAAACACAATTGGCATATACAGACAATTTCTGGNNTGACGAAACNTGGCAATATGATGGAACTAAAGTATATCAAGGTGACACAATTATTATGCCCAATGGTGGTTCTTATAGAGGACGCAAATTCCACATATTTGATGAAAGCAATACTTGTGCGAAAAAGAATATGTTTGATGAATATGCTTTAATTGTACCAGAAGCAGTTGGAACAACTTTACACATCAATGCTTTTGTTGTTATGGGACAAAAAGAAGGTAATGCATCTCCTTCTAATGTTTATTTGGATGCTCATCAATTGTGGCCATCAGAATCAATACATACTGCAACCGGTAGATGGTATAGTTCGGCACCGACATACCATATGCTTCCGTATTATAGTGGTGGTGGAGCAATAGAAATAATTACAGAACAAACTCATAATCAAGCTGGTCTTAATAATGCCTTTAATTTGTCATCTCCTTCTACTGATAGAGCATTATGTTATTGGAATGGTACAAATACATATATTGATGATGGAAATGGTGAATATGTTTGGGAAGGTGGAATTGCACAACAAACATCATATTTGGGTTATTTGCCTAATGATTATCCAGGTGGATATATTTCTGTGAAATTACCTAGAAGAATATATCCAACAAAAATATCAATTATACATGGTCCTTCTAGACCTATATCTTTTAGAGTTTATGCTTCAAATGATCTTTTTGTTAATTCAAAAGTACTTTTACATGAAAGTATTGATGTTGATTTAACATCTATGACCACTACTTTACCTGAATCAGGAACAACATTACCAGGAATTAGTATTGATGTAAACAGTGAAGGTATTGATTATGGAAATAATTATGAAACTGGAACACCATCTAGTGTAAATTATGAAAATACATATGATGTATTTGTTTTAATAGTTCAAAAATCTTCTGGTAACAAGAGTTTTGAAATGCGTGACTTTATAATAAGAGGACATCCAATTTGTTCTGTACCTGGAACAGAATATTGTGAAACTTGTTGGACTCCACCGCCTCCTCCTCCTAGTTTCTGGGAAGGTGCAATTTGGGCATTCAACGGAAATACTGGTTCTAACAATGATAGACTTGTCGATGAAGTAATATTAAACCCCGGTCTTTATGATGATGATATTCCAATAGCAAGTGGCAATTCAATTACTGGAAATGATACCATTCATGGAAACTATGTGACTTTAGGCTCAAATGATGGAACAACACCAAATAATTATTATACTATTGGAAGTCCAGCTTTTAGGTTAGAATCTAATAATTTTACTGGTGCAACATTATCATTTATTTGGAGAAATGTAAACAATCCAGATCAAACCGGTGGACATATTATTCAAGTACATCATCAACAAAGTGGACATGCAGCTCATATGGGATTCTGGGTTGGAGTTGTAGCTGATACTGGTTTAATGATGAAAGTTGCTGGAAATTATGCAACAATCAATTATACTTTTGATTCTCCTAAAAACAACGAATGGTTTTATTTTACTGCTGTTTTTGCCGAAAATGAATCTACGAATGCAAGTACTACAGGAGGAGTTACGTATTATATAAACAATACATATGTTGGTTATAGAGCTACCGGTGGAGGTTCTTCCATTGCTATGCAAAACTGGGAAATAGGTAAAAAACTTATTGCGGGTCATGGTGATTCTAATCAACAACCATCTGGAGATTTAGCATCTTTAGTGATTAAAAATAAACCATTGGAAGATATTAGTGATTATAAACTTTTACATGATTTCAATAAAGGTTTATTAGGAAATCATTTAGATGGAACTTATGTTCATCCAGATGCGAGTGGTGTTTCGCGACCATCATGGACCAAAATGCGAAACATAATACATTATTATGATGGCACTATCAGTAATGATCAATTAATAGATCACGTCGGTTCAAATAATGGTATTACTACTGGAACTGCATATGTTGGAACAAGTGATTATGGTCCTACTGTTAANTTTATAAGTCATTTNTATGAAATATCNCNCCCATCTATTTCAAACGAAGTNACAATTAGTTTTTANTGGAAGCCAACTACNTTTAATCAAGCTGNTNCTGGTACACAAATANTTGGTAATTATTATCCAAATGNTNNTGGTATATATATTGGACAAAAGAATAATCANTTAGCNNTATGGATNTTNNGNNNTGGTNATAANGCNACAACTTATAACACTTTATTCCGCGACAATGCTTCNTTAAGCGNNNNAGAATTTGCTTTAATNACATATGTATACAAANATAATTNTTTNGATTTGTANTTTGGTGGNAAATATTGGGGNAGATGTCCAGTGATTATNAATCAANCAAGTAGTCCAGACTTTTCAAGCGGAACNTGGANTATAGGAGGTGGNTCTGGCAGGTTTGCTCAAGGCGAANTGACGTCTCTCATAATNTTTGACAAAGCCATGNATATAGATGCTGTTATGGAAATTCANAATTATGCNACNAAAGAGCAACCNGGTGGNGATTTGAAAGGNCTTCCAACNCCNGAACCNGAACCTGANCCAGAGCCANANCCNGAACCAGAACCNNANCCNGANCCACAACCNGAACCANAACCNNANCCNGAACCAGAGCCTGAAANGCCTANTNCAACATTGATTCAAAATGTTGTTGAAAGTNTATATNNNCATNNNGGANATCAAACTAGTATAACATACGACAATACTAGNGATGGAACTTTNAATTTGAATTGGGATTATGATTGGGAATTAAAAGCATCGTTTAAAAAGACAACAACAAGCACTGGAAACAGAATATTTTCATTTAGTACTCAACCACTAAGTAATAATGGATATATTGAAATTCNCGAAAATGCTTANTTTGTTGCGATTCACCCTGATGGCACAACACTGGTTAATAATTNCACCGACGGGGGAAATAGTGGAGGAACATTTGATATAAATACTCATTATTATATTTCTATGTATTATGATGTNNCTGCTCAAACATTGAAGATATCTTATCAAACAGATGCTGAATTCAGTGATTGGTTAAGCCTTAGAAACATAAGTTCAGGAAAAACAGTAACACATGATTTCAGTTCTGTCGGTCCACCAACTGGTATTTATGTTTGTACAATGTATTTAGGAAACACTGCTCGTAATTATGATAGACCATTGGTAGGCTGGATAGACTTTTTAGAAATAACTTCAATTTCACCTTATAGTGGTTCCGATTATAGTATTCCAAACACAGATATTTACGTATGGGCATCTGCTACAGATGGAAGTAATAGATATCATAACAGCAATTCAGCCTATCATTATAATAACATAAACGATGGAGATGAAAATACGTTCTGGATATCTGGTAATAATTCAGATGAAACAATTGGTGTTTATTTTATCGAAACCGTTGAANTATTGGGATTCGCATTGAAATGGCCAGATACTAGCATAACTACTGATAATGTGCATCTTAGTAGACGCGGCACTTTGAAATTTAGCTTTACTTGGGATAATATATCAAGCATAAGCGACGCTGAATCTGCTTTATATTACGATATAATATCAACTTATTATGTAGGAGATCCTCAAACAGATGGGCAAGAAAATGTACCAACAATAGTATATTTGGGTTTATCACAACCGATACTTGCAACTGGATTGAAAATAGATATAACCGGATTAAATACTGGTGTTGAATATCCTGTAGCTTTAGGTGAATTGATTGTTTACGCAAATTTTGTACCTCCGCGTGGGCCTGGTTATCAATATGGAGATAATGTCGTTGCTCATTTTGATGGTTCAGTAAATGGAAATGACTTAGTAGATATTAAGACTGGAACTTATAATGCAACAATAAATACNGGTAATCCAGTAACTGGAACTGATATTATTTATGGAAATTACGTAGATATGTCATCACACCACTATGTTATAAATTCACANTTAAGTTCTGCAATATCTTCTAATAAACTGTCAATAAGTGCTATTATAAGAACAGAAATAAATGCGGATTGGCAATGTGTTTTGTCCGCAGTTGGAAGACATATTGAATTTGCTGTTCATAAAGGGGGGTTAAATATTAAAGGTTTTGAAAGCGGCGAATGGTATATGACNGGTAATCATANCACGACAGGAAATGCAAGTCACTGGCTACCNGCTAATAAACCAGAAAATGATGAATGGTTTATATATAGTTTGGTNTATGATGGTACAACTGCNCACGTATATATCAATGAACACGAAGTTCATACTGCTTCGCATACTACAGGTTGGATTGATGAAAGTGCAACATATATAGGTGCTTATACTCACTCAGCATCTCATAAACTCCATGGTGATTTGGCGAGTTTNATNATTTATGATACAGTTGTGCCTATAGATATTTTAGTACAAGCCNATGGCGAACATGCTTTTGCAATAGGAGAGCCAGAACCAGAGCCAGAACCNGANCCACAACCAGAACCNGAGCCNGAACCTCCACTTATGGTNAACTTAAATACTAATGTTCGNGAATANCCATCNNNNGANTTNTGGCCAATTATGAAAGATGGATACGGAGCAGGTTCACAAAATGCACCACAAGCAAATTCGAATAATGGAGGAAATGACCCATATGGACCAGCATTTACTGATTTACATTCATTAGGTCAAAATGGCAGCTCTATGGGCATATATTATTCTCACGGTGGAAGTGCCGACGTTTCAGGTGCAACTTACGGAAATGGTATTTATGAATTTAGGGCTGATAGAGCCAACTCTACTCACACTGTGGGCAAAGCGTTCTGGAAACATATCTATTGGAGCGGCAGTAGTGCGCGGGGTTGGGGCTATACAACTAATCACAATAGAGTTAGTGCTGGAGGAAGGTATGATGATAATCCAAATGATTC
>PBQX02000008.1:0-34528 GCA_002725175.2 Paracoccaceae bacterium
TGGAAGACCTTTAGAGTTCTATCATGGGTTAAAAGGAAAAGCGCAAGACAGAAGAACAATTGAACTTCTGGAGATGATTGAACTGGATGAAAGCTTCATGGACAGGCTTCCGAATGAACTCTCCGGAGGACAAAAGCAACGAGTGTGTCTCGCTAGAGCCCTAGCTGCTGATCCTGAAATTATAATTTGTGACGAAGTTACATCAGCTTTAGACCAAATTGTCCAAGAAGGAATTTTGAAGCTGCTCATGAAATTACAGAATGAGCTAAATGTTTCGTACCTTTTTATTACTCATGATATCTCAACAGTAAAAGCTATATCCGATGAAGTAGTAGTAATGTTTCAAGGGAAAGTGATTGAACAGGGCCCTAAAACTAAAATCTTTAGCCCNCCTCATCCAGAATACACACAGCTTTTACTTTCTGCNGTTCCCGAAATGGACCCTGANTGGTTAACAAATTATCTTGATAACAAGAAATAAAAATGGCGCCTGTTGGCGCCATTTAAACTTTTTTAATTATTGAATAGTTTAGCTAAACCACCAACGCTCCATCATCTTTCCNCCGTCTAGATTCCAGTTGGCAGCTGTCTGATCAGGAAAAGATACACTCTTGTCCATGGCATTGATATAGTTTGCAAACATTGGACAGATTGTACCTCCATCGTCATTTATCAGGGTCTGACACTCAACATACATTTCACGTCGCTTAGCATCATCAAGTTCCGCCCTAGCAGCAATAACGAGNTCATTAAACCTCTTAGAAGAGTCTGTNCCCTTCCAAGCTGTATCATTCCACTCAGTGTCATTCGTATATGCTGCGGAAAACATCCANTCCTCTGTTGGTCGTCCACCCCAGTAACATGCAGACCACCCTTTGAGATTCCAAACATTAGACCAGTAGCCATCTTTTGGTTCACGAACAACTTCGATGTCCATGCCACATTCTTTTGCTGAGTTTGCAATTAATTGAGCGGCATCTACTGCTCCCGCAAAAGCTGCATCTGAGGCTGACAGCTGAATAGTACCAGAATGTCCGGATTTCTTATAATGCTCAGCCGCTCCTTCTGGATCAAACTCTCTTTGAGGAAGCTCTGAAGCATGAAATCTATTTGCTGTGGATATTGGGTGATCGTTACCTAGTCCACCGTATCCCAAAAGAATCTTGTCAACGAGNTCTTGTCTTTTAATTGCCAATTTTAGAGCCATTCTGAGATTATAGTTATCAAATGGTTCAACATTTAGCCTCATTGGGAATGTATAATGCAAAGTTCCAGTAACTTGCTGAATTTGCAGGTTTGGATTCTTAGACATNAGAGCNACAGTGTTAGCTGGAACTCTATCNANCACGTGAACATCNCCATTCATNACAGCNGTGTTTCTAGCTGTTGGGTCGATTATTGATAAAATTTCTCCTGAGTCAAAATATCCCTCAGACTTCCACCAGTTGGCATANCTTGTTCCTGTAGCGACCACACCAGNATCAAATCTATCTAAGGTCATGTAACCTGTTCCAATACCATCAGATGGGTCAATCTTTCCNCCAGTTTCAGGACAAATCGCCAAGTGATAATCACTAACAATAAAAGGAAAGTCTGCATTTGCAGAATTGAGAACCATTTTTACTGAATTTGATCCTTCCTTACTTATAGAACTAACTGCAGTTAAAAGACCTTTGGCAGCAGACTGAGATTCTTCACCCATATGATGCTGCATAGAAGCTATTACGTCTTCAGGCGTAAGTGATTTACCGTTATGAAACTCTACACCTTTTCTAAGATGGAAAATCCAGGTTTGGCCATCACTAGTCTCGTAGCTTTCTGCCAATTCACCTCTTAACTGTCCATCTGGTCCGACTTCAGTCAAGTGGTTTCTAATCATATAACCAACGGCATTGCTCCAACCATTTTCAAATGTTGCTGGATCAAGTGTATCCGTAGTAGAACCATGGCCCAGAGCTACTTTCATGTGGCCACCACGACTTGGCGCTGCAAGGGCCTGAGTCGCCATTGTCATCGCTGTCGGAAGAACTACNCCAGCTGCAACGGCAGATGATATAAAT
Source organism: Paracoccaceae bacterium (assembly GCA_002725175.2). Lineage (GTDB taxonomy): Bacteria > Pseudomonadota > Alphaproteobacteria > Rhodobacterales > Rhodobacteraceae > CACKLF01. Next base: position 2,061 of record PBQX02000008.1, read on the forward strand.
TGTCGTCTATCTATACTGCCAATTAAAAGCTTTCTTTGCTGTTCTTTAAGAAATTTTTCTTTCATTTGATCTCCCCTCGAAATCTTTTTAGTTTATTCTGTTGAATTAAATTTTCANATATTTAACGTATGAATGCAATTATACATGCTACAATCATAAAAACAAGTTTACTATCTCTCAATTTTNAGACAAAAGCATATAAGATCCTTNAACTGCATAGTAATTATTAGCNTTATGAATACATTTTCAGGAAATAGATATATCAATTCTTTTGAAGAAACNCGCNAGCTAGCNAGAAAGAANCTTCCNAAATTTATATTTGAATATATAGATGGNTCAGCNGGAACTGAATACGGTGAAAAAAATAATAGACAAAAACTAAAAGAAATTCAGCTAAAGCCAGAAATATTAAAAAATATTAGCAATATTAGTACNAANCNAAAATTTCTTGGTGAGAATATTCAGTTGCCTTTTGGCATAGCNCCTATGGGCATGTGTCAATTTGTNCACCCCAGAGCAGATCGTTATCTGGCTTGCTTAGGTAGAGANAGANAAATACCAATATGCGTTTCAACCGTTGCNTCTGAATCCCTTGAAAATTATTGGGAATTNTCCGAGGGAAATGCTTGGTTTCAGCTGTATGTGCATTCAGATATTAATTTCGCTATTGCATTAGTTAAAAGAGCAAAAAAAGTTGGTTATAAAAAACTCATTCTTACTGTTGATGTGCCNGCTCTAGGAAGACGCCCAAGAGAAGAAATAGCNGGATTCAAAGTNCCNTTCANATTAACNCCTCAAACTTTTCTTGATTGNGCNNTCCATCCGAAATGGTCTATTTCAAATCTTTTGGCAGGAGTTCCACAGCCAGGAAATTTTGGAAAAAATGCNTTTGACCGGTCTGGGGGCAGAGGAATAATNGACTGGAAATTTTTGAAAAGNCTCNGAGATTTATGGGAAGGNGAGCTNATTNTNAAAGGCATTTTAAATGTAGAAGATAGTGTAAAAGCCATATCTTTTGGTGTAGATGCAATTCAAGTTTCNGGTCATGGAGGTCGACAACTAGACTCCATGCCAGCTCCAATAGAAATGCTTTATCAAATAAAAAAAGAATTAAAGAACAAGGGTAAGATAATTTTTGACACAGGAATAAGAAGTGGGGAAGATGTAGTCAAGGCTTACTCTTTAGGGGCTGATTTTGTAATGATTGGAAGACCTGCATTAATGGCAATGGCTGCATATGAGAAAACTGGCTTATATGAAATGGTCGACCTTATAAANCATGAAACAGCAATAACTATGGCNCAATTGGGTAAAACAATTATGTCAGACCTATCAATGAAAAATGTTTTCAGAACCCCATTTCAATAGGAAATATATGTAATATGTCAAACAAGATGATTAGAGGCGGTCAACTGCTAGCTAGAAGCTTGAAACAAAAAAATATTGAGCATGTATTTACTCTTTCTGGCGGCTTTTGCAATCCGGCCCTAGAAGGCTTTATGGAATGTCAAATCCCAGTCATAAATTGCCCACATGAACAGATAGCTGGCCATTTAGCAGATGGNCATACGCGAATTACTAGAAANCCTACTGTTTGTCTGGTTGGCCCTGAAGGCTTTTCAAACGCAGTTCCTGCCATGATGGAAGCTTGGGGAGAGCGATCTCCAGTAATATTTGTTACTGGTTCTAGCACATTAAAAAGGCAGGGCGCTGGAGGTTTTAAAGAAATAGATGACGTTGCAATTGCCGCACCTCTAACAAAATATAGCATTTCGGTGACAGATGGGAATAGAATTCCGGAATTTGTTCAAAGGGCCTGGAATATGGCTCTAGAAGGNTATCCAGGCCCTGTGCACCTTAGTATTCCAGTTGACATTATGTTTTCTTCTTTTTCGGACTCTNGCTCAAAAGGTGAGCGTCCGTTCAGCNAGAATCCTAGAGTAATTCCAAAAGCATTTCCTGATCCTAAACAATTTAATGTAATCTCTGAAAANTTAAAAAANTCAAAAAAACCTGTACTTNTNGGTGGGCATGGAATTTGGTGGGCAAAAGCAGAAAAAAATCTTTCAGATCTAGCAGAACGATTATCCATTCCTATCTTTAACGTGCCATACCATCAAAAACTTCTCCCTGAGACAAATAAATGNTATATGGGGCTTGCAGATTTTCACCAATACTCCCCTTCAAAATATGCTATTCACAATTCTGACTGCATTATNATGGTAGGCGGGAAGTTAGATAACCAAATGAATTTTGGGAATCCTCCCTTTTTTCCTGAAAAAACAGATCTAATATGCGTTAATGGCTCGCATGAAGAACTCCAATTTAATATGGCTGCGGATCAGATACTTTTATCAGATCCTAATGCATTTTTTGAAGGACTATTAAATATNGCTGAAGATANCAAAAGCACGGACAAAAAAACCTGGCTTGAGGATAATCAAAACAAGCGATCTCAATGGGTTATTGAGCATTTAAGGAATCTTGAACTGACTACCGGATCTGACAAATGGCCCAAGGATGCCATTCACCCTCTTCAATTGTCTATCAATGTTCAGGAAGCAATGTCTGATGGCGATCACCTTGTATTTGATGGAGGCAATACCCACTTTTGGTCAGAAATAGCTGTAAATCTTGTTGGAAAAAAAAATCATTTATCCCTAGGGAGTGTCATGCATCCTGGCTCGTATAGTCTTTTAGGCGTCGGTGTCTCGTTTGCTCTTTCGGCAAAAAGGTTAAATCCAAAAGAAAANGTAGTTCTCATAACCGGAGATGGTGCTTTTCTATCTGGAGGTCTTTCAATAGAAGCTGCATTTCAAGAAAATTTACCAATAGTGGTAATTGTTGACAACAATGGAGGATTAGATTGTATTTCCCAGCAGCAAGAAAGGCTTTTTTCNTCAGGAACTCANTTTGCCACCGATTTTAGAGATATTCCTTTTCATGATCTTGTTAAAGGATTNGGAGGATACGGCGAATTGGTTACAAAAAGCTCTGAAATTATTCCATCTGTAAAGAGAGCTATTAAAAGTGGAAAACCTGCATGCATTAATGTGAAAACTAAGGGAGTAATTAGCCCAATTGTGGAAGCTACCAGTGACAAAAGAGACAANGCATCAATAGAATAAAATGGCACAAATAACCACACATACTCTCAATGCTCTTGATGGAACCCACGCCTCAAATGTAGAGGTCAAACTAAGTTTTCGCGGTACAGAAATATTTTCTGGAGTAACAGATGAGGGTGGTAGATTAAAATTTGATATAGATATTTCATCATATCAAAGTACAGATGAATTTATTCTAAGTTTTGGCATTGGAAAACTGTTTAGNCTAAAGAAGAAGAATAAATCTGGGGTACAAGTAAACTATGCAGCTTTATCGTTACAAATGCCTGATAAAGATGGCCAGTATCACATACCTGTAATTATGTCTCCCAACGGCTGTTCATTCTGGTGGTCAGGCTAATGGCCAAAGAAGTTAATTTAAAGCAAGATGGTTTAAATTTTTCCCGCCGTCTTAGGCGTACACCTTTCACTTCAAGTGTTGAAAAATACGGGGTGAAAGGTTTTTCAGTGGTAAACCATGCCCTCTTACCTAAAGCATTTTCAACAAGNATAGAAGAAGATTATTGGCATTTAAGATCTGCTGTTCAAATTTGGGATGTCGGTGTCCAGCGCCAGGTTGAGATAATGGGTCCAGACGCGTCAAAATTTGTGCAATATATGACCCCAAGATCTCTTGAAAAAATGAAAGTTGGAAACTGTTACTATATCCCTTTAATTGATGAAAATGGGGGGATGGTTAATGACCCAGTTTTACTCAAACATTCCGAAACACATTACTGGCTTTCAATTGCTGATTCTGATGTTCTACTTTGGGCGAAAGGATTAGCACTCGGCTTAAAGGNNAATGTTTCAATAAANGAACCTGATGTTTGGCCTCTTGCTATTCAGGGCCCACTTGCAAAGGATTTATTGTCAGAAGTATTTGGTGACTTCATAAAGGATATTAAATTCTTTAAATTTAGTAAGATTCAATTTGAAGGATCTACACAAATTATAGCAAGATCTGGGTACTCGAANCAAGATGGGTTTGAGATTTATCTCCAAGGGTTTGATCTCGGTGAACGCCTATGGGAACTTTTATGGGAAAAAGGAGAAAAATATAATATAGCTCCCGGNTGNCCCAATCTTATTGATCGAATTGAAGCAGGATTANTGTCCTATGGAAACGAAATAACNTTGGACACATCCCCACTAGAAGTTGGAATGGAAGGTTTCTGTAACTCCGATTTTTCACATGATTTTGTAGGAAAACCTGCTTTAAGAGAACTCCAAAAAAAGGGTGTTATAAAAAAAATAAAAGGTATTATTTTTGATGTTCCNCCGTGCCCACCCTGCACTCAACCTTGGGCACTCTTAAATGAAAATAAAATGAAAATAGGCCAAATAACTTCCGCTGTTTTTTCACCAAGAATTAGAAAAAATATTGGGTTGGGTTTAGTTAATAAGCCTTTTTGGAACAATGATACAAACGTCTTTNTAGANATTCCTAAGTCAAAAAGTTTAGCTAAAGGNATAGTTTCGAGCCTGCCTTTCAAATAACTCCTTGGGTTTACCTATCTTCAATTAATTCTAATATTGAGTCTTTTATCCTTACAAAACTAGCCCGCGCCTTTTTGCTAGAATGCCTCGCTCTAAGGTANCCATGAACCAATCCAAGCTCAAGATACCATTTTGATCTTCCACCCGCTTTCCGTATCTTTTTACAATATTCACCACCTTCATCAGATAAAGGATCAAACTCCGCGCTAAATACTATGGTATTAGGTAAGTTCTCAAAGTCTTTACTCTGAAGTACAAGCCCAGATCGAAATTCTCCTTTACTTGGATTAGGAAAAATTATGTCTCTATAGAATTCTATTTCATTTCGACTTAATAAAGGAGCATTAGCATGGCGAACGTAGGAACCNTTATTACTATCTCCCCCTAAACCTGGATAAATCAAGACTTGCCCAAGTATNTTTGGCATTTCTGTGTCTCTGAAATGAACAGANAGATTTGCNGCCAGTGTTCCCCCAGCNCTATCTCCCACCAAAACTATAGAAGAATCTGAAGGTGACATTTTCTCAATAACTTTTACACAATCTCCCAAAGCGTCGTAAAATGAAAACTCTGGCGCTAAACTATAGTCTATTGAAATAACTTTCATCTTTGTAAGATCAGCCAATTCAGAACANACATCATCGTGACTATCCAANCCGCCAAGAANAAAACCTCCCCCATGCATATAAAATATAGTTACAGACCCTTCCGGTTCGGGCATATAGCTGCGAATAGGGACATGCGAAACTACCTCATCAGNAACATTCAAATTTGAAGGACGNCCTGAGTAAAAAAATTCAGCCATCTCATTATATTTTTTTCTATGATCTTCAGTTGTTGAGTTTATAGAGTTACTAGAATAAAGGGATTCTGTTTTTTCCACAAAATCCAACATTTCTTTATCAAGTAATTTCCTATATTTTTCTTCCATGGTGCCTTAAGATATTTTGAGGATCAGTCTTATGCGAATTAATTTGCAAAGCAATAAAATTCATCCATAGTACTTTTACGTTTTCAGAAAGTATCCCTTTGTTTGCCAAATATAAGATTCGCCATAATGATAACCTTATCGGGATAATTTGTGTATGTCTGGCGGGAATTCTTTTTTCTTGTAACGATTCTGCTATTAAATGGTTAAGTGGCAATTATCCATTGCACCAAATAATTCTTTTCCGCTCCTTATTCGGACTAATTTTAACTATTTCCTTTCTAGTCCCCCTTCAAGGTGGTCTGAAAATTTTAAAAACTAATTTACTTTTTTACCATCTGATACGTGGTTTCCTTGTTTTTTTTGCCAATTTATTTTTTTTCTTGTCCTTACCATTAATGAATTATGCAGAAGCTTCTGCTGTCTTTTTTATAGCGCCAGTAATCATAACATTACTGTCCATTTTTTTTCTTAATGAAAAAATTGGAGTACATAGATGGGCAGCTGTAATCTTAGGTTTTTTAGGTGTTATTTTAATATTAAGGCCAGGATCTGAATCAATTCAGCTAGTTGCAATCTTACCTGCGCTTGCAGCACTATGCTATGCAACTTTGCATATTTTCACTAGAAAAATGGGAACTACAGAAAAAGCCTCTACTATGGCAGTTTACATTCAAATTTCTTTAATCTTCTTGAGTACTCTACTAGGACTTCTTATAGGGGATGGAAGTTATGAAGCTACTGCCCCAGATACTTTATCATTTTTACTGAAACCCTGGGTAATGCCCAACCTAAATGACGGAATTATAATTTTTTTTCTTGGAATTTTTTCAGCTTTTGGAGGATTTTTTATCTCCCAAGGTTATCGACTTAGTGAACCCAGTAAGGCCGCACCATTTGAATATATTTCGTTAATTTTATCTTTGATGTGGGGGATATTTTTGTTTAATGAATTCCCAGACTTTCTAGCCTACTTTGGGATTAGTTTGATAGCATTAGGAGGTATATACATATTTATTAGGGAAGGTTACAAAGCCTCTCCTAAAATTCCAGAAAAACCTTTATGAAGATATAGATATTAGAACATGGATCTACTTGTTACTTTTTTTCCATCTCTCATTTTCCCAGGGCAATACATTAAGTTTAGGAAGTGGGTTTTTTCCTAATATATGATCAGAAGCTTTTTCACCCACCATTATAGTCGGGGCATTAATATTACCATTTGTTATGGTAGGGAAAATTGAACTATCAACCACCCTTAAGTTTCCTACTCCCAATACTCTGCATTCGCTATCAACAACAGCCATAGCGTCATTAGGTTTTCCCATCTTACAGGTTCCACAAGGATGATAAGCACTTTCAACATTTTCTTTGATAAATTTATTAAGTGCTTTATCAGAGGTGACATTAGCACCAGGCTGAATCTCTTCTCCTCTGTACGGATCAAAAGCCTTCTGAGAAAAAATTTCTCTGACTAACCGAATGCTTTTTCTAAAATCCTCCCAGTCAGACTCATGACTCATATAATTAAATTTTATCTCAGGAGTTGAAAGTGGGTCCCTATTTTTCAATCTTACTGTTCCTCTAGATTTGGAACGCATCGGGCCCACATGAATTTGAAACCCATGGCCCTTTGCTAAACCGCCGTCATATCTAATGGCTATAGGTAAAAAATGGAATTGAATATCAGGATAGGGCACACCAGCAGCCGAACGAAGAAATGCGCCAGCTTCAAACTGATTTGACGCACCCAGCCCGGTTCGAAAAATTAACCACTTTATGCCTATCAGCGCCTTCGAGAACGGATTCCAGTATTTATAGAGACTAATGGGCTTCTTACATTCTTGTTGAATATATAACTCTAAATGATCTTGAAGATTTGATCCTACACCTGGCAAGTCACAAACAGTTTCAATACCAAACTTCGACAGATGATCAGTTGGACCTACTCCGGAATGCATTAAAATGAAAGGTGAATTTATGGAAGACGCTGAAAGAATGACTTCTTGCGAGGCCCAAATAATATGCTTTCTCCCAGCCTTAACGTACTCAACGCCCTTTGCGATACCTTTTTCAATAATCACCCTAGTGACTTGCCCATGGAGAAGTTTAATATTACCTCTACTTCTTAAAGCTGGCTTAAGATAGGCTTTCGCTGCAGAAAATCGTTCCCCAGAAAAAATAGTCTGATCAAAAACAGAAAAGCCCTCCTGCTTTTCACCATTATAATCCTCAGACAATTCGAACCCAGCTTCCTTTCCTGCTTCCAAAAAGGCCTTAAATAAGGGATTTTCAGGATCCGCTTGTTGCACTTTAAGAGGACCTGAAGTTCCCCTCCAACTTTTATCAGCGCTTCCTCCAGAAGGGCTCCAACTTTCCAACCTCTTAAAATAAGGCAATACATCAGAGTAAGACCAGCCGTGCGCCCCGAGCTTGTTCCAACCATCAAAATCTTTGGGATGGCCTCTGACATAAATCATTCCGTTAATTGAAGACGATCCACCTAACACCTTGCCTCTTGGCGTTGCCAACCGCCGGCCGCCCAAATGCTCCTCAGGTTCAGATTTATATCCCCAATCATATTTCTTCATATTCATTGGATACGATAATGCGGCTGGCATCTGTATAAAGGGGCTCATGTCAGAACCTCCAAACTCTATCACAGCCACTTTATTCTCAGAATTTTCTGAAAGTCTCGAAGCTACAACTGATCCCGCTGAGCCTGACCCTACTATTATGAAATCTACATTATCCTTCATCTGCCATTAACATCCAAAAAAGATTCACCATAGAATATGAATCAAAAGTTCAATAATTTAAATAGAATAGCAAAGTCAAATCACGAGGCATAATCTTCGCCGTCATCGTCAAGTAATTGCTTGATCGAAGCGAAATGCTTTTCTCCCTGCTCAGGATAGTTATCTATTTGAACAGCAGTTTTCTCTGCTATTTCTTCAGACAATACTTTTAACTTTTGACCTGTTTGCAATGCTAAAATATAATTCTTTGCAGCTCTCTCAAAATAATAAAGCCTATTAAAAGTATCTGCAACTGTGTCGCCAATTATTAAAACACCATGATTACCCATTATCATTACTTTCTTTTTAGGATCAGAAAATAAACTGGCACATCTCTCTCCCTCTTTTTCGAACGCCAAGCCTCCATAATTTTCATCGATTATGTATCTATTAAAAAACATGGCTGAATTTTGTTCTATTGGCGGCAAGTGGCTGTCAGCTAAACTAGCTAAAACAGTTGCGTAAGTTGAATGAACATGCATTGCACATCTTGCATGAGGACATAACCTATGTATTGAACCGTGAAGTCCCCATGCACTAGGATCTGGAGCTCCAGGCCTGCTTAAGGTTTTTTTGTCATTTGCATCGAGAAGAAGTAAATTACTTGCTTTAACCTTTGAGAAATGCATTTGGTTCGCATTTATTAGAAATTGTGTTCCTTCTGAATTTATCGCTAGAGAATAATGGTTTGCAACAGCCTCATGCATATCCAACCTTGCGGTCCATCTAAACGCAGCAGCTAAGTCAACTCTTTCCTTGTAATATGGAAGATCCTTAATAAAAGCCCCAGTATCCTGTCTCTTGTTCATCAGATGCTCTAATTAAATTAATTTCANTTTTAAGCTTAATGCTCAATTAAACATTTTTTCAACAATTAATTTTTAAATCTTGAGATTATTTCCTTAGATTTTTGCATCAACAAATGTGCGTCCAGAGCAACCGTAATAAAGTCGACACCTTCTTTAAAGCANTCCTCAGCATAATCAAGGTCAACACTGAAAATTCCAACAGGCTTACCCAACGCCTTAATTTTCACAATGGTATCCTTTATAACCTTTTTAACNTCAGGATGGNTAGGATTCCCTAAGTNNCCAAGAGACGCTGCAAGATCACCAGGTCCAATAAACAAACTATCAACCCCATCAACAGCCGCTATGTCTTCAATATTTTTCAAAGACTCTCTAGATTCTAACTGAACAATCAAACAAAGCTCTGTCTCAGCCTTTTTAGCATATTCGGCAATCGTTCCATATCTAGTTGCCCTTGTTGTTCCTGCAACACCTCTTATGCCATGTGGAGGATACCTCATAGCCTGAACTGCCTGCTGAGCTTCATCAGCTGTTTCCACAAACGGTATTATTAAGGTCTGAAACCCAATATCCAAAAACCTTTTTATTAGAACAGTATCATTTTTGGCAGGCCTAACAATTACTGAGGCATCCGTTCCTCCGAGTGCCTGGAGTTGTTCTAATGCAGCAATAGGATCAGAGGCAGCATGCTCAGTATCTACGACAACCCAATCAAACCCAGCAAAACCAAGAATCTCCGAAACCGAACCGTTGCAAATAGTATTCCATGCTCCGATTTGTTTTTCTCCCGAAGTTAATTTCTCTTTAAATATATTTTTGATAANTTTGCCCATTTTTAATCCATATTACTCTTCTAATGTATCAACTATTTCATTAAAACCTGCTCTTAATGTTCGAAATTGATTAGCAGGGTCTTTTTTATCTTCATACCCAAAGGATATAACACAAACAAGATCTCTATCCTCCTCAAAAGATAAATATTCTCTAAGGATAGGGGCTAATCCAGCTGGTGCCGCCTGAGGNATTGTCGCCAAACCTTTAGCCGTTGCAGCTAAAGTGAAAGCAGTAATAAAAGCCCCACAATCCAAAACACCATAAGTTCCTAGAGCCTTAGGAGTTGTTATTGTAACGATATGTGGGGCCTCAAAGAAACGATAATTTTTTAGTGTTTGNTTGAACGAAGCCTCTCTATCTCCCTTCTCTATNCCAACTGCATCATATAATTGGAAGCCGCACTCTCGCCTTCGCGCCTTATATATTCCCTCATAAGTGCTTGGAAAAGAAATATCCGGCTGATGATAAAGATCTTTTCCTGCCTCCCAGAGTTTTTCTCTCAAAATTTCCAGACGTTCTCCTTCAACAAGAGTAAGCTGCCAGGGCTGTGCATTNCACCAAGANGGTACCTTTTGNGCTGTTGCTATTATTTCTTCCAGCAGATCTAAGGGTACTGTTTCCTTTAAAAATGCTCTGCAGGAATATCTATTATCTAAGATGCTATTAAAACTCTCAAACTCTTTTCCCATTCGCTTTTTCCAATTCCTAAATCAATGTTAATAAACTTGACTAAAATTTCATTCCTGGAAGATTTAAAGAAGCGGTATTACCTCCATCTACCGGAAGAGCTTGGCCCGTAACATAACTTGCATCATCGCTTGCCAAGAAAGCAACTACTGAAGCAACTTCCTCTGGCTTACCATATCTCCTTAACTCACAACGTGAACCTAATTTNTTCTCTTTTCCTTTTTCCTTAGCGTAATCGAAAACAGACTTTGTCATTCCGGTTTCTATAAGCCCTGGACAAATTGCATTAACTCTAATGCCGTAAGACCCTAAATCGCAAGCTGCAGTTTGAGTAATATTGATTACGGCAGCCTTAGAAGCACTGTAAGCATTTGTCCCCGCCCCTGCTCTGATACCTGCAACTGAAGCCGTATTTACGACCGCTCCTTTTCTTTTTTCTACCATTACTTTACAAGCATATTTAATAAAAAGCATTGCACCCATAACATTAACGGACATTACATTGTGCCAATTACTCAAACTTTGGGAAAAAGGCGTTTCTAATTCATCAAGAATGCCAGCATTATTAAAGAGAACATCAATCGTTCCAAAATTCTTTACGATATCATTTATACANTGATCAACACTCGCTTCATCTGAAACATCGAGACCAAAGGTTAATACATTATTATTGAACCGTTCTTTAAGGCTACTTTTGGCTTTTTCTAAATTCTTTAAATCTTTATCAATTAAAGCTAATTCGGCTCCTTCTTCAGCAAAGCGAAAAGCAGAAGAAAGACCGATACCACTTGCTGCTCCTGTAATAACTACTACCTTATCTTTAAATCTCATTGCATCTCACATTTTGNTATAGGTTTACAGATATGAAACTACATAATTTCTCAAAAAATGTAGAAATTATTGCTTCCCTAGTCGTTTTTATATTATCCTTATTTATAAAAAAATAAATAGATTAATAACAAATTANATAATGAGTTAAACCATGCCTTTAGAGATGAGAAATGAAGTATTTATTACGGCAGCAATAACAGGTTCAGGAAGTACACAAAATAGAAGTGATCTTGTNCCACGCAGCCCAAAACAAATCGCAGAAGCAGCTATCGACGCTGCAAAGGCAGGAGCAGCTATAGTCCATTGCCATGTGCGANACCCCGATACAGGAGTGCCTTCTCGCGATATTTCCTATTATCGAGAAGTTACGGAAAGAATAAGAGATTCTGATGTTGACGTAGTTTTAAACCTCACAGCAGGAATGGGTGGAGACATGGTTTTTGGTTCCANAGATGCGCCATTACCCTACTCTCAGGCAGGTACGGATATGGCAAGTGCTTCTGAAAGAGTTCAGCATGTTGCTGAATGTTTGCCAGAAATATGTACTTTAGACTGCGGTACTATGAATTTTGCTGAAGCTGATTATGTGATGACAAATACACCTGGGATGCTTAGAGCGATGGCAAAAATGATGACAGATATTGGCGTTAGACCAGAGATTGAAGCATTTGACACAGGCCATTTGTGGTTTGCTAAGCAATTAGTGAGTGAAGGNTTAATTACAGATCCTGTGATGGTCCAACTATGCATGAATGTTCCTTGGGGAGCTCCCGATGACCTGAATACGTTTCTAGCAATGGTTAATAATGTTCCAGAGAACTGGGTNCATTCTGCCTTTTCATTAGGAAGACACCAAATGCCGTATGTAGCTGCAGCAACTCTTTCTGGAGGAAATGTTCGAGTTGGATTGGAAGACAACCTGTGGTTAGAAAAAGGTGTACTAGCAACAAATGCACAATTGGTTGAAAAAGCAGTATCAATTATAAGTAGTCTTGGTCCAAAAATCATGACCCCNTCTCAAGTTAGAGAGGAATTAAAACTTATTAAAAGAGCTCCAAAATCGAAGTAATCAGTAATTAACTTAAAGTGAGAAAATCATGAACTTTGAATTAAGTGACGAACAAAAAATGATTGTGGATACCGTAAGGTCATTTCTAGAAAAAGAAATTTACCCTTTCGAAAATGAAGTTGAGCGTACTGGAGAAGTACCGAAGGATTTAGGACTTGAAATTGCCAAAAAGTGTAAAGAAATTGGATTTTTTGCTGCAAATTTTCCCGAAAGCGTTGGTGGAGCAGGACTTAACCACCTTGAGTTTACTTTGTTGGAACGTGAACTGGGTAGAGGTTCAAATGGTTTAACCGTTTTTTTTGGTCGCCCATCTGGAATTTTAATGGCTTGCAATGAAGAGCAAAAAGAAAAATACCTATTACCTGCTGTTAAAGGTGAAAAATTTGATGCCTTAGCAATGACTGAACCGGGGGCTGGATCAGATGTTAGNGGGATGCAATGTAGCGCAATCCAGGATGGTGACGACTGGATTGTAAATGGAACTAAACATTTTATTAGTCATGCAAATATAGCTGATTTTATCATTGTCTTTATTGCCACCGGTGAAGAAGAAACGTCAAAAGGNAAGAAAAAGAAAATTTCCTGCTTTCTTGTTGACAGAGGAACCAAAGGTTTTGAAATTGCNAAAGGCTACAACTCAGTCTCGCATAGAGGTTATCAAAACTGCATTCTCAGATTTGAGAACTGNCGTCTCCCTAAAGAACAAATTCTTGGAGAAGTNCATAGAGGTTTTGACATTGCAAATGAGTGGCTATATGCAACTCGATTAACTGTAGCTGCTACATCAGTAGGTAGAGCAAGAAGAGCATTTGAAATGACATTACCGCATGTCACCCAAAGAGAACAGTTCGGGCAAAAAATTGGAAAATTTCAGGGTGTTAGNTTCCAATTGGCAGATATGATAACAGAAATTGATGCAGCAGATTTACTAACACTTTCTGCAGCCTGGAGACTTGANAATCAACTTCCAGCTAATAGAGAAATTGCGTCAGCAAAACTCTATGCTACTGAGATGTTAGCAAAAACAACTGATACTTGCATACAGTTGCATGGAGGAATGGGTTTAATGGATGACCTTCCCTTTGCCAGATTCTGGAGAGACTCCAGAGTTGAAAGGATCTGGGANGGNACNTCTGAAATACAGAGACACATTATAAGTCGTGAATTGTTAAGGCCATTAGGGGGCTAAGTTTGAAATTAAGCCTAACCAGACTCTTAAGACCTAAATCTATTGCAATTTTTGGAGGCTCATGGGCTGAAAGCGTAATCCAGCAGTGTATAAAATTTTCATTTGATGGAGAAATCTGGCCNGTTCATCCTTATAAAACTCAAATACAAGGCCTTAAATGCTTTAAAACTGTTTCAGATTTACCAAAGGCACCTGATGCCTCTTTTATTGGGGTAAATCGAAATGNCACACCAAAAATAGTAAATCAATTATCAAAATTGGGAGCGGGAGGNGCCGTTTGCTTTGCATCAGGCTTTGCAGAAACCGAAACCGATGACAATGAAAATCAAGGAGGTAAACTCCAAAATGATCTTGTAATGATGGCTGCAGACATGCCAATCCTCGGCCCTAATTGCTATGGACTGATAAACTACCTAGATGGAGCTTTGCTCTGGCCAGATCAGCATGGAGGCAGACGGGTTTCGAAAGGGGTAGCTATAATTACACAAAGCTCAAACATAGCAATAAATATGACAATGCAAGCTAAAGGTCTCCCAATCTCTTATATNATAACTGCAGGAAACCAGGCCCAGATTAGCCAATCAAAAATTGCCCTAGACCTTCTTGAGGATGAAAGGGTTACAGCCATTGGNCTTCACATTGAAGGCATAGATAATCCAGTCTTTCTCGAGCAGCTTGCNATAAAAGCACGTGAGAAAAAGGTGGGCATAATTGCAATTAAGGTTGGCAAATCTAAAGCTGCACAGGAGGCTACTGTCTCTCATACAGCGTCTTTGGCCGGCAATGATTCTGGTGCTAACGCCTTATTCGAACGTCTTGGCATAAGTAGAGTAGATACTATTGAAATTTTTTTAAATAGCTTAATGATTTTACACGAAGGAGGACCTCTTTTCANAAATACAATTTCCTCAATGTCATGTTCTGGTGGCGAAGCCAGTTTAATCGCTGACCTTGCAGATCCACTGACTTTAGATTTTCCTGAATTTACAGATATTCAAATCAATAATCTATCATCCATTCTTGGACCGTTAGTGCATATAGCCAACCCTTTGGATTATCAAACATATATTTGGCATGATCAGGAAAAGCTGACGGAATGCTTTACGGAAGTACTTAAATGTAAAAATGAGCTNTCTTTTTTAATTATGGACTTTCCTAGAAAAGANAAATGNCANGATACGGCATGGGANCCAGCTATCAACGCAATAATTTCGGCAAAAAAATCCACAGGATCCCGCATAGCTGTTCTCGCTAGCTTAGATGAAAATTTATCNGAAGATAAAGCTATAAGATTTCTAAGCGAAGGAATAATACCTCTTACCGGTTTAGATTCCGGTCTAAAGTCTGCAGTCGCTGCCTTGAAAATTGGAAAATCCTGGAGAAAATCNTTANCCCCTAAATTATTATGGAAAAATTGGGNGGAAATAGAAAGTCAAATAGAGAATGAATTTGAATCAAAAAAGATTTTAAAAAATATAGGTGTGAAAGTTCCGCAAGTAGAAATTGTAAAGTCAAAAGAAGAATTGNTAGAAAAATACAAGAAGTTTAAAGGCTCAGTTACACTTAAAGGTGTAGGTCATGCGCACAAGTCCGAGCATTCAGCTATAGCCCTGGATATTAGAAAAATTGATGATTTGATAGTTNNACTAGATAATATGCAAAAATCAGGTGCGGCCCCGGAAGGTTTTATAATAGAGGAATTTATTCAAAATGGTAGAATTGAACTTCTGGTTGGTTTTGTCCGTGACAATGCTCATGGCTTTCTTCTGACATTAGGCGAAGGCGGTGTGCTTTCAGAAATAAGAAATGATACTCAAAACTTGGTCCTTCCAGTTTCTGAAGAGATGATAGTCAATGCCTTAAAATCTCTAAAGATTTGGCCTATTTTCCAAGGTTACCGTGGTTATAAGAAAATTAACTTAAATCCCATTATTGAAACTGTTATGAATATTCAAAATTTTATTGTTAATAATCATGAAAAAATAATTGAGATAGAAATTAATCCTTTTATTCTTACTGAAAATGATGGAATAGCAGTAGATGCCTTAATTAACAAACAAAAGATCTAGGAACTAAAAAATGTCAAATTTATCAGACCCAATACAAACAAAAACAAAAGATGGAATAATAGAGATAACTATAAACCGTCCTAAAGCCAATTCAATAGATCTGAAAACCAGCCGCAAAATGGGGGAGATTTTTTCAGAATTTAGAGATAATTCTAAACTAAGGGTCGCAATACTTAGGGCGGAAGGGGAAAAATTCTTCAGCGCCGGGTGGGATCTTAAGGCTGCAGCCAATGGAGATGCTGTTGATGGCGATTATGGAATAGGTGGATTTGGAGGAATTCAAGAGCTTGGAAATTTAAATAAACCCATAATCTGTGCTGTTAATGGAATTTGTTGCGGAGGAGGGTTNGAAATTGCCTTATCTTGCGACCTTATTTTAGCCTCAGAAAATGCATCGTTTGCCCTACCAGAGATNCGTTCAGGCACAGTAGCTGATGCAGCCAGCATAAAACTCCCAAAAAGAATTCCATACCATGTAGCAATGGATTTATTATTGACTGGCAGATGGTTTGATGTAAACGAAGCGAAACANCTCGGCATAATAAANGAAATCGTAAGATTTGAAGAACTTCGTGAAAAGGCTTGGGATTTAGCGAGACTTCTAGAAAGTGGACCTCCTCTTGTATATGCTGCAATAAAAGAAGTGGTAAGGGAAGCAGAAAATTTGAAATTTCATGATGCCTTAAGCCGAATAACTAAAAGACAATTTAATACAGTGGATAGATTATATTCAAGTGAAGATCAACTTGAAGGAGCTAAAGCTTTTGCGGAAAAACGTGACCCAATTTGGAAAGGTCGTTAAATTCCAAACTTTTGTTACTAGAAATGTGGGAAAAAAACATAGAAGTAATTTTACCTAACTTACATCATAAGCATACTGGTGTGACATCTACGGTTTCCCGTTTATTACCAATTCTGGAAAAATCGATGGTCATCGCTTCAACAGGTGCAAAACTTTCNAAACAAGGTAAATCAATACCTCTTTGGAAACCTCTATTTATTTCAAGAAAAAANCCCCGCATCTGGCATGCAAGAAGAAATAACGAAATGNTGCTGGGCATAATATTTAAATTCATCTTTTTTTGTAATATTAAACTTATTTTTACTACGTCAAAACAGANGCCATATTCTCTTTTCAGTCGCTTCCTAATTTCTAAAATGGACAAGATTATTGCCACGTCAAAGTCCAGTCAGNTATTCCTATCAGNCCCTTCAGAAGTAATAAGCCATGGTGTTGATGTTGAAGTATTTAAGCCTGAAAAAAATAAAGATTCTCTAAGGAAAGACTTAAATCTACCTTCAGAATTCTTAGTTGGATGCTTCGGAAGAATACGCCCTTTAAAAGGAACTGACATTTTTGTGGACTCTGCAATTCAGTTACTTAAAAANACAAAAAATTGCACTTTTATTATTGTAGGTCAGACCACCCCTCAATTTAAAAATTTTAAAGAACGNCAAGTGCAAAAAATTAGAAGTGCACACTTAGAGGAAAAAATTTTATTCTTTNATGAAATTAACAACTCCGAGATTTCTAAATGGTATCAAGCTATGGACCTTTTCATAGCTCCAGGTCGGTATGAAGGCTTTGGATTAACAATAATAGAGGCCATGGCCGCAGGCATACCCGCCGTCGCTTTTGAAAATGTTGGTACATATTCAGAACAAATTTTAGATAAAGAGACAGGTTACTTGGTTAGCCAAATTAGCAGTGAGAAACTAACAGAAAAATTAGAAGACATAATTAAAAACAAAAGGGCTTTAAAAAAGATGGGTCAAAAAGCAAGNNGCCATACTCAAANTAATTTTAATATTANTATAGAAGCCGCAGCATTNANGAGNNTTTATCAGGATCTACTNACAAAATGAAATTCATTTAAATCTAACTTTACCTATGTGGGAAAGGTTCCTATTTCTTTGCGCATAATCAATACCGTACCCCACCACAAATTCATCTGGAATTTCAAAACCAACCCAGCGCGATTTTATATTAATTTCTCGTCTTGATGGCTTATCCAAAAGAGCACAAGCCTCAATACGTTTTGGTTTCTTAGACTTCAAAAGACCTAAAACATGATGAAGGGTATACCCTGTATCGACAATATCCTCGACAACCAAAACATCTCTTCCTGATATTTCTCCCCTCAGGTCTTTCAAAATTCGAACCTCCCTAGAACTNTTCATACTATCTCCATAAGAAGANGCCTCGAGAAAATCTATTTCCAGAGGCAAATCAAGNTCTCTAGCTAAATCGGCTATAAAAACGAAAGATCCGCGCAAAAGCCCAACCACTATGAGCTTCTCCGTATCTGAATAAAATGAGGTTATTTCCTTTGCTAAAGACTCCACCCTGGCCGCTATACTTTTAGCAGATATTAATTCATCTATTTCATAATTCTTGTGATCCATTTCTTTGTACCAATTTTTAATTATTTTTTTATCTCTACCTCGTACCCAGATTCTTCGGGCTCATCATCTATCATTTCAGCAGGAAAGCCTGGGGCAGTTATAGATAGCCCAGTTGATTCCTCTAATCTTTTTATAATATTGGGTGACAATTCATCTGGTCCGTATTTTTTCACACCTTCCTGAAAAATTTCAACTACTTTTGGACTTATCTCCAGGGGCACATTATGTGATTCTGCCAACTTTTGAAATAACCCAGTATCCTTCAGTACCAATCCCATTGTAAAACTTATATCCCTAGATCCATTTAGAATAACCTGACCCTCAGTTTCGTGCACAAAGGAGTTTCCAGATGAAATGGCAATGGCTTCGTAAGTTGTATTTAAATCTAACCCCATCGCCTTTGCCGTAGTAAGCGCTTCAGAAACAGAAATTAAATTTACGGTAGCTAAATAATTTGTCATTACTTTTAAAATTGAAGCTGTACCAATATCTCCTACATGGAGAATTCTTCGCCCCATTGTCTTAAGAATTGGAAAAGCCATTTCAAACGTATTTCTGTCACAGCCGGCTAGAATTGAAATATTTCCCGTAGCTGCCCTGTGACATCCCCCGGAAACAGGGCAATCAATTGGGTGAGCTCCTAGTGCAAGCACCTTTTCTGAAAGTCTCTTAACTTCATTACTATCTGTTGTGGACATTTCTGCCCAGATTTTACCCTTTGACAACCCATTTAAAATCCCATCTTCGCCTTCCATTACATTTGCGCAGGCGGAAGGGCTTGGCAAACAAGTAATAACCATATCAACATTTTCAGCCATTTGCTTTGGAGAATCTGCCCATTTTGCACCTTCTNTTAGTAANNTTTTTGCTGTGGTCTTATCNAGATCTCTNACTGTTANCTCAACATCATTTCTTANCAAACTTCCGGCCAATTTGCCGCCAGCGTTACCNAAACCTATGAAGCCTACTTTCAATTCCATCTCCTATAAGCATTATTAGATATATATCTTAAATTTTTCTTTTATCTTTCTATCAACNAAAGGGTCAATTAAAGGTAATCCCGACCTCTTCTTCAATATCTCATTCTTCCTCTTTATTGCCTCTTTTATCAGGTCAGGCTTATTTTTCTCTTCCCACTCTTTCGGGCTGCTACGATCTGCAACTTCAGGATAGATATATTCTGTTTGCATTAGAGATAGTGTTTGCTCATGGCCCAAATAATGCCCTGGACCTTCTAGGCATACTGANCTCATTGCTTCNAGGCTAATATTNTCTTNTGTAACCTCAATGCCTCTTACGCAGCGCTGAACTTGACCTAAGATATCATCACCCAGAACCAAAGATTCCAGNGANAACCCTAACAAAGAGGCGTGCATTCCTACAGACTCATATACCATATTTAGCCCAGACAACCCGGCCATAACATTTGAAATTCCCTGTTCCCAACCAGCTTGCATGTCTGGCAATTTTGAATCTGCTATTCCNGCTGCAGCGCCACCAGGAAGTCCCANAAATCGATGCATTTGAGANCACCCTGCGGTCAAAAGAGCTTGTTCTCCAGAACCTCCAGACATGGCTCCAGTACGCAGATCTGAAACGAAGGGCCAAGTGCCAAAAATTGCAGGGTAGCCAGGTGATATTGAATTAACATAAATCACTCCAGCCAAGCATTCAGCTACTGCNTGAACGATCGTNAATGCAATTGGTGCAGGTGATGTTGCCCCTGCTTGTCCTGCTGAAAGTAATAAAACAGGCATTCCATTNGATATGCACATTTCCATTGTTTCACAACTTTCAGTGGCAAATTTCATGGGTGGNACGACAAAACAGTTTGAATTGGAAACAAAAGGACGCTTCCTCCAATTATCTTCCCCACCAGCCAGAAGATATAAAAGATCAAAACAACTGCTCACATGAGTAGGGTCTGAAAAACTAGTCCCCACGTGCTTCGTAGTACCAGCACAGCAACCATACAGAGTATTAATGTCCATCTCAAAATTATCCTCTATATCACGGCAAACCATAGCCCTTTGAAAAAAATGGACATTGTCTANCTCATGNGTTATTTGCGCCGCCTTGTACAAATCTGCCGAGGTAGAATCTCTATATTCTTTGCTTTCTATATCTACAATGTGAACTGCCGCACCAGCNGTTCCAAAATAAACCCTATTCCCTGATAAATTTAGATCATACTTCTCATCACGCCCGTGAAGAGTAATATTTTTTGCGGCCAATGCGATCATGTCTTCAACTAATGATCTAGGATATCTCAACCGCCCATCTGCGCCAAGTTTNGCACCAGCTTTAACCATGTAATCAATGCCTGATTTAGGTGCCTGAGACAAACCTATGTTCTCTAAAGCATCCAAAGCGGCATTGTATATTTTAATTACCTCTGTGTCTTTTAATGGCTTGTAGGTTCCTCCTTCCATTCCAGGTCTTACTGGCTTCAAATCCTCTGCCAGCGGTGCTGATCTTAAGGCCCTTCGAGCAGATCTTCCACCTGCTCTAGTTCCTTGCTTCGGAGTGGATTTGGTATCTGGAATTGTATTATCTACCATTTTATAACTACCCCTTTACACGATCAGCCTTTGGGTCATACATGGGTTTTAGAGAAGCAATGGCCTCCACAGTTTTGCCCGCTATATCAATTTCGTATTTTGATTCTATAATATCANCTATTTTTTCACCTTTACAAGGCACATAGCCTAGNCCAATTGCTCCNCCNANATAGTGNCCATAGTTTCCAGACGTTAGGTAAGAGACAACCTCGCCATTTCTTAAAATAGGTTCATTATGGAATAACATTTCATCCGGATCCAAAAGTTTGAATTGTAATAATCTNCGATCTAAACCCAAATCTTTTTTNTCCAAAAATGCTTCTTTACCTATAAAATCACCTTTATTAAGNTTGACTGTAAACCCTAATCCAGCTTCNAATATATGATCCTCATCCGTAATATCATGNCCAAAATGACGAAAACCTTTTTCAATTCTNCAGCTATCTAAAGTATGNAGNCCACACAATTTTAACTCATNGNTCTTNCCGGCCTTCTCAATTTCTTCAAAAACATGACAAGCCATNTCTGAGCTCACATAGAGNTCCCATCCCAGTTCTCCTACATAACTTATGCGATGNGCNCTAGCTANACCATACCCTATCTCAATTTCCCTAGAGAAACCAAAAGGATGCGTATCNTTNGAAAAATCTTCNGGNCTAATACTTTGTANAATTTTTCTACTATTTGGACCCATCAAAACAAGAACTGCTTCAGCTGCTGTAAAATCAANNATAGATANNGAAAANTTATTNNTGTGNCTTTTNAGCCAGCTAAGNTCTCTTTGCAAGGTNGCTCCTGGNACGACCAGAAGATANCTTTCCTCTGATAATCGNGTAACCGTAAGNTCACACTCTATTCCTCCCTTNTTATTTAACATTTGGGTNTAAATAATTCTTCCNGNNCTCACGTCAACATCACTACAACAAACATNTTGAAGAAATTTACANGNNTCTTTCCCATCAANTCGTATTTTTCCNAAACTTGTCATATCAAATAAACCAGCCTTCTCTCNAACNGANAGATGNTCNTTCCTATGGTTNTCAAACCAGTTCTGCTTACCCCANTCATANATATATCGAGCTTCCTGCCCTTCAGATGCAAACCAATTTGCCCTCTCCCANCCNGCTATCTCNCCAAATACNGCACCTCTTTTCTTTAAGTGCTCATGCAAAGGAGATCGNCTAATATTTCTGGCAGATTCAACCTGTCGATATGGAAAATGATCAGCNTAAAGNAATCCCAAAGTTTCNNTTACTCTCTCCTGTAGATAAAACTTATTTCTTTGGAAAGGTTGAGCACGTCTTATGTCCACGTCCCANAGATCAAAAGGTGGATCTCCATCATTCATCCATTGAGCAAGCGCCATTCCTGCTCCTCCTGAAGATATTATACCTATGGAATTGTAACCTGCAGCAACCCAAAAACCCTTTAGCTCTGGAGCTTCACCCAGATAATATCTATCATCAGGGGTAAAGCTTTCGGGTCCATTAAAAAATGTTTGAATTCCGTATTCAGACATTACAGGAAGTCTTGAAATAGCTTTTTCTAAAACAGGTTCAAAATGATCAAGATCCTCTGGAAGTTCATCAAAGCAAAAATCTTCGGGAATACCCTTCATTCCCCATGGTTTTGCATTTGGCTCAAATGCCCCNANCATTATTCTACCTGCATCTTCTTTATAGTAAGCATACTCATCTGGNACCCGCAANACTNGAAGTTTACCAAGGTCCGAAATAGGTTCAGTTAAAATATAGAAATGTTCGCAGGCATGTAGTGGAACTGTGACACCNACAGAGTTACCTAATTCTCTTGCCCACATGCCAGCACAATTTGCGACTATTTCTGTTGAAATCATGCCGGTCTCGCCATTACTTTCCCAATGAACAGAGCTAACTCGGCCATTATGTGTATCTAGTCCAGTTACCTTAACATCCTCAAATATTTTTACGCCATTCTGCCTAGCACCTTTTGCTAAAGCCATTGCGATATTTGCTGGATCACATTGTCCATCCTTAGGGAGATGAACGGCAGCCTTTACGTCCTCGACACTAAGAAGCGGATATTTCTCTTTTAACTCCTTATTCGTTATTTCATTAACTTCAACACCAAAGGCTCTAGCCATCGAAGCTTGTCGTAAAATTTCTTGCTTCCTTGAATCGGTTAATGCGACAGTCAACGATCCACTTTGCCTCATACCAGTAGCAACACCAGTTTCAGCTTCAAGTTTTGTATAAAGGTCTGCAGAATACTTCGCCAAGCGGGTCATATTGAGGTTAGCTCTTAGCTGGCCAATCAATCCAGCAGCATGCCAGGTTGTTCCACTTGTTAATTTTTTACGCTCCAGTAATATTACATCTTTCCAGCCCAGTTTAGCCAAGTGATATGCCAAAGAACATCCTGACACTCCACCACCTATAACGACTGCACGCGCCTCTGAAGGAATATTCATTTTCTTATTCTCAAATTTTGAGGATCCCACAATGGATCTTGTCCATGAACAGTTGCCTTGCATCTTTGCCCATAAATTTCAATTTCAACCACTTTTCCAGCTTTTGAAAGCTCAGGCTTTAACATGCAAAGGGCTATTGAGCTATTGACCCGATAACCCCACGCTCCAGAGGTTACTTCACCAACTATTTCGCCATTATGCCAGACAGTGCTCATATAAGGCGCATCACACCCATTTGTGTTTACTTTTAAAATAGTAAAAAGCTTTTTAGAACCTCTCTGCCTCTCAACTTGCAAAGCTTTTTTGCCTCTAAAATCAACTTCCTTATCGAATTTTATAAAGCGGTCTAAACCTGCTTCAAGCAGAGAATAATCCGTTGAAAGGTCCCCTTTCCAAGCCTTATAACCTTTTTCAATTCTCAACGAGTTTAGCGCAAACATCCCAAACGGTTTAGCTTCTTTATTTATAATTTCGCTATAAATTGCAGGAGCTTTCTCATTATTTACATGAATTTCCCAACCCAATTCCCCAGCAAAAGAAACTCGGGCCAACATACAAGGAATGTCCAAAACTTTTGCCTTTTGATGAGTTAACCATCCCAAAGTTAGATCGGCATCTGTTATTTCACTAAGCAGGTCTCTAGAATTGGGTCCAGTAACAATAAATGTTGAAAAATTTTCACTTTTATCAACTATTTTTACATCCATTCCACTAAGCACATTACTTTTAAGCAACTCTAAATCATGCCACTGTGCTGCAGCTGCAGTTATTAGAGTAAAAGATTTTTCTTCGTGCCTAATGATCGACATTTCAGTAACTATTCGCCCTCTTTCATCAGAAAAATACGCCAAATTTAAACGACCTACTTTTGGTAGCGAGCCAGTAATCAATTTATCCAGAAACTCATCAGAATTTTCTCCACTTATCTCATATCTGGAGAAACCAGGAAGGTCTAAAACTCCGACGTCATCGCGTACGGCTTCACACTCTTCCCTTATTCGTTGTTCCCAAGGCCCGGTCCTTCCCCAAGTATGAGTGGACTCAAAACTAGTATCGTCTCCACTTTTTGCAAACCAATTTGCTCGTTCCCANCCATTATAGNCACCCATCTGCCCACCCANCTNTAATACCTTTNCATGCACTGNCGAAAGACGTCTGTTTGGNGCTGCTGGCCACCTCATCCAAGGAAAATGCATNCCATANTCATGGCCATACACTTCCATCCCTTTATCCACACAATATTNATGNTCAGTAAAATTGGTAAACCTTCTTGGATCACACGACCACATATCCCATTCTGTCTCACCTTTGGTTATCCATTCCGAAAGGACCTTTCCTGCTCCGCCACCCTGCGCAATACCAAATGTAAAGACACAGGCTTCAAATGCATTAGGCACTCCAGGCATTGGGCCTATCAGTGGGTTTCCATCTGGTGTATAAGGTATCGGCCCATTTATTACCTTTGACACTCCAGCTGATCCCAACAACGGCACCCGAGCCATCGCATCTTCAACATACCATTCAAGGCGATCTAAATCGTCGGGATACAGTTGGAAGCTGAAATCTTCAGGCATAGGATCATCTGACGTTGCCCAATGTGCTTGGCAATTTCTCTCGTAAGGTCCTAAATTAAATCCATTCTTTTCTTGTCTTAAATAATAAGAACTATCTACATCTCGAAGCAAAGGAAGTTTATGCCCTGATTCCTTCGTCCAGTTTTCAATTTCAGAAACCTGTTCAGAGACAAGATATTGATGGCTCATTACCATCATTGGAAGCTTTCTGCCACCATAAGGAATAAACCAATCTGCAACTCGTTGTGCATAATAACCCGCTGCATTCACAACTATTTCGCATTTTATGTCCCCCTGATTAGTTTTAACTACCCACTCATTAGCATTTCTCTCTACTCCAGTAGCNGAGCAAAATCTGATTACTTTAGCTCCCAAATCTCTAGCACCTTTNGCTAAAGCCTGAGTTANCTGNGCAGGNTCNATATCTCCATCNGCAGGNTCATATANTGCTCCCTTTAAANCATGCAATTCAATAAACGGGTANTTGCTCTTNATATCCCTAGTTTCTAATATCTCAAGGTCCATNCCTTGATAAANNCCCATACCTTTAGCTCTCTGGAACTCTTGCATTCTCTCNTCACTATGGGCGAGCCTNATTGATCCTGTTACATGNTAATTCATAGGGTAATCCACTTCTTNNCCTAANCTACTATAAAGTTCAGTTGAATACCTTTGCATATTCATGATCGACCANCTTGTTGAAAACGTAGGCACATTACCNGCNGCATGCCAAGTTGAACCAGCGGTTAGNTCATTTTTTTCTATAAGGACACANTCTGTCCAACCTTCCTTAGCCAAGTGATATAAACAAGAAGCTCCTACGGCTCCTCCGCCAATTATAACAACCTTTGAATGTGATGGTAAATTGCTCATAAAACCCCCTTGATCAACACGATTATTCAACATTATTTGACAGCGAAATCAAATGATTTTTTTCATTTCAAAAGAATTTTAATAGTATTGCAGAAGGCTAAGACTTAACCTACTGTTGTAGCATAATTAATTAATAATTTATTCCTCTAATAAAAAAAATAAAATGAAAGCGAAATTAAAGAAAAATATACTATTTATTATGTTTGATCAGCTAAGATTTGATTATCTAAGTTGTTATGGCCACCCCACTCTGCATACCCCAAATATTGATANCATTGCAAAAAAAGGTGTCAAATTTACTAATGCGTACGTTCAATCACCAGTCTGCGGTGCTTCAAGGATGAGCTATTATACTGGAAGATATGTTCACAGCCATGGTGCAGCATACAATAACTTTCCTTTAAAAGTAGGGGAGCAAACCTTAGGAGACCATCTACGGAAAATTGGAGTGGATACCTGGTTAATAGGTAAAACACACATGAAAGTTGATAGTGAAGGNTTAAATAGACTTGGCATTAAACAAGATAGTGTTATAGGAGCTCGAATAGCTGAATGCGGATTTGATATTTTTGTTAGAGATGATGGATTATGGGCAGAAGGTCCTGACGGTTTCTATTGTGACTTAGACTCTCCTTATAACGAATACTTAAAATCTAGAGGTTACAGTGGAGAAAACCCTTGGGCATCTCATGCTAATGCAGGATTAACTGACGAAGAAGAGTTAGCTTCTGGGTGGTTTATGAAGAATGCTCGCCTTCCTGCAAACATTCATGAAAGTGACAGCGAAACTCCCTGGCTTACTACCCAAATGATTAATTTTTTAAAATTGGAAAATGAAAAAGATCCTAATAAAAGGAAACCTTGGCTGGTNCATCTATCATATATAAAGCCTCATTGGCCTTATATTGTTCCAGCACCATACCACTCCATGTATAACCCTGAAGATATTCTTCCAGCTGTTCGTAANGAAAGTGAAACTGGTCAAGGNGCCCACCCAATTTANAAAGCATTTACAGAAAATATTATTGGAAAAGCTTTTCAGAAAGATGAAGTCAGAAAAGAGGTAATACCCGCTTATATGGGTCTAATAAAACAGTGCGATGATCAAATGGGTCGACTTTTTAAATACATGGAAAATAATGGTTTCAAAGAAAATACCATGATAGTAATTTGTTCGGATCACGGAGACTACTTAGGAGATCATTGGNTAGGAGAAAAAGACTTATTCCACGAACCTTCAGTAAAAACTCCATTAATAATCTATGACCCATCCAGCAATGCAGATGCGACACGAGGTACTACAAATAATGAGCTAGTCGAGTCGATAGATTTAGCAGCGACCTTTATTGACTATCAAAAAGAACTAATTCCAAACCACATTTTAGAAGGTCGATCATTACTACCTTTCCTGAACAATAGTCAAATAGAGAATTGGCGAAAATTTGTTGTAAGCGAATATGATTATTCAACAAGTGGAATTCCAGAAAAACTAAATGTAGCAANAAAGGATGCTCGCTTATTTATGATTTTCGATGGAAGGTACAAGTTAATTCATGCACAAGGTGGTTTTTTACCCATGTTATTTGATTTAAAAACTGATCCGAAAGAACTTAATGACCTTGGCTCCGGCAAAGATATTAATGAGGAAATTACAAAACATTTGGATAGACTTTATGGATATCTTGCAGANTGGGCGAGGAGATCGTCCCAAAGAAATACCTTGTCAGACAGAGAAATAGAACTTATGAGAGGCAAAGGTCCAAGCAGNGGCATAACTCTTGGTCTTTTTGATGGCACGGAAATTGACCAAAAGTTCCATGTAAAGTACCGAGGNAAAGGAACTCGGATTTAATCTTGAAGCACTTGGNTAATGCNAGCCAANCCAGANNNTATTTTAGTTTNATAAATTTTTTNACTTCGACTTTAAGCTCTTCAAGAGCCTGAGACCACACACCCGTTTTCTTTTTTCTAATCAAAACTGTAGTATCNTCATACCAGGGACTACTTTTATCTTTTANCATCCATCTAAAATTTGGAGGAGCNANTGGNAACAAAACAAATGTATTTTTCCCCAGAGCAGAAGCCAAATGTGCCGTGACATTATCAATAGTTATAACAAAATCACAAGAATCCATTAACGCAATAGAGGAATTAAAATCATCTTTCAAATCTATTTCTGGTAAAGTAATTACCTNTTTTGCTAATGATTTAGGAACTATAGAATCTTTATCTTTTGTTGGATATTGTAAATTTATCAGGTCTANATCTAATCCTTCAAANACCTTTATCAAGCTCTTTAAGTCTATACTTCTGTCGTCAGCTATCTGAGCTGCAGATGTAAACCAAGAAATACCACATCTAGGACGCACTTTATTCCCCAAGAGCTTTTCTACATATTTTATATGATCTTCACTAGCTTTAAGAAGTGGTTTAAGCGGTTTCTTAAATTCTGAGAATTTTTTCCGAAAAATCTTTGGCAAGCTACCCAACGGAAGTTGAGCATCAAAGCTACCAATATCTAAAGAGGCAGTTTTGCTCTTAAACTTTATTCCAGGNAATGAAGCCTTAAAAACCTCAATTAACCTTTCATCAATAAATAAGGTAATATNGCTACAAATTTTTTGGACGTCAGCCAAAATAGTCGAAAATATAATTACATCTCCAACACCTTGCTCTTGCCAAAGAGCTAGCCTNCAATTNCTTTTACCATCCCATTTTGGAAAAATAGAAAATNAANCAAATAACTCTTTGTCCATACCTAATTNGAACCGATANTCATATAANTCCCATGCTTCATCAAAATTACCTGCTGCTGNAAGAGCAAGACTGAGATTGAAAATATTGTGATCTATTTCCTTCTTGGTCCGAGTTGCCTCTTTGTAAAACTTTATTGCCTGTTCTACTTGGGACAAATTAAAGTTCGCATGAGCCAACTCAATCTTAGCCAAATTAAGACCTGGATTTATTTCTATTGCATTTTTAGCCAAATTTATTGCTTTAAAAAAATCTCTGTCCTTAGACCTTAATCGGGCAAGATTAACATAAGCTTCAGCACATTTTTTATTTAGAGAAATTGTTTTTTTAAAGTTTTTCTCACTGGCTACAAACTTGCCCAAGCTGAATTGAACTTCCCCCAAAAGATTAAAATAATCAGGGTTATCAGAATTCTCAATTCGGACTCGCTCCAAATATGATAAAGATTTTTCAAAGAAATAATTTTTATCTTTTTGGTCCTTACTTTTATTTGCCTTACCTCTTAATGCAATAGCCAAATTATAATAATTATCAATATAATCAGGATCTAATCTTAGTGCTTCGAGAAAACTTTCTTCTGCTAATTCAAACATTTCATTATCCAAAAGAAGATTTCCGATATTAAAATAAAGTCGAGGCTCTTTATTGTTAATCCGCAAGGCTATCTTATAAATTGCCAATGCTTCATCCTTCATTCCAAGAGAACTATATAATGAACCTAAATTGTTGTAACTATCTAAAAAAGTAGGTGCGACTTCAATAGCCCTTGCATAACTATTTGCGGCCGCTTTTGGGTCTCCTAAAGCCAATTCACTTGCNCCAACAATATTATGTAANTCTGGACTATCAGGCATTGACTCCTGAAGCATTATTCCTTTAGANAACGCCTCNACNAAATTGCCTTCTTTATANAAAAATTGGATTTGATTTAAGGCATCANAATTGTCTTTTTGATCATTATTATTTAAATTTATCTCTAGCATATTATTCCCCAATTTATTAGTAGAGGTATAGCAATCATCATGCCAAGAATANGCTTATTGAAATTCATGNAAGATATGTAATANTAATGGATTATAAACTTGGAAATTTTAGAGGTATTTTGAAAACTCAAGTTCTGATAATAGGTGGTGGCCCCTCAGGTCTTTTACTTTCCCAATTATTAATGAAAGCAGGAATAGAGACAATAATTTTAGAGAAGCAATCACGCCAATATNTTTTAAACAGNATAAGAGCTGGTGTGATAGAACCAAATTCAGTTGAAGTTCTAAAAAATGCCGGAATTGGAGACAGAATAGATACAGAAGGTATTAAACACCAAGGTACAATACTGAGTCACTCCAACCATACCATACGAATTGATTTCAAAAAAGCTACAAAAAAAGCGGTCACAGTTTATGGGCAAACAGAAATAACAAAAGACCTTTTTAAAGCCCAGGATAACTTAAATGCAAAAATTTTTCATGGAATTAAGAATATACGAGTGGAAAACTTGTGCGAAAAATCACCTCGCATTATATTCGATACTGAGACAGGCGAAAAAAAGTACATTGAAGCAGATTTTATAGCTGGATGTGATGGATTTCATGGTATAAGCCGTTCATGGATACCCGAAAAGAATCTATCGGTTTATGAAAATAGATACCCTTTTGGGTGGCTGGGTATTTTATCTGAAACTCCACCGGTTAATGATGAACTTATATATTCTAGCTCTTCAAGTGGATTTGCTTTGGCTTCAATGAGAAGTAGTAAGCTATCGCGTTATTATATACAATGTGATTTGGATACGAAACCTGAAGACTACACAGATGATTTTTTCTGGCTAGAATTAAAAAAAAGATTGCCTAAAAAATACTCTGAAAAATTGATTACAGGTCCTTCTATAGAGAAATCAATAGCTCCCCTTAGAAGTTTTGTTGTCGAACCTATACAATATGGAAAACTTTATCTGGCTGGCGATGCAGCCCACATTGTTCCTCCAACTGGAGCCAAAGGATTGAATTTAGCTATATCTGACATATATTATCTTTCACAAGCTTTTATAACTTTCTACAATGATAATGAAAAAAACTTATTGGAAAGCTATTCCCAGATTGCCCTTAAAAGAATTTGGAAAACAGTACGTTTCAGTTGGTGGATGACAACATTACTTCATACCTTCCCAAATTCNTCTCATTTTGAAAAAAAAATACAATCTAGTGAATTTTTTAACCTCTCAGAATCTCAATATGCCATGGGAGCACTAGCAGAAAATTATGTTGGTCTGCCGTATTAATTAATGTTGCCTTTTTATTTAATTAATGTTTTGTACTCTCTAAAATTTGATCTTTATAATGGAAATGAATGTTTAACACGTTGATAGAATGATATAATAAAGGCTCACTAATCCAGAATTACTTACANAGATATTCAATGATTAATAAAAATGAAAACCCATGCATAATTTGTGTTGCTATTACTGGCTCAGTTCCAAGAAAAGAGAATAATCCTAACTTGCCAATAAGTATAAACGAACAAGTAGAAAGTGCTCAAGAATCTTTTGAACTGGGNGCAACTATAGTNCATTGCCATGTCAGAAATGACGATGAAAGCACTAGCTCAAGNCCCGAGAGGTTTGCTTTACTCTTAGAAGGTTTNCGCAAATTTTGCCCNGGAATGATAGTTCAATTCTCTACAGGTGGTCGTTCCGGATCTGGCAAAGAAAGAGGTGGCATGCTGCATTTAGAGCCTGATATGGCTTCCTTGACAGTAGGTTCCAATAATTTTCCTAATAGGGTCTATGAAAATCCACCAGACCTAATTCATTGGCTAGCCAGTGAGATGATTAAATATAATATAAAGCCAGAAATTGAGGCATTTGACTTATCACATATTCACCAAGCATCTAACTTATTTAAAACTAAAAAAATTTTAAAAAACCCTTACGTGCAATTTGTAATGGGTGTAAAAAACGCGATGCCAGTAGATAGAGATGTTTTTGATTATTATGTCAAAACAGTAAATAGATTACTTCCTGAAAGTGAATGGTGTGCAGCTGGAATAGGAAAATTTCAGAAAGTTGTAAATGAGTGGTCCATCAAAAATGGAGGTCATGTTCGAACTGGATTAGAAGATAATATCAGGTTAGACAAAAATACTTTAGCACCATCAAATGCAGCATTAGTTAAAATTTCTTTAGACCTTTGTGAAAAATATAATAGGCCGGTCGCCTCTTACATAGAGGCACGAGAAATACTAGATCTCGCACCAAGCTATTAAATCATAAAGTGCCCANTTTATAAGAAACCATGTAAAACAGAAATATTTTAAAAAGCAGACTTAAGACTAGATAAACATCCCTTCCAATCATTTGGCTCACTTTGCCAATGAAGAAAAACTTTTGAGTAATAATCACTCTGTTTTGACCCATGGATGCCCCAGCGCCAGTCACTCATATGGCTATAAGGTAGCAATACGTGACATTCTTTACCTAATGCACCAGCNAAATGGACCGTAGAATTATCTATTGATACAATCAAATCACAGGATTGAATTAATGCAGCNAATGTCTCAAAATCATTAAAGNTATCAATTTTACCTAAATCAGCGAATTTTTTACCGATACTATATATTTGTTCATTATTATCTATTAGTGAACTTTTATATTGCAGATCAACAAGTAATATATTGTCTGGCAAGGCATCAACCAATTTTGATAGACTTAAGCTCCTTTTCTCTCCGTCATTCTTGGATTCAGTAAACCAACTGACCCCAATAATCCTAGACCCCTTAGCCTTAGCTTTTAAATTTTTTTGAATTTTTGCACATAAATTATCGTCACACTTCAAATAAGGCTTATCATTTTTGGAAAATGAATCCGACGTTAATCTAAAATAACCAAATGCAGTCCCAGCAGATACTTGGTAGTCATAATAAGATTGATCAAGACTAAATCCTTTCTTCACTAACTTTATATTGCTATCAAAGCTTCTTTTAAAAAGATCAAATAACCTTTCATCACAACTAACATAAAGATTATTACAAGATTTTT
>PBQX02000105.1:0-54189 GCA_002725175.2 Paracoccaceae bacterium
GCCTCACCTTCTATTATCTTAAAACCCAACTCCTCTGAATTCACTATCACAAAACTGTCACCCCCAAATGCGACATCTACCTTTAATTCTCCTAAAGTTTCCAATTTAAGTTTTGCATTTAATTTATGAACAAAGGAAGGTACGTTTTCGACTAAAACCTTTATTACTTTACCGTTCTTGCACTCGGCACTTACATTAATGAGGCCTCCTGGTACCTCTAAGGTAAGTTTAGTAACGGGCTCCCTCATTTCAATTATACCAGTCTCAAGAAGAACCGTGGTCACACAAATAGAATTCGACCCAGACATTGGTGGAGTGTCTTCAGGCTCCATTATTATGAATGCAGCATCCGCTTTAGAGTTTTTTGGAGGAACTAAAAGATTTACATGCCGAAACACACCTCCTCTCGGTTCATTTAAAACAAAGTTCCTAAGCTTTTCATCTTTATGTATAAAATTCCGTTGCTCCCATAGTGTGTTACCGGGAGGAACGGCCACACCACCGACTATCACATCCCCTACTTCACCCTCAGCATGACAAGAGATCACATGAACAATATTTTTACTTCTCATAAATCAATCAATACAAAAATCTAAGTTTAAATACTATCATACAATGTAAGACCTTATAGGTTATTTTTAGGAGCTGTCTTAATTAACATTTTTCCAAAATTCTTACCTTCTAACAATCCAATAAATGCTTCTGGCGCTGATTCAATTCCCTCAACTACATCCTCCTTATACTTTATCTTACCTTCCAAAACCCACGATGACAGCTGCTTTAAAGCCTCTTCTTCTTGATCCTTTAAGTCCCAAACAATAAAACCTCTCAACGAAAGTCGTTTCGTAAGAATATTTCTAAAAAGAACAGGAATCCTGTCTTTGCTAACAGGTAAATCAGTTTGATTATAGTGGGCAATCAGACCACAAACAGGGATCCTTCCAAATTCATTCATTAATGGTAAAATTGCCTCAAANGTTATGCCNCCNACATTTTCCCAATATATATCCACGCCAGAACTNCAGACTTCACGCATCCTAGATTTAAAATTTTCATCCCTATGATTTAAGCANTCNTCAAATTCAAGTTCATNAATNACATAATCACATTTAGCATTGTCTCCAGCNACCCCTANCACTGAACAGCCTTTTAGCTTTGCTATTTGACCAACGACGGCACCAACTGCACCTGATGCCGCTGATACCACTACTTGTTCNCCANTTCTAGGCTTTCCAAAACTCATAAGACCACAATATGCAGTAAGTCCAGGCATACCTAAAATACCGAGAGAGGTAGATATTGGCGCCAAATCAGGGTCAATCTTTCGAACAAATTTATCGTTTAAAACAGAATATTCCTGCCATCCTGTCATACCCGAAACGATATCACCAACCTTAAATTTTGAAGAATTACTTTCCACAACCTCTCCTACGCCTCCAGCTTCCATAACTTCGCCCAATTCAACTGGTTTAGCGTAACTCTTGGCATCATTCATTCTTCCCCGCATGTAAGGATCTAATGAAAAGTAAATTACTTTTACGAGTATTTCCCCTTGCATAATTTTCGGCACATCACTTTCCACAAAATTAAAATTCTGTAAAGTTGGGAGGCCCTGTGGTCTAGATTTTAGTAAAATTTGCTTGTTCATTAGAAATACCTTTTAAATTTATTAGATGGNCTAGTATTTAGGATTGTTTTAAGTTTAACTCACTAAAGTTTATATTCTTGCATGTGGAAAAACTAGACAAAAGATCAAGAAATTCGAATAAAAAAATTAGAGGCTACCTTTTTATGATTCTTAATTCCTTCATCTCAGGTCTTGGAATAGGCTTATCACTCATTATGGCTATTGGTGCCCAAAATACTTTTGTTTTTCGTCAAGGCTTACTGGGAGAATACGTCTGGATCTCTATACTTTTCTGTACATTTTCTGATGGCATCTTAATATTTGCAGGGACTTATGGGATTGGNGCTTTAATNACACCATATTTTGAAAAAATAGATTCTATTATATTTCTACTGACTGCATTATGGGTGGGTTCTTACGGATTATTAAGACTTCACGCAGCATTATTTTATAGCAATAGCTTAGCCATAAGAAACAATGATAATAAAAAATTATACGGTGTCGTTTCTGCACTTTTCTTTATGACTTGGCTTAATCCTCATGTCTATCTTGACACCGTAATATTAATCGGATCTCTTTCAATTCCCTTTGGACCAGAAAACCTTTTGCCATTTGCCATTGGTGCTACTCTTGCAAGTTTTATTTTCTTTTCTGCCCTAGGACTAGGAGCAGTAAAACTAAGTCCTCTTTTTAACTCTCCACGAGCATGGAGATTTGTAGAAATTTTCACTGCCGCAATAATGTTTATTTTTTGCTTGAGCTTCTTAAAATTAGGTGGCTGGCTCTAATTATAAGGATTATTTTTTTCAGACGCTAATTTAGATGAATTTCAAACAAGNCCCTTATTTTTTTGTCCGCATCTTTAGAAATGTAGTTNGAATCATCAGTACTTAATATTTCTTTCACCCTTAACTTTGCGATGTCATAAACACTTTTCTTGCCTTCAGACTCCCATTTTTCAATAGAGTCCCTGTTACTGATTTGAGGATACAAATAATCACTTCTCATTCGGCTGTAAGTCTCAGGATCACCCAAAAAGTGTCCCTCGCTTCTAACAACTCTGTCAATAACATCAAGACAAACTGCTTGGCGGTCAAATTCTGGCTTATGTATCGATCGAAGAACTNCTCCAGCCATATCATTATCTATGAGATAACTCTCCAAGGCCGTTCCCATAAGGCTTGCTTGAGTTCCGCACGCTTGAGTTATAAGATTTGATCCTGCTAAAGNCGCCATTAATACGCCAATGCCCTTCTCATATCCGCTTTGGGAATCAGGAAGTTTACTGTCAGTGGCGCCGGCNATGCAGGAATTTGATAAACCATAATATTGCGCAAGCTGTGCTGAGTAAGCCATGGCAAAAGCTTGCTCTCCGCCACCTCCCGATAATGCACCAGTCCGCAAATCTGTTATCATTGGNCGCCCACCAAATATTACCTTCACATTTGGATTAACCAACCAAGCCAAAATCATTCCAGAAAAAGTTTCAGCTGATGTCTGAGCTATAGCAGAAGCTATAGATACAGAAGTAGAAGCNCCTACCTGAGAAAAAGTATTAGCCTGAATTGGAATTCCAATCCTTGCAGCTTCAATAATAACCTCTGCAGAGCGAGGATCAAACCGTAACGGCGACACACTGTGGTTTATATTTAAAGACAGAAAGGGACGTTCCAAAAAAGCTTCCTTACTTCCCGCAATTATAAAGCACATTTCGGCTACCTTCGACACGTCATGCGGGTTGGTTATACTAGTCATGATGTGTTTCCTTGTTCCTTTTAAACAAGCATAAGCAGTATTAATATCTAGAGACTCCTCATCAAGCATATCCCTAGCCACCATTGGCCTGCTAAAAAAATGTATGTTCTCCATTCTGTCAACAAGACGGGCGGCATCATAAATATCGGACAATTTTGTTTCCCTATAACTCTGGGTCTCGATATCTAAAATATTGGGTGAGGCNCCACCAGAACCCAAATAAGAATTCCTCCCAGAGCATTCCATATCAAAATCAGGCTCCCTGCCGCAAAGTTTTACTCCCTTGGGAACTTCATCAAGAAACCTCGAAACGAGGTCTATTGGGAACAAAAGGCGATTATCTTGATCAAGTTGTCCGCCATTTTCTATTATAATTTCTTTTGCTGCATCTGGGGCTTCGCTAAGCCCAGTCTTGCTTAATATTTCCTTTACTGCGTCATCTAATATTGTCAACTCGTTATGATTTAAGGGAGGCGTCCAAAGAGAAGACACACCCCATACTTTAGGAAAATCTATTGAAGTTTGAGAAAATTTTTCTTCAACCCCCTGATGTCGTCTTCTATTTCGACGCCTCTTATTTTTATTATCCATTTTCTTTAAATAATTAATCTAATGAGTTTTCTTATATAATATTTGAGAAAGGGTAACGATATAATTTTATAACAGTAGAAATGAACCATCTCCCAAGAAATTCTTTCTCATATTAGTCACGAACGTTGATACATTGTTACAACACAGGCTCCACCTAACCCAAGATTGTGNTGCATCGCAATCTTAGTCTTATCGACTTGCCTTTCTTCAGCAGTTCCACGCAGTTGATGTGTAAGCTCATAACATTGTGCTAGACCAGTAGCTCCTAGGGGATGACCTTTACATAGGAGACCACCTGAAGGATTTGTTACCACATCTCCNCCATAGGTATTATTGGAATCATTAATAAATTTTGACGCCCCACCCTCTGGACACAAGCCCAAAGCCTCATATGTTAGTAATTCATTTTGGGCNAAACAATCATGCAACTCTACCACGCTCACATCTTCTGGACCAATACTNGTNTGCTCATAAACTTGTTGAGCAGCTNCTTTCGACATATCATAACCAACGAGTTTTATCATGTCATTACTTTCAAAAGTTNCTGAATNATCCGTAGTCATAGCCTGGCCAATTATCCTAACAGAAGAATTTATATTTAATGCAGTCGCAAATTCAGGGGATACTAAAATAGCNGCTGCAGCTCCACATGTGGGAGGACANGCCATAAGCTTTGTCATTACATTCGGCCAAATTTCAGGTGAGTTTAGAACATCTTCCTCTGAAATCTCATTGCGAAAAAGTGCCAAGGGGTTATTTTTTGCATGCCTGCTAGCCTTNGCTCGAATCTTAGCAAAATCATTTAAGGATGACCCATATTTCTTCATATGCGACAGACCTGCACCNCCAAAATATTTTAAAGTTAAGGGGATATCTGCACTCCCAACCAAATTTTTACACTTTTTATCAAAATCCAAAAGTGGACTTGGCCTATCTGTCCACACTTCAGATAGAGCCCCAGGCCTCATTTGTTCAAATCCGACTGCAATTACACAATCAGATATTTTATGCTCTATCGCCTGCCTTGCCAAATAAAGAGCAGATGAACCTGTGGAACAATTGTTATTCACGTTTACAATGGGAATNCCTGTCATNCCAGCTTTATACAANACGTTTTGTCCACAAGTGCTATCNCCATAAACATACCCAACGAAGCCCTGCTCAACCTTTTCGTATTTTATACCGGCATCTTCTAAAGCACCGCTTACTGCCCTTTTACCCATCTCCAGGTAGCTCTCATTNTCTCCAGGTTTCGAGAATTTAGTCATCCCCACNCCAGCTACAACGACATTACTTCGCATATTTATCTCCAAAGACAGATTAAAATTANAATTCTTCTANTGACCTTATTACATCATCAAAAATTTTTCCACTAGACTATTTACCTTCCTTAATCAGAGGAAATAATTATNTCAGAATATTTTCTAGCTTTACTCTCTTAGCTCCTAAAAGTGTTGGGTCATTATTGTCATGGCTAACAATGATAACTTTATAACCTTCCTTAAAGCATCCATCCTTAAGTAGATTGATACACTCTGATTTTGTTTCAAAATCTAATCCGTTAAAAGGTTCGTCTANCAACATAAGTTTTTTCCCNAAACATTTTGCTCTAACGATTGCTCTAGCCAGTGCTATACGTTTCCTTTGTCCACCTGAAATTTCTGTGGGTAACACATTTTTATNATCGGAGATCCCTAANTTCTGGAAAACTTCCTCAATTATAAACTGTTCCTCACTATTTATNCTACTTNTCATATTTAATCCTATCTCAACATTCCTAAGGCAACTAATATGATCGAACAAATTTCCACTTTGAAACAAAACAGATAACGGCCTCTCAGATGGGGAAAGTTTGAGTAAATCGTTATCTTCGAAGCGGAGATATCCGGAAGAAGGTGATATTAATCCCGCAATGATATTTAATAAAGTTGATTTCCCGCTTCCGGATACCCCTTGAATAACAACAGGGGTCAATAAATCAAACTTGTAAGAAAATTGAAAATATTCTCCTTTTAGGTACCTAAATTTAATATCACTTAGTTCAAGCATAAGACCTCATATTTTTACCGATATTGAACAGACTTTTTGAACTAAGAACTTGGAGCAGAAGAAAAAGAAAAAAGTAACAACAAGTAATAATAGAGCCAAAGCATTTGCATCTGATAAACCATACCTTCCAGCGGTCTGATAAATTAACCACGGTATGGTTTGGAAATCATTGCTTCCAAACAATGCTATTACACTCAAATCTCCAACAGAAAATGCAAGAGCTATCCCAAGAGCTAATCCCAATTCCACATTAAGNCCAGGTAAAGTAACCGCAAAAAATTTTTTAGCTCCCACTAAGCCCAATGACTTATAAAGAGCTTTATGTTTGGATTCTAAACTGAATAACCTAGGCTCGATTATACGGACTACGAAAGGTAAACATAAGAAGACATTTGATAACACCAAAATTAGCCACGATAGCGCTACTACATCCGCAAATTTTCGCAATACAATAAATAGTGCTGTACCAAGAACAATCGCAGGGATTGCCAGGTATATTAATATAGAGCTTTCAATCAACCCAAGAAAAAAATTCCTACCAAAAAAATTAGAACTCCTGAGAATTACTTTTGAATAAGCTAACAAAAAACCGAGTGAAATCGCTAAAGATGAACTCAAAAATGCAATAAGAATAGTGTTTTTTAAGGATTCCCAAAATATTTCCCATTTTAAAACCTTTATTAAACTTTCAGAAAATCCAGATAAAATAACTGCAAAAAAGGGTAAAAATATTATAAAGATAAGAGGAGACAACCAAAAAATATCTTTAANTAAGNTGATCACAATACTTTTATTGTAATTTCTTAAAGGTGCCCTTGGAAATTTTTCTTGATTAAGCCTATTACCTAACGGTAAATAGATTGCCGAATTATTTGACAGTCCATTTTCGAAAAATGTTANAATAAAAATAACACATGCCACTATTGCTACCTGTATTAAGCTTAATGCTGCTGCCTTAGCGATACTAAAATCAAAACGTATTGCAGAATAAATTTCTACTTCAAGAGTGGTAACTTTTGGTCCTCCACCAAGCATTAGTACAAGGGAAAAGGAAGTAAAGCATAATAGAAATACTAATACATTTAGGGACAAAGCTACTCTTTTGATTGCAGGCCACTCAAGGACCCAAAAAAACTTTACCCGTGAAAAGCCGTACTGCTCAGAAAGAAAAATGTGCTCTTTAGGGAAGCTCAAAAAAATTGGAGTTAAGACTCTAATCATTAATGGTAAATTAAAGAATACGTGCGCTAATACAACACCATGCAATCCATAAATATTAACCCAACCAACTGTACCAAAAGAAATAATATCAAACGTTTGAGCTAACCAGCCATTCAAACCCCAAACCTTCAAAATCCCTACTGCAGCAACAGTTGTTGGCATAACAAGCACCAAACCCAGCATACCAAATAGTGGCGGAAAAATGTGCCAATGATACCTTTTTGCTAAAATAGAAGAAATTGGAACTGCAAGACAGAAGGAGACAAAACAGGACATAAAGGCTTGCTGCCCCGCTACATACAAAATAGCTCCCACCCGAAAATCTTTCAATAACTGCGAAAAATCTAAGGTTTGGTTACCAACACCAAAACTGTATAGAAACACCATTAAAGAAAGAGATGCTCCTAAAATTACCATTGTCACCCCAATGCCTAAAACTGAGATGCTAATTTTGCTTCCATTGGATTGATTTTTAATCATTTTATTTACTGTTGAGTCAAACCTTCAAGCCATTCTTGTGTCCATGAAATTCGGTTATCATTGACTTTTTTTGAATCAAACAGAAACGCGTTTTTCGGTTTAATAAGCTCGGAAAATTCCTTGGGATTATTTGTGGTAATTACAGGATACATCCAATTAGTTGTCGGTATAACTGATTGGAAACCATCGGTAAGAATGAACTCTAAGAAAGATCTAGCTAAATCCTTATTAGAAGAGCTTTTAAGAAGTCCCGCCACCTCAATTTGAACATAATGCCCTTCTTTAAACTCAGCTGCTTTATAATTATTTTTACCCTCTGCAATCATATGATAAGCAGGTGAGGTAGAATATGATAAAACCATGTCTGCTTCGCCATTAAGGAATAGAGAATAAGCATCCCACCAACCTTTAGTTGTCGTAACAATTTTTTCTGAAAGGTTTTTCCAAGCTACTGACGAATCTTCTCCATAAATTGATTTTATCCATAGCAGTAGGCCCAAGCCAGGAGTTGCGGTTCTGGGATCCTGAATAATTATGGTAAAATCATCGTCTTCAATCAATGCCTGCATCGACTGCGGGGGCTCTTTAAGCTTTTCACTATCATAAATAAAAGCAAAATAGCCCCAATCAAAAGGCACGAACAAATTATCCTCCCATTTACCTTGAACTGATTTTGGCAAATTCACCTTTGAGCTAACGTCCACAGTATGTGGCGCAAATAATCCAGTTTCCTTCGCTATAGACATTAGATTTGTATCTAATCCAAGTACTATGTCAGCTTTTGAGGTTTTCCCCTCTATCTGCAACCTACCTAGGATACCGATAGAGCTATCTAGTCCTATAAAATTTATTTCGCAATCGCATTTTTTTTCAAAATTTTCTTTAATAGCCGGACCCGGGCCCCAGTCCGTGATAAAACTATCATATGTATAAATTGTAAGGGTCTCTTTAGACAAACCCATAAGTGGAAAAATTAAAGAAAAAAATGTAACGGAAGTAATAAATAATTTCATAATCATGCAGCTCACTTATCCTTAGTTATCGTAAACAACACTGGTTAAATGAGGCAGATTTATGATCTGAAGTTTTTTATCTTCTTTCATCTCTTTCCTCCGCCAGTATTATCTGGTTCAGGTTCAATGGGTTAATCTCAGTTCCAAATAAGGAACACCCCAAGAGTTCCATAAGAATGTACGAAAAGAAACTTAAAGTAAATTTATTTTTTTTGAAAATCTNACTGGCTTACCGTGGGGCGTAANATTATAAGCGGAAACCCATCCNTCCAAGACTTCTTTTAAATTCTCCGTATGTATTTTCTTTTTTTNCAAAAGAATTTCCTCTAAAGAGTCTAGCCAGATNTCAAAATAACCTGTTTCGCTTTCGTTACATTTCTCTAACCCATTTAAGTTTCTACTAAAAACTGCCACCCACTCANTCCAACTAAATATTTGGNTGTCATTAAGATTTATTGTTAACGCAAACAATTGAGCATGCCAGGGCTCCGCAAATTTTTCAATAGCATAGGTTTTATTAAAAAAAGGATTACTTTGCTTCATTAGCTTTCTTCAAATATGGTTCCCACAAATCNAAAGTTACTGCGTCTTTTCTATTTGGATAACTTTTGCCCCACAACTCCTCCGAGGAAAATTCAACTGTATACAAGTNCTCAGGNGCTTCCCCTTTAAAATGAGCATTACTATCGGGATATACGTGAGCCCTATGGTATAAAATTATTCTTCCTTTCTTTCCCATAGCATATTCTGGCANTCTTGTGTGGCCACCNTTAAANAAAACGTTTTTAAAGTTCGTCCGAGTTAAGACTTCGTCTCCAATCGAAAAAGTTGGCAACTCTTTCTTTGATCTAATACTAGGGCTGCCTTTCTTTAAAACTTTACAGACTTCTTCAGGTTGTAAAACTTTATTGGAAAATTTCTCTGCGTTGTCATTAGAAAAAATTTCAAAATTTTCTATCATCTTTTCTAGTGCCAAAAACCACCTTTTATAATAAGATGAAGNAAGATATTCCGACTTTGGTAAACTCTCACGGAAAAACCTACTAGAATCAAGATTCCAAACTCTTAGGAAACCCATTGCAAGGGTTATTGCAAGAGTTCTACTNGTCCAATGAGTAGGCGACAACTCTTCTGATTTATCCGCACAGGATATAAAAGGTATTCGCCTTTTTTCCTCTCTGCCTCCCATGTCATGAACTTTATTCATCAGTTCTCCCAGGTGAAATTGGATTACCTGCCCCTATCATGCTATCCCGNGTAACCAAACTTGAAAGTTCCTCTAAAGACATTCCATGAGTTCCTTCTGGTCTCATTGGCAACACCAAATATCTTATTTCAGCCGTTGAATCCCAGACCTTGATGCTTTGTTCATCTGGTATATTAAAACCAAATTCTCTTAGAACCTCCCGAGGTTCTCTAACCGAACGGGAGCGATATTCATCAGACTTATACCATGAAGGGGGTAANCCTAGAAGAGGCCATGGGTAACAGGAGCATAAAGTACAGACCACAAGGTTATGNACTTCGGTAGTGTTCTCAAGCACTACCACATGTTCTCCTTGTCGGCCAAAAAACCCAAGCTCTTTCAAAACTTTATCTGGATCTTTCAAAATCTGAGTTCGAAATTTATCATCCGTCCATGATTTTGCTACTACGTACGCACCATTTTNCGGCCCGACCTTATTTGAATAAAAATCAATAATTTCATCTAAAGTCTTTGGATCAATTAATCCCTTTTTAGTGAGTATGGTTTCCAGAGACTTTACCCTTAGTGTCATTTCGTCGGGTAAATCAGAAGATTCGTCATTGGGAGAATTATGATTGTCGTGGGGCATCGGACCTTCGATAAATTATAAAAATAAATTTCTCAATCGATAATAAAATATTCTCGCAGAAAGTCTAAGAGAAAAAATTTGCCTACTTACAACAAATAAACTATTTATTGACCTCAAGGGATAAAAGGGGACTTTATGGACAATCACATAAATCACGATAGAAAAAACGGACCATTAGCGACAGCTGCATATGCACTGTTTGATGTTGGCAATTCGGCTGTCGGAGCTATGCATGCAACATTTATCTTTGCAGTGTATTTTACCACTACAATTGCCCCTGAAAACGGTACTGCTTATTGGGGATATATGACATCGGTGGCTGCATTGACTGTAGCACTTCTGGGACCTGTATTAGGTGGTTTGGCCGACGCAAAGGCAAGGCGAAAAATCTTCTTGGCCGTGACTACAGCTATNGGCGTAGTTGCGACAGTTCTTCTGTGGAATGCTAAACCAATGCCATCATTCTTTTGGATTGCTATAATTTTCTCATTTTTTTCGATAGTTGCTAATGAGCTGATGTTTGTATTTTATAATGCCCTACTACCTTCAGTGGCAACTAAAGAGAATATGGGGCGTGTCTCTGGCTGGGCTTGGGGTGTAGGCTATTTTGGAGCTATAATTGCTTTAGCCATAGGTTTGTTTGTATTTATCTTACCTGAAACGGCTCCTTTTGGTTTGGAAAAAGAAANCTCGGAACATGTAAGGGCTACAATGATCTTAGCCGGCATATGGCTATTGATTTTTAGCCTTCCCCTTTTCTTTTTAGTTAAGGAAGCAGATGCCTCTTCAGAAATATCGAATCCATTTGAAATAGTTAAGACTGGCTGGAATGANATTATCAAAATCCCCGGGTTTGCAAGATTTTTTATCGCTAGAATGTTTTATGCAGACGGATTAAGCGTTGTATTTGCATTTGCAGGAATATTTGCTGCGAAAGTTTTTGGATTTTCCAATACGGAGGTTCTTTATTTTGCTATAGCGGTCAATCTTAG
This sequence comes from Paracoccaceae bacterium, assembly GCA_002725175.2. Taxonomy (GTDB): domain Bacteria; phylum Pseudomonadota; class Alphaproteobacteria; order Rhodobacterales; family Rhodobacteraceae; genus CACKLF01. Next base: position 11,564 of record PBQX02000105.1, read on the forward strand.
CTGCGGTATTGGAGCTCTTATTGGAGGTTGGTTCGACGATCGCTTCGGTGCTTTTCTAACTATAAGAGTATCTTTGGTTAGCCTTTTTATTATAGGCATCGGATTCCTAGTTGCACCTAATGCGAGTGTCTTTTGGGTGATGGCTCTTATTGGAGGATTATTTATTGGCCCTGTTCAGGCTGCTAGTAGATCTCTAGTTTCTCGTGTTGCTCCAGCAGAGCACACAGCTAAAATTTTCGGATTTTACATGCTTGCAGGTAAAATCACATCATTTGTTGGTCCTGCCATTTATGCTNCCCTAATTTTATGGACTGGAAATGAACGTGCTGGAATGGTCACCGCAGTACTTTTCTTTCTCATAGGAATTTTCATTCTTGGTAAGAAAGCTCCAGGAAACTTAAAATAATCAATAGAGGTAGATTAATATTTATAGCTGAAGATTATTAAATTTTTACCAGAACAGAAAAGTGGGAAAAATTTCAAAATCTTCATATTGATATATTTAAAAAACTCCGATTCATTTATAAAAAAGTCAGTTCAGCTTTTCAAAAGGTTTTCAGAAATAAAATCCANAGCTTCTATATAACCATCAGGACCCTTACCTTTAATAACTTTGTCAGCACGTTCTGATACATATGAGAAGTGCCTAAAACTTTCTCTTTTTGAAATATCACTTAAATGTACTTCAACAACCATTCCATCGAACACTTTTAAAGCATCNAAAATTGCAACGGATGTATGCGTAAAACCCGCAGGATTTATGATGATTGCTAATGCGTCATTGATACCCCTCTGAATCCAATTTATGATTTCACTTTCAGAGTTTGATTGACAGAAAAATAATGAAAAGTCAGAATTTNTTAGTTTTTCTTTGCACAACTCTTCAATATCTCCCAGGGTCTGTTGTCCATAGATGTCTTTCTCCCTCTTGCCAAGCAAATTAAGGTTGGGTCCATTTATAATGAATATTGTCTTTTCCATAAAAAAGCACCTATATAGTTCAATTAAAAACTAATTGAATTTGATTAAATTTAAAAGAATTTACTTACTGTCTTAATGAAATGGAAAACATTTTTTCCAGAAGATTGGATTTTAATTTACAAACCAACCAAGTAATTGTAGCAAAAGGTTTCAGACTTAAGGATCAAATATGCACACACCAGGAATTTCTATTACCCGCAGATTGAGGCAAACACCTTTTTCAAAAAAAGTTTTTGGTGCTGGTGTAACTAATTTTACCGTCTATAATCATATGCTTTTGCCAACAGTATTTAAATCAATTGAAGATGACTATCATCATCTAAAAAGTGCAGTACAGGTTTGGGATGTTTCATGTGAAAGACAGGTCGAAATAGTAGGAAGAGATGCCAAAAAGCTTGTAAATTTGCTTACCCCTAGAGATTTACATAATTTAAGTTTAGATAAATGTTTTTATGCCCCAATAACCAATATTTCTGGAGGGATCATTAATGACCCTGTGATAGTAAAAGTCGAAGAAGATAGATATTGGATATCGATAGCTGATAGCGATGTATTATTATGGGTTTCTGGAATAGCTACAGGCCTATCGCTCGAAGTGAAAATTTTCGAGCCTGATGTTTCTATTTTAGGCATTCAGGGCCCGCTATCTAATGATTTGATGAAACGAGTATTTGGAATGGATTTTGAAAACATTAAATTATTCTCAATAGTCAAAGTTCCATTTAAGGATACCAGTTTTATTGCCGCTAGGTCAGGCTATTCAAAGCAAGGTGGATTTGAAATTTATGTTGAAGGCTCAATATATGCGGAAGATCTTTGGGACACTTTCTTTGAAGCTGGAAAGCCTTTAGATGTAGCTGCCGGCTGTCCTAATGGTATCGAAAGGGTAGAAGCCGGGCTCTTATCTTACGGTAATGATATGACAATTGAAAATAATCCTATTGAATGCGGTTTAGAGAAATTCTGCTCTCCTTTATCAGAAAAATCTTACATTGGTGATAAGGTTCTTAGAAAAATTATGAAAACCGGACCTGATAAAATTATTAAATCAATTGAAATAAGTGGCAAGCCGGTGCCATTATGCATGGAGCCTTGGCCATTATATTTTAAAGATAAAAAAATTGGGCAAATTACATCTGCTGCATTTTCTCCAAATTTTCAGACAAATGTTTCCCTGGGTATGGTATCAATAGAGTATTGCAATGAGGGATCAGATATTAATGTTAGAACTCCAGATGGCACTCGTTCTGCTAAAATTCATGAGAAGAGCTTTATTTAAAATAATGATTCAAAATTAGAACTTGGAATTAACATTGGGAACAGGCGATAACAAAATAGGACTAATAAGTCTAGGATGTCCAAAGGCTCTGGTTGATAGTGAAAGAATTTTAACACGACTCAAATCTGAGGGTTATTCTATATCAGCATCTTATGAGGAAGCAGACGCTGTTATTGTAAATACTTGTGGCTTTTTAGATACCGCTAAGGCTGAAAGTTTATCCAGCATAGAGGAAGCTATGTCTAAAAATGGCAAGGTTATAGTCACTGGTTGTCTAGGAAAGGAAAAGGATTTAATCCGAAAACACAGTCCTAATGTTCTAGCGATTACCGGCCCACATCAATATGAAAAAGTTATTGAGGAAGTTCACAAGGTTTTGCCACCATCTAAAAACCCCTTCGTTAGCCTTGTCCCCGATACAGGAATAAAACTTACCCCCCGTCATTATGCATATCTAAAAATATCAGAAGGTTGCAATCATAAATGCAAGTTTTGCATAATCCCAGACTTGCGAGGGCCACTTGTTTCCCGAAAAAGATCCCAAATTATTAGAGAAGCTGAAAAGTTGGCTGACGCTGGGGTAAGAGAGCTTATGATAATATCTCAGGATACGTCAGCATATGGCTTCGATCAATTAAAAGAAAATAATGGAAAAGAAGATTTTGGAGATATCTTGGACCTAACCACGGAACTTGGTGATCTCAACATTTGGATAAGACTGCATTACGTNTACCCCTACCCTTCAGTAGAAAAGATTATACCGCTAATGGCGAGTGGGAAAATTTTGCCCTACCTGGATATTCCTTTTCAACATAGCCATCCAGAAATACTAAAGAAAATGGCGCGTCCCGCAAATCATACCAATACCTCCGAAAAGATTACATCCTGGAGGAAAATTTGCCCTGAACTCACTATACGTTCCAGTTTTATTGTTGGCTTTCCAGGAGAAACGGAAGAGCATTTTCAAAATCTTTTAAACTGGGTCGAAGAGATGCAAATTGATCGAATTGGTTGTTTCAAATATGAAAATGTTAGAGGGTCAAAATCTTTCAACATGCCGGATCAAGTACCAGAAGCAATAAAAAATGATAGATTTGATAGATTCATGGAAAAAGCACAAGAAATATCCTTTAAACGGTTACAGAAAAAAATTGGATCAACGCTAGATGTAATCGTAGATCAAGTTGATAAAGAAGGAGCAACCTGCAGAACAAAAGCAGATGCTCCAGAAATAGATGGAAACTTATTCATTGATTCTAATTTTCAAGGCCTTAAGCCCGGTGAATTTTGCAAGGTTATCGTGGACGAATCATCAGAATACGATTTATGGGGAACACTAACTTAAGCTGTTAATCCATCGGGTTCTGGTAGTCCATTTGTTCTACAACAAGCTGTCAGGGTATTGGCTAGCAAGCATGCTATAGTCATAGGCCCTACACCTCCAGGTACCGGAGTTATAAAACCTGCTTTACTTTTTGCTGATTCAAAATCTACATCTCCAACAATTTTATAACCTTTTGAACTTACCTCAGGATCTACCTCAACCCGATTAATACCCACATCTATTACAGCGGCACCTTCTTTAATCCAATTAGCCTTTACCATCTCTGGTCTGCCAACAGCAGCTACAAGAATATCAGCACTTCTACAAAGCTCCTCAATATTTTTAGTCCGGCTATGAGCTATAGTAACCGTACAACTATCTTTTATGAGGAGGTGAGCCATTGGCTTACCTACAATATTTGACCTTCCTATTATGACAGCATTCTTTCCTGACAAGTCTCCTAACTCTGATCTTAGCATCATTAGGCACCCTAATGGAGTACAAGGAACCATTGACTTCTGTCCAGTAGCTAGAAGTCCTACATTGGAAATATGAAAACCATCCACATCTTTCTCAGGATTTATAGAATTAATTACCAGATCTGAATTTAAGTGGTCTGGCAAAGGAAGTTGACACAATATTCCGTTTACATTTTCATCAGAGTTTAATTTCTCTATTAAACCAAGGAGCTCACCTTCGGAAACATGTTTATCAAGCTTGTATTCATAAGAATTCATGCCTACTTCAATTGTTTGCTTTCCTTTGCTTCTAACATAAACCTGACTGGCCGGATCTTCGCCAACCAAGATAACAGCGAGTCCTGGCTTGATACCTTTTGAGTCTAATAAGGCCTTCACTTGTGTAGCTATTTCTGATCTAATTTGAACAGCAAAGCTTTTACCATCTATCAGTTTGGCAACCATAATGACCTCCTAAAAAAGACCTTCAATAAGGCCACTTTCATTAAGCATAATACTCTCTGCAGCTGGTTTCCTAGGCAACCCAGGCATAGTCATTATATCACCACAAATTGCCACTACGAATCCAGCTCCTGCTGAAAGTCTTACTTCTCTTATAGGAATTGAATGTCCGGTTGGGGCGCCTCTTAAATTGGGATCTGTAGAAAAACTATATTGTGTTTTAGCCATACAAACCGGTAAATGAGAATACCCNGCCTTTTCCCAAGCTAGCAGTTGCTCCTTTATCGAATGGTTAGCTACTACNTCATCAGCTCTATAAATCTTCTTTGCTATCGTTTCAATTTTCTCAAAAAGAGACAAAGAGTCCTCATAGAGATGATTAAAATTACCTTCCGCTTTATCTGCTAACTCTGATACTCTTTGCGCCAAGTCAGTCGTACCGTTAGATCCATCTGCCCAATGCTTACATAAGATTGCCTCAGATCCTTGGGAATTTACATAATCTTCAATTGCACCAACCTCAGCATCTGTATCAGTAACGAAGTGGTTTATAGCTACTACCACTGGAACTCCAAAAGACTTCATATTTTCTATATGTCTCCCAAGATTAACACACCCTGATTTTACTGCCTCTACATTCTCAGGACCCAGATCAGATTTCAAAACTCCTCCATTCATCTTCATTGCCCGGACCGTTGCAACGATAACAATAACAGAAGGTTCTAAATTGGCTTTTCGGCACTTAATATTGAGAAATTTTTCTGCTCCGAGATCCGCCCCAAACCCAGCTTCAGTTACAACATAGTCAGCAAGTTTAAGTGCAGTTTTGGTAGCAATCACGGAGTTACAACCGTGAGCAATATTTGCAAAAGGTCCGCCGTGTACAAAGGCTGGGTTGTTTTCTAATGTTTGTACTAAATTAGGTTGCATGGCTTGCTTTAATAAAACTGTCATGGCCCCGTCAGCTTTAATATCTCGACAAAAAACTGGTGACTTATCTCGTCTATAGGCTACAATTATATTTCCCAACCTCTCTTGNAAATCCTCCAAATCATTTGCCAAACAAAGTATAGCCATTACTTCTGAAGCTACCGTAATGTCAAATCCGGCTTCGCGAGGAAACCCGTTTGCCACACCTCCTAAACTGGCTGTAATTTGCCTAAGAGCTCTATCGTTCATATCCATCACTCTTCTCCAAACTACTCGCCTCTGATCAATGTCAAGTTCGTTACCCCAATAAATGTGGTTATCAATCATTGCGGATAGTAGATTATGCGCACTTGTTATGGCATGAAAGTCACCTGTGAAATGCAAGTTCATTTCTTCCATTGGAACAACCTGAGCATAACCTCCGCCAGCGGCTCCACCTTTCATNCCAAANCAAGGGCCTAAGGATGCTTCCCTTATGCATATAGCTGCCTTCTTACCAATTTTATTTAAGCCATCCCCAAGACCTACGGTGGTTGTTGTCTTACCTTCACCTGCCGGAGTTGGATTGATAGCAGTTACCAGGATTAATTTGCCATCACGATTGCCCGCTTTTTCCTTAATAAATTCTGTAGAAATTTTTGCCTTATCATGACCAAAAGGCAATAAATGGTCAGCGGGGATATCTAGTTTATTTCCTATTTCTTGTATTGGAAGCTTTGAGGCTTCTCGAGCTATCTCTATGTCTGATTTATATTCCATCGCGCTTCCCTTAAAAAATTGTAAATATTCTTTTCAGATATACCAGTACTATTTACAACTACAGATACGACATTTAAATTGGCATTAACGCCGAAACATAAACCTTATCTAATTCCAANAAATAAAGGAATTCCTACGACTGGGGTGAAAGTTTTCCTTCCCCTGGTCGCTTAAATTTTCCAGCCTTTGGAACCGCTGTTAAACTTGGTGGTCCATTCTCATCAGGGTGACTTTCTCCATCACCATCACGATCTAAAGATTTACCTTCTATGACTTTTGTTATTTCGTCACCAGTCAAGGTTTCATACTCAAGCAAACCTTCTGCCAATCTTTTAAGATCAGATTTGTGTTTTTTTAGTATTTTCTTGGCGCCTTCATATGCCTCATCGACCAATTTTCTAACTTCAAAGTCAATCTTACTCTGAGTTTCAGGTCCAGACTGATGCCCCCCACCCATTGGACCTAAGTAAGACTGTTGCTCATTTGCATAATCAATATTGCCTAATTCTTCAGACATACCAAATTGCGTCACCATTGCCCTGGCAATTTTAGTTATTTGCTGAATATCTGATGCTGCACCAGATGTAACATTTTCCGCCCCAAAGATCATTTCCTCAGCTACTTTNCCACCCATGGCCATAGTTAATTTTGATTTGTATTTAGTTTTTGTGACAGAGAGCTGGTCTCTTTCCGGCAAACTAAGCACCAAACCTAATGCTCTTCCACGAGGGATTATTGTCGCTTTATGTATTGGGTCATGCTGAGGCACATTTAATCCAACTACTGCGTGCCCGGCTTCATGATATGCTGTTAATTTTTTCTCATCCTCAGTCATAACCATAGATCGCCGCTCTGATCCCATCATAACTTTATCCTTAGCATTTTCAAAGTCCTCCATGCCGACAAACCTTTTACCAATTTTTGCCGCAAGTAATGCCGCCTCATTGACTAGGTTGGCTAAGTCTGCACCNGAAAATCCTGGTGTCCCCCGAGCTATGATCCTTAAATCAACGTCAGGACCTAAAACAGTCTTTTTTGCATGTACATTAAGAATTTTTTGTCTTCCTGTGACATCGGGGTTAGGAACTTGGACTTGTCTATCAAACCTACCAGGTCTCAAAAGTGCTGGATCAAGCACNTCAGGTCGATTTGTTGCTGCTACCAATATGACCCCTTCATTGGCCTCAAAGCCATCCATTTCAACTAAAAGTTGGTTTAAAGTTTGTTCTCTTTCATCATTACCTCCACCATATCCAGCTCCTCTATGCCTACCCACAGCATCTATCTCGTCAATAAAAACTATGCACGGCGCATTCTTTTTAGCCTGGTCAAACATATCCCTAACGCGACTTGCCCCNACTCCCACAAACATTTCTACAAAATCAGACCCAGATATTGTAAAAAACGGCACTCCTGCTTCACCTGCTATGGCTCTGGCTAACAGTGTCTTTCCTGTTCCTGGAGGGCCAACAAGTAGAGCTCCTTTAGGTATTTTTCCACCCAATCTACCAAACTTTTGAGGATCCTTTAAGAACTCTACAATTTCCTCCAACTCATCTTTCGCTTCGTCTATTCCAGCTACATCGTTAAAGGTTACCCTGCCATGCTTTTCTGTCAAAAGTTTCGCTTTCGATTTTCCAAATCCTAGCGCTCCACCTCGACCACCACCTTGCATTCGGTTCATTAAGAAAATCCAAATGCCTATCAGCAGAATGAACGGTAGCCAAACACTAATAGTAGACATCAACCCTGATTGTGCCTGCTTAACCGCTTGAATTTTTACCCCATTATCTCTCAAGGGTGTAACAACATCGTTACCAATTGGTCGTATCACCCTGTACTGCTCTCCACCTTCGAGCAATACATCAATTGCTTCTCCATCTAATTTGACCGAGGTTACGCGGCCACTCTCAACCTGATCCATAAAGTCTGAAAAAGCGACTTCTTTAGATAACATTGAGGTGCTATTTGTTGAAAATATATTAAAAAGAGATATTAATAATAGAAATAGAATTACCCAAAATGCTATATTTTTTCCGTTACTCAATGAAATACCTCATTTTAATCTTAACAAATGTTAAGTTAATAACTAAATATTATTATTCAATAGCATTATTGACCCTTTTCCAACCTTTTTACAAATGATTCTTGCGAGTGAACTAACCTAAACTCTATTGAATCACTTCTGATTAGGCCTGGCATAGCAATTATTTCACCTTTACTGAAAATCGCTGGAAGTGCAGCTGCAGTATAATATGCCATACTATTTATACTTTCTCTAACAGTCTTTAGGATTGTCTTATTTTTCACCCTANCAACTTTTTGATCTTCTAGAAAGTCAGCGCTTTTTACAGAAATTATCCATCTATTATCCCACAGGAATTTATTTTCTTCTAAACACTTCTCACCATCAAAATTCTTCTTAAAAATTTCCAGATCTTTTAGATCTGCAACTTCTGGAATCGCTGAGACTTCTCTTTGAAATAAAATATGCTTTTTTTCTANCACAGACACCTTCGAGCCTCCAATTGTAATTCCCTTTTTGAGACTCTGAGCCAAGATTTTTTCTAACAAAAATTTTACAGACTTATACCTAGGTCTATATTTTTTGCCACTAAATGCGCCAATTATTGCTGATAAAATACGCAACTGAATTTCCCGCTCCATCCCTAGAAATTTATTCCCATCTAACTGAACTTCGCCCCAACGGTTAATTGTTAAACAGTGATTTATCTGGGCAGCAGAAGTTAATCTAATGAAGGAGCTAGCAATAGACATTCTCTCACCTGTTGAAATAATTTTATCGCTTGTTAACCCTAAATATTCTAATTTTGGAAGAATATTTCTTACCTTAACTCTCTGGAATTTCTCATCAAAATTTGAAGGATCTTCAATCCACTTTAAATCATGATCTACGAGAAATTGACGCAACCTATCTCTTTTTACAGACAAAAAAGGTCTTTTGAATACTACCCCTGAATTCTTAAATTCTNCTGGCATACCACTTAAACCTTCTAGGCCAGAACCTCTGACAAAGTTCATAAAAATAGTTTCTGCCTGATCATCCGCAGAATGGCCTAATAATACTGTTGTGATTTTTTCTCTCTTAGCCCAATCAGTTAAAAGATTGATTCGAGCTAATCTAGCACAGTCTTGTAAATTTTTTATTTTTTGCTTTTTCTCCCATGGCAAAATAAAATGTTTAGATGATAGGTTAGCACATATTTCTTTNACATAAAGCGCCTCCTTTCCACTATTAGATCTTAATCCATGATCAACAGTTGCCACCGAGATTTGAATTCTTGATTTACGGGCCCAAATTGTGGCTGCCAGTAAAAGAGCCAAGGAATCTCCTCCCCCAGAGACTGCCAGTCCAACACTTTTATTCTCTTCATCACAAATACTATTTGCAATATGATTTTCTAGTTCTGGGTACATATTTGTGATCTCCAGCATACAACTCAATCGTACTCATTGCAGTTCAAACTTTTTTTAGATACCTGTAGTTGATCCTTAAATTGGTTAAATTTCTCTGGATTCCGTCTCTTAATTTCAAATAANGCCGCACAAGATTGTTCATATTCTCCTAGCTCAGATAAGCTTAGAACCAATCCAAAAAGAGCATAAGGGGATAATGGCCCATTTGGTTGAGAACTGAAGGTGTCAAGGAAGTCTTCTGCGGCTAGAGACCAATTTTCAATTCTTAGATTGCTTTCCGCCCTCAAAAATTTTGCCCGTAATGTTAGTTTACTTGACTCAAACCTCATTATAAAACTAGTGAATTCTTCAATAGCTAATACATAATTCCCATCATCAAAAATAGTTTTNATCGAAAGATACTCTTTCTGATCCTCTGACAAATTATTTGCTTTATCGATTTCGCTAAACTTGGATTCTTTTACATCATCATATAATTTGGTAATTTCATTAGATGAAATATTTTCTGTACTAATTTGCCCCAGCAATTCATTTATTTCAGATATTTTCAGAATTAGGCCTTTAGTTACTATTACCANCTTATTTTCTATCTGCTCCAAAAAACCGATTGCTCCAGACAGCCTATTCTCTAGGCGGTTCAATTTGAGAAAAATATCTAAGTTTTCACTTTCCGAAAGAACTTTGTCATTCCCATAAACAAAAATATTTTGAAGATTAGCCAATTCTAAAGAAATAGAATCCAACTCTTTTTGTATTGTTGCAATTTCTTCCTGGTTTCCATAAGGGCTTTCTTCCAATTGTTCATTTGCTTTAGCAATNCCAATGAGACTGCTAATAGCAAGACACAAAAAATAAACGAAGAAATAAGACCAAGTTCTCATAAATTAACCTAACCAAAAGGCCTTAAGAGCAATAAAAATTAGGGATAAAATATNATTATCATTATCAATTAAACCCACCAGCTATAACCGTAACCGCTCTCCTATTTTTTTTCCAGCAGCGCTCTTCAGAACAAAGTTCTTCTGGCCTCTCCTTACCATAAGTCACAACTTCCACCCGATCTTCATTTACACCTTGAGATATCATATAGGTTTTTACTGAATTCGACCGTTTTGCACCTAATCCTAAATTGTACTCTCGCGTCCCTTGCTCATCAGTATGACCTTCAATCGTGATGCTATGTTTTTTATTTTCCTTCAAATAACTGATTTGGGCGTCCAAAACTGACATCATCTCCNAGCTAATTGAGCTTTCGTCAATCCCGAAAAAAACAGTTTCACCTATCTGCGCCTTATTATCCTCTAACTGAGTAATTTTGATACTACCATCCCCAATAATGGATTGGCTATAGTTTCCTGAGCCTTCAGATGACCTACAGGACGCAAAAACAAACAATAAAAGACCTAATAGTGTCAATTTAGTAATGTGCATTTTAAAAAACCTCTCTTTAGCTACCATTAATTATCCACTCCTATGTTCATAAAGTAGATCTAAACTTTTAATTTAGCAATGAAGACCAGCTTGGATCAGAGGCAAAATAGGATCCTGTCTTCATTTTTCTCAAATTTGCTCCCGTTACATCAATCATATAGATGTGAGGAGCTCCCCTAGCCCCCAAAGTTTCCCTGTAAAACATAATCACTCTCCCATTAGGAGACCAGGTTGGGGCTTGATCCTTAGAGGACTTAGTAAGAATTTTTTCCCCAGTACCATCTGGTTTTATTACACCAATATAAAAGTAACCATCTGCCATTTTTGTGAAAGCAATCAAATCACCCCTTGGAGACCAAGCGGGCTCACCATATCTACCTTTGCCAAAGGTGATCCTCTTTACTCCACTTCCATTTGAACGCATAACATACAACTGTTGGGTTGAACTTCTATCACTTTCGAAAACTATCATTTCTCCATTTGGTGAAAAACTTGGCGCTGTATCTATTGCCCTATCATCTGTCAATCTAGTTTTCTTTCCATTACTCAAAGAAACTTTATAAATGTCAGTGTTCATTTTGCTAGTAATTGATAGTAGAAAATTTTTACCATCTGGTGAAAACCGTGGTGAAAAATTCATCCCCGGTAGTGACTTAAATGTGGACTCTTTCCCTGTTTTTAAATCTTTTTTGTAAACCCGAGGCACTCCTGATTTATAACTGGTATACAAGATACTATCCGATGAAGGGGAAAACATCGGCTTTATAACAATATTTTTACCGTCCGTTAAAAACCTTACATTGGCCCCATCCTGATCCATTACCGCTATTCTCTTTATTCTTTTATTTTTTGGGCCACTTTCTGCTACNAATACTATCTTTGAATCAAAATAAGGTCCTTCGCCAGTTACTCTATTATATATTTCATCCGCAACCTTGTGGGCCACTCTCCTCCAATTAGCTGTTTTGGAGGTAAACTTTAACCCTTTACCTAACTTTGATTGAGAAATTACATCCCAAATTCTAAATTTAATCTCAAATTCATCTGGCCCAGTTTTTTCTAATTCTGCCGTCAAGAGTACAGAAGCATTTATTAAAGACCAATCAGAAAATTGGATGGGTGCATCAAATTCTGAAACCTTACTTAGGTAAGCATTTCTATTAATTTTCTTAAATAAACCCGTATTCTCAAGATCTCTCTCCAAAACTGTCAAAAGATCTTTCATAAATCCATAATTAATTCCAGATCTAATTATGAAATCAGGTAAGGCAACTTTTATTGGCTCAAAAATACCACCACTTACACTCCCCTCCAAAGTTATTATATTGTTTTGAGCTATTGCAACATTTGCGTGCCCGAAAGAAAGGGAGAAAATGCAAAATTTTATAGCTAAAGACAATTTTAATGATTTTAACAACCCTTAACTCCTATCTAAAAATCTCAAACTAATCATAGCCAACCCCCAAAGAGGGAGTAAAATTTAATATTATGTTTATACCAGATGGATATTTTTCTCTAGATATATAATTTGTTTTATCCGTTAGCGCTTTGATAATAGCATTTTTTGCAGCTTTGAAGGAAATCATATGCCTATCGGAGGGGTTTTTTGGTTCCAAAAGCGTTATACTACTTCTTCGTACTCCTTCTGAATTTACAAAAAACTTGACCCTCACTTTATACTTTTCTGGCTCCGCTAGGCCAGACAAAACGGCTGTATTATAGAAAGATCTAACGCCCTCTTCTACCTTGTAAAGTGTGTAGTTATCTGATGCATTGTTAATTTCATTAATTGAAGGCTGATCATCTGGATCGGCGATCTGATCCAAAGCCTCGTTCACTAAATCTCCATAGCTTACATAACTTTCTTCATCATCTGTCAGATCGGTAATATTTTTAGGCCTTACTGGAGGCAAAAAAGCCATTTTTGGAGCAGCACTTAATACTGCTTCAACTGACTCACCTTCTACAGAGATTTCTGATGAACTCTCATCACGAGAGCGTCCCTCTTCCTCTTCCGCTACTAATTTTGCATCTTCAGAAAATGCAGTGCTAATATTTTGAACGTTCACATCACTTTCCTGCGAAGTATCATCACTTGCAACTTCCGTAATTCTTTGACTATTTCTGGGCGGTGGCTTTTCATGAGATAAGGTGATGATATCTGTTTTTATTTCGTTGCCTTCCGACTTAAAGTCGTTAATCGTTTCATTTTCTTGATTTTCGACTTCTTCTATTTCTACCATTTCATACTGCGGTTTACTGTCTTTATTTATAGGCTCTAACAAAGCTGATGGAAGGGAGGCAAGGTCAGGATTTAAAACTTCATTATTACTTGCATCAAAATCACTCTTTCTTTCTTCTTTAATTGTATTAAGATTCTCACTCATAGGTTCAATTGCAATTGAATTTTCTGGCTCTTCGCAATTAACGGAACTTAAGTCACAATACTCTTCAAAACTGATTACCTCGGGTCCAGAAATTTGTTTTTCTTCTTCAATTTGCTGATCTTCAAATTGAATTCCTATTAGGGAAACTAATATTAATCCATGAAAGGCTGCTGAGATAAGAAGAGCAAATCTCAAAATTATTTCACCTTCCCAGACTCTGGAAGATGAACCAATACATATTTATCTAGGAATTCAGCATTATCGAGCTCACCCAGAATTTTGGATACTCGGCCGTACGAATTCCTCCCATCAGCTTTTACGTATAAAATTTTTTCATCCCGCTGACTTGCTATTACTTCAAGCTTTTTAATCATTTGAGAGTCATTAACCGACGTATTATTAATTGAAACTTCTCCTAAATTATTAACATATAATTCAAAGGGAGTTTCATCGCTATTTGTACTCTTTATGGATTTTGCATTACTCTCAGGTATTTCTATTTCAATACCCACGGTTAACATTGGTGCTGTAATCATGAATATGATAAGCAGAACTAACATCACATCTACAAATGGCGTCACATTTATTTCAGACATTAACTGTAGACTTTGCCGAGATGCCCGTGATCGATTTACTCTTTTACCTTGACCTGATCCTAAACTTTTCATTCAGAAACCATCACCACTTGATCCACTAGCGTTCTGCTGCCTACCTTTTAAAATTTCATTAAAATATAAGAGTTCTCTCAGAAACCTATCTAAAAAAATTTCTTGAAAAGATATTAGCCTTTCAGCATCTTTTGAAAGCTTGTTATAGAAAATTACTGCAGGAATAGCTGCCAATAGACCTAAAGCTGTTGCTAAAAGAGCCTCAGCAATACCAGGAGCTACTATAGCTAAATTTGTATTTTGCTGAGATGCTATTTCTTCAAAAGAATTCTTTATTCCCCATACCGTTCCAAAGAGACCAATAAAAGGAGCTACCGACCCAACGGTGGCCAAAAGGTATAAACCTGAATTATATTTATCGCCAACTTTCATTAATGTAAGATCTAAAATGCGCTCTATTCGGGAGATTCCCGTTTCACTCAAGTCATTTGACTTTGTTTCCCGTCCTAATTCGCTCATCCCTTCATAAAACAATAACTCTGTCATGTTTAGTTCTTTCTTTGCTTTCAGTTTCTCATTCAACTCTTCATTTCTTTTGTCCCATTCATGCGTTGCAAATACCTTCTTAACAGTTCGGTCTATTCTTCTCTTCTCAAGGGGAAAATAAATTAACTTTTCAATTATTACGGTCCATGACCAAATAGACGCAATTATCAAAATGATCATCACTATCTTTACAGTAAGTGTTGCTTGATCAAAATATGTAATACCTAATTCCATTATAAAACCTTCAAAATTAATATGCCGAGCTTAGCACATTGGGTAATTTTATTTAAAGTATAAAGTCCTTACATTATTAAATAGATAATAAATTTCTCTTTACTTCACTTGGTAGTTTAACAGGCCTTCCAGTCTGATTAATGCAAGCCAGTTTGATTTCAGCTGTAAAAATTAAATTTTCATTTCTGAAAATTCTTTGCTCCAACCCAAGGCTTGCAGATTTGATGTACAACAAATCGGTTTCAGTAAATAATAAGTCATTAAACTTTGCTGCTTGTACAAACTTAGCTTTTAGCTTTGAAACCACGAAGAAAATACCATGTTCAAGCTTCAAGTTATATTGATCCACACCAACTTCTCTAATTGCCTCTGAGCGAGCCCTCTCTATAAACTTAAAATAATTAGCATAATATACTATACCGATAAAATCAGTGTCCTCATGATAGACGCGTGTTTCAAATTTCTTTGATATTGTATTCTCCTCCCTCTAACTTTATCACCCAAATCAGTGCTTCTATCTAATTATTTAGTAAAGAAATTTCCTTGGCTATCTGTTGCTTTAGTGTTGGTTTCCGGAGCTTTAATACCGAGGTGTTCCCAAGCTCTTTTACTTAAAACTCTACCCCTAGGGGTTCTCTGCACTAAGCCAGCCTGAAGGAGATATGGCTCTATAACATCTTCAATAGCATCTCTCGATTCTGAGAGAGCTGCACAGATAGTTTCTACACCTACTGGCCCTCCTTCATAATTTTCAGCAATTTGGAGAAGGTACCTCCTATCAGAGCCCTCCAATCCTAAGGAATCAACACCCAATTTTGTTAGAGACGATTTTGCAATTTCTAAGGTTACACGACCCTCGCCCTCAACCTGGGCAAAATCAATTACTCGCCTTAAAAGCCTTCCGGCTACTCTGGGGGTGCCTCTCGACCTTTTCGCTATTTCCTCTGCTCCAGCCTGATCTATTCTAGCATTTAGCAGCCGACTCGCCCTAGAGATAATCTTAACCAAGTCTTCATTTTCATAGAATTCAAGACGAATTGGAATTCCAAATCTATCTCTTAAAGGATTAGTTAATAATCCTAGACGCGTTGTGGCTCCCACTAATGTGAAAGGCTGCAGCTCTATTCTAACTGACCTAGCAGATGGACCCTCACCAACCATCAGATCGAGGCCAAAATCCTCCATTGCAGGATATAAAACTTCTTCAACTTTGGGATTAAGCCTATGGATCTCATCAATAAACAAGACATCCCTTTCATCTAAATTTGTTAAGAGAGCTGCCAGATCACCCGCTTTTGCTAATATTGGACCAGAGGTCATCTTGAAATTTACACCCAACTCCCTAGATATAATTTGCGCTAAAGTAGTTTTCCCTAATCCGGGTGGGCCAAAAAAGAGAGCATGGTCCATGGCATTTTGCCTATTCTTTGCCGCCTCTATAAAGACGGATAAATTTGCCCTGACTTCATTTTGCCCTACGAAATCTGACAATAATTGAGGCCTTAAAGCTTTGTCAGGATCTCCAGACTGAAACTCACCCTCCAAATTCATATCTGTATCAACTTCAGACATCACTCCCCTGCCATACGTTGCAGTGAAAGTCGTATAATTTCTGAAATCTGCAATTCACCACTCTCGTCAAGAATTTTTGCAACCACCCTGGTAGAGGTTAATTTATCATACCCTAAATTAACTAAAGCTGAAATTGCTTCAGGCTCCTGATTATTAGCAATATCCTTTTCAAAATCACTTGGGCTGGCATTTTGACCACTCTCTTTATCTATTGTCTCTTTAGAATTGAGGTTTTTCGAAGAAGTGTTTTGTTCTATATCGCCATTTAAGTTCAAAGCCTTTTGACCTAATTCTAACAAAATTCTCTTTGCGATTTTTGGGCCCACACCTTGAGCAGAAGTAATATAATCTGTGTTACCTAATGAAATCGATCGTGACAATTGCTTCAAAGGAACAGCTCCCAATATTGCCAAAGCAGCCTTAGCACCAACTCCCTGAACAGAAGTTAATAAGCCAAACCATTCTTTCTCTAATGATGATATAAATCCAACTAATTGAATTGAGTCCTCTCTAACTAGCATATCAGTATATAATGATACATTTTCACCAATAGCAGGCAAAGAGGTTCTGGTATTAGCAGAAATATTAATAATATACCCTACACCCCCAACATCAACCAAAATCGAATCAGAACTAATAACTTCAATTGTGCCACTTATTTTCCCTATCATTACTTTTATCCAGCCTTTGAAATTGCTCTTTTTAATTTATCTTGGTTTTTATATTGATAGGCATGACACAGAGCTATAGAAAGTGCGTCCACAGAATCCTGACCATCAAATTTTGCCTTCGGTAATTGAATTTGAACCATAGTTTTCACTTGNAACTTATCTGCATGACCAACACCAACAACAGCTTTTTTTATAGTGTTCGGGGCATACTCAAATACGGGCAAATTTAACTTTGCAGGTGCTAAAAGAGCTATTGCTCTAGCCTGACCCAATTTCAANGCACCTGCGGCATCTTTATTAATAAATGTATTCTCTACTGCGGCAACTTCTGGCTTAAAGTCTTCAATTACCTTAACAAGTTGAACAAAAATTTCTAATAGACGCTGGGACAAATCATTGCTTTCAGATGATTTAAGCGTCCCGTTGGATACATGAGTTATTATATTACCTTCTACACTCACTATACCCCAGCCNGTTTTCCTTAGACCTGGGTCAATCCCAATAATTTGCATTTTTCTCCCAGAAATATAATACGAGGTTGGATCAATAAAATCATTTTAGCTAATAGAAAAAGAATTCCGATCTANTACTTTCCATAATTCATTATAATTTATTTTTTTTCTTAGATCGACAGAAATTTTTTAAAACAACACATGCCCACTCCCCAATTTTTATTTTCTTCATTCTTCTAAAGCCCAAAGAGAAGTAAATTGCCTCAACTGAATTTATTTGCTTTACTAAAATGCCCGAAAGAACAATATGNCCTCCTATTTTGACATTTTCTTTTATTTCCAAAGCCATCCGTTTTAATGGTTTAGCCAAAATATTTGCAAGAACTAGGTCAAAATTTTTACTGGAGTTAATTAGGTAATGATTTAAGCCTTTAGCCTCCAAAGCAAGTACACTAAGAGCTGANCCATTCGCTTTTATATTTTTTCTTGCTGTTTGGGTGGCAATATAATCTATATCGGANGCTATCACTTTGGCTCCAAATGTTTTACTACAAGCAATAGCTAGTATACCNGTGCCACAGCCCACATCTGCAACTCTTTTTGGAAATACTCCAATTTTATTTAAAAAACTTAATGCCCTGAGGCAACCAATTGTTGTAGAATGATGTCCNGTTCCGAAAGCCATTGCCGCTTCAATGATGATAGCTTTCTTGTTATTAGGAATCTCGCTGGAATAATANGATCCTGAAATCATGTAAGGTGGCTCAATTACAGGTTTTAAATCTCTGTTTACTTTATCAATCCAATCATGATCAGGAATATTACTAATTAAGAATTTGAGTGAAAAATAAACTTCAAGAATATGTAATTTAATAGGGTCTGGTTTCTTCAAAAATAAACCACTTACTTCCCAATCTCCTGAAATCTCATCAATTTCGCACACACCTACACCAATAGGTTGAGGGACGAACCTTTCCATAGCTTTTCCAACTGCCTCAGCTTGCTCTTTATTAGGAAGTGACGCNATTACAGAAAAACTACTCACCGTTGATCCAAAAAAATNATACTTTNAGTAAAAATAATTATTAATATCATAATTATTAAAAAGAGATTCCNGTTCCGCCAAGCCCGCAGTAGCCGCCTGGATTTTTTGCCANGTATTGCTGATGATAATCCTCGGCATAAAAAAATTCTGATGCCTCCATAATTTCCGTAGTAATCGAGCTGAATCCTTTCGCCAATAACTTAGATGAATAACTTTTCATCGAAAGTTCCGCTTCCTTACTCTGCTGAGAATTAAACGTGTAAATTCCACTTCGATATTGGGTACCCATATCATTTCCCTGTCTATTACCTTGAGTGGGGTTATGACCCTCCCAAAATAATTTNAAAAGCTCTCGATATGATATTAATTTTGGATTAAATTTTAGAAAGACAACCTCATTGTGATTTGTTTTACCTCCGCAAACTTCTGAATAGGAGGGGTTCACAGTATTTCCACCAGAGTACCCTACGGCAGTGACCCATACTCCCCCCTGATTCCAAAAAACTTTTTCTACCCCCCAAAAACAACCCATTCCAAACATGGCAGACTCTAACCCTACCGGAAATGGACCTTTTAAGGATCGTCCGTTAACATAATGAATTCCTTCTTTCATTTCTAAAGAACTATCCCAAAATTTGAAATTTATTGCCATCTAAAACCTTNTGATTTTTATTATTAACAAATATTAGGCGCTGAAAAAATATTATTCAAGCTCTTGTGCCTGCAAATATATTTTCTTTACCTGGGGCAGGTTTGGATGGAATAAAGATGGATGTTATAAAAGACATAACCGCTAAAGCTGACGCCACTTGAAAAACTAAACTTGGGTAAATAATCCACAAATAACCCAAAAAGGCNGGGAGAAAAACCGCCGCTATATGATTTATTGTAAATGCTACTGCTGCCTGAGGAGCAATATCAGAAGGATCAGCTATTTTTTGAAAATACGTTTTCATTGCAATAGATAGGGCGAAAAAAAGGTGATCAACAATGAATAAGAATATAGCGATTTGCACTCCCCAATCCCAGTAATAGATACCTGCATATGCTAAAAACACTAAAGTTAAACCGGCATATTCAATGCATAAAGATATCCTCTCACCGAAAATTTGCACAACTCGACCCATAATTGGTGCAAAAATAATGTTGAGGCAGAAGTTGATTAGAAATAGAGCTGTTAACTCATGAACATGGAGGCCGAACTTCTCAACCATCATAAAAGTTGCAAAGACAATAAAAATCTGGCGGCGCGCACCAGCAAAAAATTGCAATAAATAGTAAAGCAAATACTTTCGCTTAATTTTTAATTTACCCTTTTGCTTGACGGGGCTATTAAACTTTGGAAAAAAAATAAAACAAATTAACGCGATTAGAACGGTGGTAAATCCCGCGCAGACATACACATAACTAAAAGAAAAATTAAATCTTTCCCACCCGAATACTACAATTGAATAAGCAACCAAAGAAGCAGCTGAACCTGCAGAAATCAATAGCCCTATAACCCATGGAGCTTTTTCTTTAGGTATCCATTGCAATTGAAGAGATTGATTGACAGTCTCAAAATAATGAAATCCGAAAGACCCTATTAAAGTAGTAACTAATAGACCACTAAAAGACGGGAAAAACCCTGTAGCTGCGGTAGCTAAGCCAAGAGCGAAAAGTGATAAGATAGCTAAATTCTGTTCCCTTAAAAAAATTAATAGTATGAGAACCCCGACAGCCAAAAAACCAGGGATTTCCCTTATTGTTTGAAGCCACCCAATCTCAACTCCAGAAAAGTTTGATATTTGGATTACAAAATTGTTCAGAAGAGCAGTCCAAATCGCAAACGATATTGGCATAGCAATAGCCAATAAAAATAGTAGAACTATTGGCTGTGCTATCTTATCTTTATAATAATTAATAAACAAAAGAATTAAGTTTCCCAATCACAATTAGCAAAGCGTTCCTATAATAAGAGAACATCAGTCTAACAGGATATTTTCTGGGTTATTTTGGTTGAAGCCCAGTTTAATTCTTCGAATAAAATTCAACGACCAAATTAGGTTCCATCATTACTGGATAAGGAATATCACTTAAAGACGGAACTCTTGTTAATTCTGCGCTCATTTTAGAGTGATCTGCCTTAATATAATCAGGGACATCTCTCTCAGCCAATGATATTGATTCTAAAATTGATGCAAGCTGCTTAGATTTTTCTCTAACTTCCACCACATCGCCTTCCTTTACTTTATAAGAAGGAATGTTCACTTTCTTACCGTTCACTTTAACATGGCCGTGGTTTACAAACTGCCTAGCTGCAAATACAGTTTGAACAAACTTAGCTCGATAAACAAAAGCATCTAGTCGGGACTCTAATAAACCTACCAGCTTTTCTCCAGTATCACCCCTTAATCTCTCAGCCTCAGCAAATATTCTTCTAAACTGCTTCTCAGTTAAATCTCCATAATACCCTTTAAGCTTTTGTTTTGCTCTCAACTGCACACCAAAGTCTGACAACTTGGCTTTTCTTCTTTGCCCGTGTTGCCCAGGGCCATACTCTCTCCTATTTACTGGAGATTTAGGCCTTCCCCAAATATTCTCACCCATTCGTCTGTCTATTTTATGCTTGGCAGCGGTGCGTTTTGTCACGGCTGGTTCCTTTCTTTTCTATAGAAAGATGTTTTCCTTTCTCTTTTAAGAGCGACAGGCATCTCCTTGCAGAGGCCACAAACACCAATATTATTTTGTGTGGCAGTCTTAATATTATAACTGTGAACTGTCAATATCTGACTAAATTAAACCGGTATCATGAAATTAATAATGTCTTTAACTTATTATTTTATAATCTATATAAAGTGATAAAGATCTAACCAATCAAAAAAAACCGTGTCTAAAAATAAAATAAATATTGTGAAAATCTGCGTGGGAGCAAAATTTGTTGAAGAACTTTGGTTTTGGCAACAAGAAAAATTATCAAAAAATTCTAACGCTAATATAGTCCACGTTACTAGGATGAGACCTAGAAGGGAAAAGGAATTGCTAAATGGAGGTTCTATTTATTGGGTTTTTAAGGGTTATATTCTAGCTCGCCAGAGAATTTTATCCCTGGACGAAGTCAGGACAAGCGACGGTGTGATGAAGTGTAGTCTGGTACTGGATCCTGATATTTATTTAACCTACCCAGTCAAAAAAAGACCCTTTCAAGGATGGAGGTATTTAAAAGAAGAGGACTCTCCAAAGGATTTTGAGAAATTTATTCCTGGAAATGAAAGCNTTCCGAAAGATCTCAAGTTAGCCCTTTCAGAACTTGGCATTGTATAAANNTTCTTGAAAAACTTCAAAATTTTTATTNAGGGCTTCTAGCCCNAAGAAGGCCAATATAGATTACCAAACTTATNTCTTTATATTTTAGGTTCGAGAAGTGTTTTTATTTCAGATACTAAATTCGCTAAGGGCACTTCAAATTGCGATGGGTGTGCCTTCCATTCTTCATTTGAGCTTATTGTCTCAGAAAGTTTTGAACCCAGATTAAGGTCTTTAAGTTGCACAATTTCTTTCTCCGCTTCTTCTGAACCTTGAATAATTGCAAATGGACTTTTTCTTTGATCGGCATATTTTAATTGCCGNCCAAGATCTTTAGGATTGCCAAGAAAAATTTCAGCTCGGAGGCCACCTTGCCTTAGCATGTTAACAATTTTTTGATAATCCTTATAACGCTCTTTATCCATAACAGTTACAAGAATTGGNCCAAGTGTATTTTGTTTGATTTTTTCCTCAATCTTAAGAGCAGCTATTAACCTGTCAACTCCTATAGAAACTCCGGTTGCCGGTACATTCTGACCTGTAAATCGCTTTACTAAATCATCATAGCGCCCTCCACCTGAAATTGAGCCAAAAGAATGTTCATTACCCTTCTTATCTATTATTTTCTTATTTAGCTCCACTTCAAAAACTGGGCCAGTGTAGTATCCCAACCCCCTTACTACAGATGGATCAAAAGAAAATTTATCCTCACTATAACCTGATGCTAAAAATATATCGACCATCTCTTCTAACTCATTCAAACCCTGAGTGCCAATCTCTGATTTTTTTAAGATATTTCTTAAATTTGTGAGAAATTCTTTCCTTGAGCCTTTAGAAGATAACAACTCGGTAAAGAAATCAATTTGGCCAGTTGAGAGATTTAACCCCTCTGTGAAGTCTCCACTTTCATCCCTTCTGCCAGAGCCAAGCAATTTCCTAACCCCTTCTAACCCAAGTCTATCAAACTTATCAATTGCCCTACATATATTTTGAAAAAAGGTATCATCCACTGGATGCATCTGATTTTCTTTTATTCCCGCTATCTGGATGATNCCTGATAAAATTTTCCTATTATTTAACTTAAATTTATAATCTTCAGCATCCATGCCTATCAATTCTAAGGCATCACAAACCATCATGCACATTTCCGCATCCGCCCCAATTTGTGGTGTGCCAACTGTATCAGCATCTATTTGGTAAAATTGCCTAAATCGATCTGGCCCAGGCTTTTCATTTCTCCATACCGGCCCATAGGAATACCTTCGGTAGGGATTTGGAAGATCATTCCTATATTGTGAATAAAATCTGGCTAGAGGTGCAGTATGATCATACCTTAGGGCCAGCCAGGTGTCATCATCATCTAACCATGCAAATATACCGTCATTCGGTCTATCTACGTCTGGTAAAAACTTGCCTAAAGAATCTACAGTTTCTACTGCCGATGTTTCAAGAAATTCAAACCCATATATTTCATAAATTGTAGAAATTTTTTTTATTATTTCAGTTCTAAAATGGCCTTCATAAGACATATAGTCCCTGAATCCCCTTGGCGTCTTGGGAATGGGCCTTTTAGGCTTTTTTTTCTTTTCTTTGGTCATTTCAATTAGCGCATATTATTAATCTATCTCTTCATACCTTACCCATTGAGCCACCACAAGGCCTAGAGCCTTGATTTACATTTCTAAGAAGTACCAGAGGTGAAAAGGGATACGTTTTGTATGGACAAACTAAAAGGTCTGAGCATCAATAACTCCAGGCACCAATTTAAGGGCTTTTGCAACCATTGGGTCTACTTTATATCCCTTCGAAAGTTTTATCCTTACATCTTTCTCAAGATCTGAACTAATAACAATTAATTCAATCGGACCTTCCTTTTTACTATTATCTTTTAAACTTACCTCTAATTGTTCCAAAATATTTCTGGCAGCATCTTTACTGTCTATAAATACCCTTAAACCCAACCCAGGCGTTTCATTAATTACCTTTTCCAAAGGCTCGATACTCTTGGCCAATAATTTTAATTGGTGGCCATCAATGGAAGCTTCGACGTTCAAAACTACATTAGAACCCTTAAACAAAAAATCTCGCGAGAAATCTAAAACTTGGGAAAATACTGTAACTTCGAATGTACCACTTGGATCATCCATTTGAATAAAAGCAAACTTGTTTCCTCTGGCGGATTTTCTCTCTTGAATTGTTTGTATTTGGCCACAGAGTTTACTGATCAATGGATTAGCTCTTGCTTTTTCATAAATTTCAGTGCTTTTCAAGACCCCTATCTTAGCCAATGAAATAAAATGCTCATCTAATGGGTGTCCTGAAAAATAAAAGTCATATGCTAAGTATTCTTCTCTTAAACGGTCATTTTCTTCCCATTCAACTTCCTCAACTAAAATGGGCAATGACATCTTCTCTATATTTTCACCAAACAAATTTGTTTGACTTGAGTTTTTGTCATCAAAACTTTTTGCAGAAAATGAAACTAAGTGGTCCAGTGAAGAAAAAAGTTGTTTTCTTATTGGGTGCAAATCATCAAATGCCCCTGACCTTACTAGGGTCTCCAAAGGCCTTTTCCCAACCTTTTTCAAGTCTATCCTTTTCCCAAAATCCACTATATCTTCAAACTTTCCATCCTTTTCACGCTCCCTTTGTATTCGTTGCATCACTTCTATTCCAACGTTTTTTAGTGCACTAAGAGCATAGAAAATTTTGTTTCCTTCTACACTAAACATACTTTCAGACTGGTTTATGCAAGCCGGAAGCAAATCTATGCCTAGAGACGTTAGTTCCACCCTGTATTTTCTTAGTTTCTCTGTATTATGGATATCACTATTCATTACAGCGGCCATAAATTCTACAGGATGGTTTGCCTTTAACCAAGCTGTTTGATAGCTTACAACAGCGTAAGCAGCAGCATGAGATTTGTTGAATCCATAATTTGCAAATTTCTCCAACAAATCCCAAACAAAATTTGATGTTTTTTCATCAATATTATTTTTGTTAGCTCCAGTTAGAAATCTAGGCTTTTCCGAGTCCATAGCCGATTTGATTTTTTTACCCATAGCTCTTCTTAGTAGGTCAGCTTCTCCTAATGAATATCCAGCCATTCTACGAGCTATCTCCATTACCTGCTCTTGGTACACAATTATACCCTGAGTTTCGTCAAGCAAGTCATCGATAGATGGGTGTATAAACGTTCGCTCCACACGATTATTTTTTACATCACAAAACTTTGGAATGTTTTCCATTGGACCTGGTCGATACAGAGCCACAAGTGCAATAATATCTTCTATGCAATTTGGTTGAAGTCTCCGCAAAGCATCTTTCATTCCAGTACTTTCAACCTGGAACACACCTACTGTTTTTTGCTCTGAATATAATTGGAACGTTTTCTTATCATCAAAAGGAATATTTTCTACATCTACCTTAATACCTTTTTGAGCAATAAGGTCTACGGCATTCTTGATGACTGTTAATGTTTTAAGACCCAAGAAATCAAATTTTACTAAACCTGACTCTTCAGCCCATTTCATGCTGAATTGTGTAGCCGGCATTTCGGAGCGAGGGTCTAGATAGACTGGAACTAATTCATCCAGAGGCCTGTCAGCAATTACAACTCCAGCAGCATGAGTGGCAACGTTTCTATACAGTCCTTCTAACTTTTGAGAGTAATTTAGAAGCCTATCAACAACCTCCTCCTTTTCACGCTCTTCAATAAGTCTAGGCTCTTCCTTTAGAGATTCTTTTATTGAAAGGGGTTTGACACCATCACTTGGTATCATTTTTGCCAATCTGTCTACTTGGCCATATGGCATATTTAAAACCCTACCTATGTCTCTTATAGCCATCTTTGAAAGCATTGCACCAAAAGTAATAATTTGGGCAACGCGATCCTTGCCATATTTTTCTTGAACATACGAGATAACCTCATCTCTACGATCCATGCAAAAGTCGATATCAAAATCAGGCATTGAGACCCTGTCTGGGTTAAGAAACCTTTCAAAAAGAAGTTTGTACCTCAACGGATCTAAATCCGTTATAGTTAATGCATATGCAACCAGAGATCCGGCACCAGAACCTCTCCCAGGGCCAACAGGAATCCCATTGCCTTTAGCCCACTTTATAAAATCAGAAACTATTAANAAATAGCCAGGATAGCCCATTTTTTCAATTACTGCTAACTCATAATCTAATCTTTCAATATATATATCCTTCTTAGCAGAAAGCTCTCTGTTCTTCATCCTTTCTTCTAGACCAATATGTGCTTGCTTTCTTAATTCATCCACCTCATTTGTNGCAAACTTTGGAAGTATAGGTTCTCGCTTTTTTACTTTAAACGCGCAACGCTTTGCAATTTCAATTGTATTTTCTATTGCTTCTGGAAGATCTTGAAAAACCTCAGCCATTTCATCCTGCGAAGCAAAATGATGGTTTCTTGTCAGTCTGTCTTTTTCTTTTCTTTGATCAACAAAGTCTCCATCTGCTATGCACATTAAAGCATCGTGAGCGTCAAACATATCTTTTTCCAAAAAATACACGTCGTTTGTTGCGACAATGGGAATGTCTTCCTCATACGCGATTTTCAAAAAATCAGCTTCTGTAAACTTCTCTTTATCAAGGTAAACTCCGCTTTCACTCAAATGCCTTTGAACTTCAATATAAAAACGATCACCGAATATACCCTTGAATTCTTGCGAAAGATCCATGGAATCTGAAAATTTTCCAGCAAGTAAAAGTTTTCCAATCGGACCGTCTGGACCTCCTGATAATAAAATTAATTCATCGGAATATTGCTGCAAGGTTTCAAGTTTTACATGAGGAGTATCATTTCCAGCCTCAAGAAAACTGGTAGAGGAAAGTTTCATTAAATTCCTATATCCAACCTCGGACTTAGCTAATAACACTATATAGGCTCTTTGACTTTTCTCGGATTCCTTTTGTTTTGAAAACTCTAAATTTAACTGGCAACCAATTATAGGTTGAATGCCCTTTTCTGCAAATGCTTCTGATGCCTCAAGCGCTCCAAAAAGATTGCCCCTATCTGTTATTCCTACCGCTGGGTAATTAAGCTTTGAGCTAATTTCAACCAGCCCTGAAATTGATATTGCCCCCTCCAGAAGTGAATAGGAAGTTCTTACTCTCAAATGAACAAATGTGTTTTTTTTATTCAATAATCGAAATTCCTTTTTATTTACTTCATTCTAATCAATGCAAACATGTATAAAAATTGTTTTGTGGGAATATTTTCAATAGTTAGGTCTTTTGACACTGAAGCACCTTATTCATAATTATTCAAATAAAATTTACCTTTGTCTTGTCCTGAATAAAAAGAAAGGATAAACAAAATTAGAACAAACTATAAAAGACCAAAAAAATGTCTGAGAATTACAAAAAATATATGGCTTACAAGCCTATAAATTTAAGGGACAGAAAATGGCCAGATGCATCAATTGATAAAGCTCCAGTTTGGTGCTCTGTAGATCTCAGGGATGGCAACCAAGCTTTAGTAGAACCAATGGATTCCACCAGGAAAATGCGTATGTTTAAAGCTCTTATAAATATGGGCTTCAAAGAAATAGAAGTTGGATTTCCATCAGCTTCCGAAACAGATTATAATTTTCTCAGGGAATTGATAGAAGGTGACCATATACCATCTGACGTGACAATCCAGGTTTTGACCCAAGCAAGAGAACCTTTAATAATCAAGACTATAGAAAGTTTGAAGGGCTCTAAGAAAGCAATAATTCATTTATATAACTCTACGAGCACATTGCAACGAAAGGTGGTTTTTCGGGAAACAATGGAGGGCGTAAAAAAAATTGCCGTAAATGGAGCTGAAATAATTAATCGGGAAAAGGATGCCCTTGAGGGCACTGATTTAATTTTTCAATACTCTCCAGAAAGCTTTACAGGAACGGAACTTCATTATGCTTTAGAGGTTTGTGAAGCTGTACTTGATGTCTGGGGTGCATCTTCAAAAAAACCGGTGATAATAAATTTACCCGCTACGGTAGAAATGTCTTCTCCTAACATTTATGCTGACCAAATAGAATGGATGAGCAATAATTTTTCACAACGTGATAGAGTAATATTATCTTTACACCCTCATAATGATAGAGGCACCGGAGTAGCGGCAACTGAACTAGCCCTAATGGCTGGTGCTGACCGGGTTGAAGGAACACTATTTGGGAACGGCGAAAGAACCGGAAATGTTGATATAGTTACGCTTGGCCTAAATCTTTTCACACAGGGAGTTAATCCTAAACTTGATTTTAGTAATATAAATGAATTGATAGAGACCGCAGAATTTTGTACACAAATTCCAGTTCCTGAACGCCATCCTTATGCTGGAAGCCTTGTACATACTGCATTCTCTGGAAGTCATCAGGACGCCATTAGAAAAGGAATGGAATATATTTCCAAAGCTAATGATTCAAGATGGGAAGTTCCATACCTCCCCATAGATCCATCAGATATAGGAAGAACTTATGAGGCTATAATAAGAGTTAATAGTCAATCTGGAAAAGGTGGAACTGCTTGGTTGCTAGAATCTGATCACCAAATCAGACTTCCTAGAGGGGCTGAAATTGAATTATCAAAACATGTTCAAAGGATAGCAGATTCTTCAGGGAAAGAAATAACCAGTAAAATGATCTGGGACATATTTTCGGAAGAATATATCTTAGAGGATCCTTTGAAGTTAATGGACTTTGAGACGACTCCTGCCAGCCGAAAATCAGACATAGAAAATATTTCTGCTGCGGTAGAATTTAAGGGAAAACTAAGGAAGTTTTCAGCCAATGGAAATGGTCCTATTTCAGCCTTCATTGACGGTATTAGAGGTGAGTTTGACCTCAAGTTTACACTTGAAGACTTTGGACAAAATACCCGGAGTGCTACTTCAAAGGCGGAGGCGGCAGCTTATGTGGAACTAAAATTACCGGATGGCACGTCTGTATTTGGTTGTGGTATAGATACCAGTATTACTTTGGCCCCTATAAAAGCTGTTATTAGTGCCATTAATAAGATAGTTTAATAAGACAAACTCACCTTCTTTAAAAGAAATTAAGAGATATTTAAAAATGTTAAGGCCCAAATCTTTAGCTATACTTTTAATATTAGCTTCAACCGTTGGCATTAGCTTTGGTGGCCTGNTAATGAGGCAAATTGAATTTGGAAATGCGTGGCAAATCACTTTCCACCGAAATTTAGCTTTCTTTATTGCAATTTCTCTAATTTTGGTAAAGTCTTACCGCTTAGCGTCTTTTGGCGCATTAACTGCTGTCGGAAGACCTGGTATAATAGCAGGAATATTTTTAGCCATTGCTAATATATGCTTCATTCATAGCCTTAGTATTACTTCAGTTGCAAATACACTTTTTACACTAAGNGCAATCCCGTTCATTACTGCAACTATTGCCTTTTTTGTACTAAAGGAAGTCATTTCCTTCAAAACATTTCTAATAATGGCAACTGCTTTTCTAGGGATCATATTGATGGTTTNTGAAGGATTGCAAACAAATCAATTTACTGGCATGGCCTTGGCNTTTTGTACTGCCCTTAGCTTTTCTTGCTTTGCTATAATTCTTAGAAAGTACAACTACCTAGATATGATTCCATGCCTTCTGATCTCTTCTTTTTTTGTAATCGCAATAACTTATATAGTAAGTGCTGGAAACATTTTTATTCCTATAAAAGAGATTGCTTATTGCTTTTTTTGGGGCGGNGTTCTGTCGGGCTTCGTAAATTCAGCATTTATTTTTGCAACTAGGTATCTTTCTGCATCTGAAGTCACACTTTTCATGCTACTGGAGTTCTCTTTAGGTCCTATGTGGGTTTGGCTGTTTCTCAACGAAACAGTTTCATCACAAACGCTTGCTGGCGGAGCAATTGTGATTTTCTGTGTTTCAGTTAACAGCCTATTGAAGTTAAAAGAATCACACTAAGAGGTCCATAATTTAAGTCGATCAACCTTTACCTTATATGAGTTACGTTTTCTGAAAAAAAAGTGTTGAAGCTTAACTCCTTACTATTTCTAAAAACTTTCATCTGTTGTGTGCCAGAAGCAACAATATCATCTCCCTGATACAAATCGCATGAACCAAAAACAATATTTTTTCCCTCTTTTATCATCTTAGAATATACATCTACTTTTCCTGGTTTGCATGCATTAAAGAATTGAATATTAAGACCCAGACTCAAACCCCCTTTTTCATTATTACTTAGGGCTGAAAGCAATAGAAACATTGAAGTATCTAAAATGAAGGATATGGTTCCACCGTGCGCTATTGTTCCCTTTGTGTGGCAAAACCGCAAAGGGATTATCCAATCACCCCTTAGCGTTCTTCTTAGATAATTAATCTCAGTAATTGANGGACTTAATTCCTCAACAANTTTACAATGATCTATATTTTCTGGCGTCAATNAAATCTCCACAATTGCAACCATTAAATAAAATAAATTTCTATATTTTTAAAGTGTGACATTTCGCTCTNANNNANCTATNACNTAACNTCATAGATATNTAACATTTTTTACAGTCAAAATTTACTANNAAAGACATGCGATATTTTCTTACANTACTTCTTTCTATTTTTTTGAATCTTAATGTTGCTCANGCTCAGGACATAGAAATAGAAGTNGCGCAGCTTAAGANTTTACTGGACAANAATGCTGTNNTANTAGACATCAGGCGAGAAGAGGAATGGAAGCAGACAGGNGTAATATTTGGAAGTATGCTTTCAACTTTTTTTAACAAGGANGGCACGGCCAACATAAATGTTTTTCTTAGTGACCTAAGAGAAAACGTTTCAGCTGAACAAACCATATTGCTAATATGCAGAACAGGAAGACGTACAAAAGTTGCCACTAAATTTATGCTGTCCAATACCGAGTTTAAAGAGGTATTCAGTGTAATTGGAGGAATTACTGAATGGAAGAAGCNAGGGTTTAGNACAGTTTCTTACCCTTAATACTTGAGTNAATTTCATATTTTTTTAATTAAAATATTTCTACTCAAAGATGCTTTAATATTAGACGGTCACCAGGAGCAAACTTAAATCTATATAAATCAGATTTAGAAACCCATACCCCTTTTTCATGTTCCATAAGCCTAATATCTCCCATCTTTTTACATAAATAATAATGAAGAAGAATATTCAAACAATGATCCCTATATGGCACTTCAATAATTTTACTTTTAATTGATATAGATACCTTGAGTTCTTCCTTTATTTCTCTTTTCAAGGCATCTTCAAATGTCTCTCCTGATTCTACTTTTCCTCCAGGAAATTCCCACTTAAGTCCAAAATCCTTTTTCCTATTTCTCTGAGCAATAAAAAATTCATTGCCTTCTTTTATTACTGCCGCAACGACATTGATGATTGATTTTTGGTGATTAATTTCCATTATTTCATTTCATTAATCAGGTATAAGTCTTTTGCCAAAAACCTTTACGTCATCCTGCTCCTCATAATGAAGACCCTTATAAAATCTTTTTACATTAAGNTTATCTGATCTTACCAAGAGATTTATCTTTGGGCATCCTTTTTTCAACAATTCTCGCTCCACATGTGTCATGAGAATTTTTCCATAGCCTTTTTTTTGATAACCTGGATGAACAGCTAGGTAATTAATGACACCTCGATGACCNTCATATGCAGCCATTACACTTCCTATAATAGATCCCTGAATTTCCAACACTAGAAACATTTCACTTTGAACACTCANTTTTCTCTCGATATCTTTTTCAGGGTTATTCCACGGCCTAGTCAACCNACAAATTTTCCATAACTCCACTACGGAATTTTTATCTTC
Organism: Paracoccaceae bacterium; assembly: GCA_002725175.2. Taxonomy (GTDB): domain Bacteria; phylum Pseudomonadota; class Alphaproteobacteria; order Rhodobacterales; family Rhodobacteraceae; genus CACKLF01. The sequence goes on from PBQX02000105.1 coordinate 43,242, forward strand.
TAGCTTAAATGGACGGATTATATATTGTTCTTCACTCATTGTANTCTACTTCAAAATCAATTTTATATTCCCCTGAATCTCTAAAGAAAATTACTGATTGATGCATATCAAACCAGCTCAAACTGCTATCNACCTCTTTAAAAACCAACATATATCCCAATGAATCAAAAGTGATAGATTCTCCTGGCTTAATTTCGAGAGGGGACTTCCTTAGGTCAAGGTAAGGAGTATTACTTCTGCCAATATTATCGAATTTATCCAAAAGTTCATTATACTTATACAATTCCACAGTTTTTGAAAATTCAGAATGAAATCCAATGATATAATCACTATCACTTCCCTCGTTTGTAATAGAAAAGAAGGCTTCACCTTCACCCTTTTTTTCAAAAAATAAAGAAGGATGGTATAATATTAAATCTCTAACTGAAACCTCATGGGAATTTGAAGGGCCGCTAATTGAGACGAGTAAGAAACTCAAAAAAATGAAATAAAAACGCCCAATTTTTTTTGCCATATAAANCATCAACAGAATCCTAAAGTTCACAATCATTATGATAAAAACAATAGAGAAGAACAATTAATTGAATAAACAAATTATTAGCTATTATCAAACAAAAGGCTAAAAGTTGATACTCATTTATTCTTTTGTTTATAGTTCGGNCAAAAATTCTGCGAGCGCCCATCAAAAAAATTAAAAACTAGCTCTCATACCACTTCAAAATTAGTACAAATTTCATAGAATACAAATAATCGGTAATTATTTTACTAAAAAAGAAAAAAAAGAATCGCCTTAATCAAATATTTTTGTCTTAATACAAACATAAAGAATAATGGAGAATATGAAATGCCTAAACTTTTAATTAATCGAAGAGAATTTACTGTTGGTACCGCAGCGATGGTGACTGCCTTATCATCCTTGCCAGTTGCTGCTGGATCAAAACTAAAGGTAGCTGGAATTTATACAGTTCCAATTCAGCANAAATGGGTAGCAAGATTACATCTTGCGCTTGATGCGGCTGCCAAGAGAGGCGAAATAGAATATGTCTATTCAGAAAGCACCGCAAATACGGACTACGTAAGAGTTATGAGAGAATACTGTGATAGTGGCATGCAAATGATAGTGGGAGAAGCTTTCGGAATAAGTAAAGAAGCAAGAAAAGTTGCCGATGATTATCCAGAAATATCATTCTTAATGGGTGATCCTTTTAAACCTCACGGAGATAATTTTTCAGTCTTTGACAACTATATTCACGAACCCTGCTATTTGATGGGTATAATCGCTGGACACATGACTAAAGCAAATAAAATTGGAATGGTCGGAGGTTATGCCATTGGAGAGGTTAATAGACTTTTCCATGCCTTCATGAACGGAGCAAGGTCAGTAAAGCCTGAAATTCAGTTTAAGGTTACTTTTATAGGATCATGGTATGANCCTCCAAAAGCAAAGGAAGCTGCATTTGCTCAAATTGANGCCGGTGTTGATATAATGTATGCCGAAAGAGCCGGAGTAGTTGATGCATGCAGAGAAAAAGGAATTCTTGCATTTGGTAATGTAAACGACATGAATAAAGAAGAGAACGGAGAAAACGTGGTGGTAACTTCAGCACTCTGGCANATGGAAAACGCGATAAATCATGCTATAGGACTTGTTAAAAGTGGAAACTTTAAAGCGGAAGAATACCACTCTTGGACAATGATGAGTGGCGGTGGCGCTTCTTTGGCTCCATTCTATGAATTTGAAAACAAAATTCCTTCCGATGTGAAGGCTCAAGTAGCTAAACTTTCGGATGATATTCTGGCAGGAAATTTTGTCGTTGAGATAAATGACGAAGAACCTACTTCAACGTTTTAAAATAAACTCTATAACGTGTCCCTGTGATAAATACTCATTATGGGGACACCAAAAAAAATGTCAGCCCTTCTCGAAATAAAAGATATTAGCAAAAGATTTGGAAATCTTGTTGCAAATGATAAGATATCCTTCACCCAGATGCAGGGAGAGGTTTTAGCTATACTAGGAGAGAATGGAGCAGGAAAAACCACTCTAATGAATATTTTGTTCGGCCACTATAAGCCTGATTCTGGTGAAATAGTTTTCCAAGAATCAAAACTACCAGCCGGAAAGCCGGGGCATGCAATAGAAGCGGGAATTGGAATGGTGCACCAACATTTCACTCTTGCAGAAAACTTAACGGTTTTAGAAAATATCATTATAGGGGAGCAGTCATTACTTAGTTTCTCATTACCCCAAAAGAGTGCAAGAAAAAAACTTCAAGATTTAAGTGATAGATTTGGGCTGCCAATTAACCCTGACACCATAGTTGCAAATCTATCTGTTAGTGAAAAACAAAGATTGGAAATACTCAAAACCCTTTATCGAGACTGTACACTTCTAATTCTAGACGAACCAACTGCCGCACTTACTCCTCAAGAGACTGACTCTTTGTTCTCAACTATCAAGCATATGGTCAAGAATGGATTATCAGTTATTTTGATTTCCCATAAACTTAATGAAATACTAGCTGTAAGTGATCGAATAGTCGTATTAAGACATGGAAAACTTGTCGGCGAAGTCGTTACTTCCAAAGCTAACCGAACTGAAATTGCCGAAATGATTGTTGGGGGGAAAGTAAATTATCCAAAAAAAGAAAAATCCTCCCCAGGTAAGGAAGTTATGAGGCTTGAGAATATCTCTTGCAATCCGATTAATGAATCTACGAAGGGATTAAACGGAGTGGATATAAGTCTTTTTGAAGGACAAATTCTTGGAATTGCGGGAGTTACAGGTAATGGTCAAACTTCTTTAGCTAAAATGATGTCTGGTCATTTAAAACCAAAAAACGGTGAGATATTTTTTGATCAAAAAAGAATAGAGGTTTTTAACCCAAAAAATTTTATGGAACTTGGAGTGGCTTACATCCCAGAAGACAGAAATATTGATGGGCTCGTAGCAGATATGTCTGTCTGGGAAAACGCCGTTATAACAGAAATATCAAATGAGAAATTGGGAAACACTCTAGGTTTCCTAAATAATTCAAGCTGTAGTGATGCAGCGCAAATACTTTGTGAAACCTACGACGTAAGAACTCAAACTTTACAACAACCTGCAAGGTTATTATCAGGAGGAAATGTACAAAAACTTCTGTTGGGACGTTGGTTAATTAGGCAACCAAAGGTTTTAATTGCTTGCCAACCAACTAGAGGACTAGATGAAGGAGCAATTGCGTCGATACAGAAAATGATTTTGGATGTAAGAAAAAAAGGAAATGCCGTACTTCTTATAACAGAAGATTTAGATGAACTCCTTAAACTTTCTGACACTGTTTCAGTCATTTATAATGGGAAACTTTCTAATAATTTTTCCGCAGAAGGTTTAGACCGTGCTCGGGTCGGTCTTATGATGGCTGGGGAAGGTTTCTATGATTGACTTTAGATTAGAACAGCGGGAACATGTTTCACCTTGGCTCGTCTTTTTTGCTCCTATAGGGGCTGTGATATTTTCACTAATGATAGCAAGCATTTTGATCATATTGGCTGGTGTTAATCCAATTGAATCATATATTAAACTGTTTGTGGGGGCCTTTGGTTCAAAAAATGCTATTGCAGAAACACTTGCCAGAGCAACTCCTTTAATCCTTACAGGACTCGCTGCTGCCATAGCTTTTAGGGCAAAGTTCTGGAACATAGGGGCTGAAGGTCAACTCTATGCTGGAGCGCTTGCAGTAACTTTTTTTGGTACTGGTTTGATACAGTTACCCAGTTTCCTAATGATACCTTTTTTGTTTTTAGTAGGCGCACTTGCCGGAGGTCTACTACTTCTACCATTAGTCTTACTTCGAAATTACTACAAGGTAGATGAGGTGGTAACTACCCTATTAACAAACTTTATCATAATATTACTTGTTGGCTATCTTTTAGAAGGTCCTTGGAAAGATCCGATGTCTCTTGGGTGGCCACAAGGAGCATCCGTAATTGATGAAGGCGTCTTACCTCAGATTATACCTAGGACCAGATTGCATCTTGGTTTTATTATATCTATTTTCACTGCCTTAACTATATGGCTTATATTATCCCGAACTATACTCGGTTTTAAAATCAAAGCTGTTGGGATTAACCCCTCTGCATCGCATCATGCTGGCATTCCTGTGATAAAAACAATAATCATAGTCGCACTTCTCAGCGGCGGGATGGCTGGAATGGCTGGAGTAACAGAGACCGCAGGCTTAAAAGGTTACTTAACCTTAGATCTATCGCCAGGCTTTGGATACGCTGGTATTGCCGTTGCAATGCTAGCTGGCCTTAATCCTATTGGTATTATATTTTCAGGCATATTTTTAGCCTCAATATATGTCGGAGCAGATGCAATGAGCAGAGCTATGAATGTTCCAACATATTTAGCAGACGTAATCGTGGCCTTAACGGTGTTATCTGTCCTCATAAGCATAATAATGCTTCAATTTAAGATAGTTTTTGGAGGGCAAAAACGTGATATTTGATTTTGTGGAAATACTCTTTACGGCAGGATTTTGGGCGGCAACAATCAGAATCGCATGCCCCCTCATTTTTGCAACTTTAGGAGAATTGATTTGTGAACGCGCTGGGGTTCTAAACCTCGGAATTGAAGGAATAATGTCAGTTGGAGCAATGGTAGGATGGATGGCAGTATATCAAGGAGCTGACTTATATTCAGGTATTCTGATAGCAGCTTTCGTGGGGGCTATGTTTGGACTACTCCATGCAATTTTTTCGGTATACCTCGGTGCTTCACAGCACGTCACTGGTATAGGGATAACCATGTTGGCTTCTTCACTTGGTTTCTTTTCTTTCAAACTCATCTTACCGTATTCTACCACCCCACCAAAAATAGAACCCTTTCAGCCAATTGACATACCCTTTCTATCAGATATCCCTTTTCTTGGTGAAGCTCTTTTCCAGCACACCCCTTTTACTTATTTGGCAATCATTTCTGTGGTATTTATCTTTTGGTTAATAAACTCAACGCCCTTTGGGTTGTCAATTAAAATGGCTGGAGAAAATCCAATGGCTCTTGAGGCTCAAGGCATTGATGTTTTATTAGTCAGGTCAATGGCAGTAATTTTAGGGAGTGCACTAATGGCAGTTGGTGGTGCTTATTTAACTATGTCAGCTTTTGATGCCTTTTATTTTGGAATGGTAAACGGACGNGGATGGATAGCAATAGCACTAGTGATTTTTGCAACCTGGAAGCCAGAGCGTGCTCTGCTNGGAGCTCTTCTATTTGCAGGCCTTGATGCCTACCAGGTACGAGCTCAGCANCTAGCGGGCGCGGTTATACCTTATCAATTTTTCTTAATGATGCCCTTTCTATTAAGCATAGTTGCTATGATAATAGCGGCAAAAAAAACAAGATACCCCAAAGCTCTCTTAATTCCATTTAGAAGGGGTGAGAGGCATTAATTTACGAGGATCCTATGAATGATTTAGTAATAAGAAATTGCTTGAACTTTGATCAAAAAAAAATTGATATTTTTATCAAAAATGGAAAAATTGCGGAAATTTCTGAGAGAATTTTGATTTCTGATATACCAGAAATTGATGCTGGAGGGCACTTTATTAGTCCCCCTTTTATTGACAGCCATTTTCACATGGATGCGACCCTAAGCTATGGTTTGCCCCGCATTAATCAAAGTGGAACTTTGTTGGAAGGCATTAGTCTTTGGGGAGAATTAAAGAAAGATCTAACCGCAGATGCGATTAAAGAGAGAGCTAGAAAATTATGCAAATGGTCCATAGCAAGGGGTACCCTTGGTATTCGAAGTCACGTAGATGTCTCTGGGGATAATTTGATGGCTGTCGAAGCTTTACTTGATATCAAGGAGGAAATGAAAAACTTCTTGGACATTCAATTGGTCGCTTTTCCTCAAGATGGATTGTACCGAGCAAAATGTCTGAACAACCTTAAAACTGCATTAGAAATGGGTGTAGACGTTGTCGGGGGGATCCCACATTTTGAAAGAACAATGTCTGACGGAGCATATTCAGTAAAAACNCTCTGTGANCTTGCTGAAAAAAAAGGTCTTTTAGTAGATATGCACTGCGATGAAAGNGATGACCCACTGTCTAGACACGTTGAAACTCTAGCAAACGAAACAACNCGNCTTGGTCTTGAGGGGCGTGTTGCAGGTTCACACCTTACTTCAATGCACTCAATGGATAATTATTATTTTTCAAAATTGATTGCACTTCTAGTAGAGGCAAATTTACATATTATNCCTAACCCATTAATNAATATCACGATTCAGGGAAGACATGACACCTANCCCAAAAGGAGAGGTCTAACCAGAGTTCCGGAACAAATGAAAGCCGGCTTAAATGTGGCATTTGGACATGATTGTGTCATGGATCCTTGGTACCCCCTTGGATCACACGATATGCTTGAAGTAGCTCATATGGCTTTACATGTTGCTCATATGACTGGCGCAGATGATATGAAGGAATGCTTTAAAGCTGTCACAACCAATCCAGCTAAAGTTATGCACCTTGATAATTATGGATTAGAGAAAGGCTGCAATGGAGANTTAGTCATATTGCAATGCAAGAANCCNGTAGAAGCANTTAGGCTTAAGCCCCCTAGACTTTATGTTATTAGGAGAGGGCAAATAATCTCTTCAACTGATCCAGTNAAATACAAAATTAATACTGGAAAAGAAGAATTAGTGGATCTTATTTTTTGATATAATTATCTGATGGGCTTTCACTTACTTAAGGAAATTTGGCTATTCAAGGGATTTCGCGATCTTTTCTTGGCCGGTCTCCTTAACAGCACTGCCCGTTGGTTCGAGGTTTTAGTTTTTTCATTAATTACTTGGAATTATACCAACGATGCCAGTATGGCTGCCTTCTTAATTACTTGCAGGTTGTTATTCGTTGGTTTAGCTGGATTATTTTTCTCAGCTGTAGGNACCATGGTTTCAGGACAAACTGTAATGGTCACCACTACAGGTATTATTGCTCTATTCTGCTTAACTTTTTCTTTCATAATTGGCACAAATGTTTCTTTTGACTTATACGGCATGATCATAATCTCATGCTTAAGTGGGATTCTTTGGAGCGTTGATTTTTCCTTCAGGCGAAGAATGCTTGGTGATGCATTAACAAAAAAGCTAATGCCGACAGGAGTTTCAGTCGATGTTCTATCAACTCATGCAACTAGAGTGACTGGCCCCTTATTAGGCGGTCTTGCCTTAACCTATCTAAACAGCCAGTACATGATCTTACTATTAGCTTTGTTTTACATGGCATCTACCTGTTTCTTACTTTCCCAAAAAGATAAACAAATGAAAAATGGCAGGGAAAAAAGTTTAGTTTCCAATATAAAGAATGTTCTTAAGGAATCGGTGAGAGAAAGAAATATTCTTACTGTTTTATTACTTACCCCTATTTTTAATATCTTTGGCTTACCCTTTGTTGCTCTTATAGGGATTTTGCTCGTCGAAAATTTCAAGATTGGGTCCCTTGGGGTAGGTATTCTCACTTCCGTTGAAGGGGTCGGTGCTCTTTTTGGAGGATCATTGATAGCAGCATACCCACCAACAAAAAAGGCACTCTTCTTTAAATTAATGCTTGGGGTTCTCTTAGGCATGATTATTCTCTCAGCACTCTCAAAATCCCTAGTCATTTTTATTATTGCTCTGGTGATTTTCGGGTCCAGTACAGCAGCATATTCTGCTATGCAAAGTACAATAATTTATCTTCACTCTTCAGAAAAACTTAAATCTTCAGTTTTTAGCCTTCTAACTCTAGCCATTGGAACTGGAGCAATCGGGGCTGCCAATGTTCAGTTCATGTCCTCAAAAACATCTACATCAAATCTAGCTATAATAATGGGAATCGAAGGTCTATTAATACTTACCTGCATTATATCAATTTTATTTATTTTCCAGAAAAGAAATGAGAAATCNTAAAAATTAAGATGAGTTTGACGGCAGAAAAATTTTAGTAGTTATCTTCTAAAACAATTCCTCTATTTGCAAAAATTTTTACTGGAGCATTTTCCTGCACATTACTTTCCTGCTGTTGCCAAATTTCCTGACANTCCTTGTAAGCAGATTCATCTCTNTATTCAAAAAGATACCCTAACCTAAAAATTCCTTCTTTATTCCAGATTCTAAGAATAGTGAACCTCATTAATCCCTTNGCTTTGAGCTCTTGCATAATTTTATCNCGAACTTCTTTCCATTTGTATAAAGCTAGCTCCATATCCGATTTGGTNGCAAAATCGGCAGTAGAATAGTTTATTANTTTAGCGTCAGACATTNTAGGTTCCTCTTTTATGCAANNGTNATTCTAGGGAAACTGCATATAAAAACCAATCAATTTTTAACTTTCTCATGAACCTCTATAATGTTCCCGTCTGGATCATAAAANAATATCTGTTTCCATCCAGATACAGCCGTTTCTTCCCAGTCACTGTACTCAATATTTTTATCTTTCAAATGTTTCTTAAATTTCTCCAAATTATCAGTNCGATAAGCAATGTGACCTTTTTCAACNGGATTAATGTAATGTCCGGTCTTAAAATTTACCNCTAAATCTTTTTCCGCTATATGAGTTTGTATATTGCCATCCCCTACAAAACCAACACTTCCNGAATANCCCTTACTTTTTTCCAATGTNGGNAAGTCATCTACCACATCGTCTAAGAANAGAATATTCTTATAAAAATGTTTCATNCTGGATACATTTTGNGTAGCNAGATTTATNTGATGCAATTTAATTTTCATNTTGTTCCTTTTCCCGTAAACCTAGCATAGTTTGCAAATCCAAATTCTTAATCATATCTTTAAAAGCAGTGGCGCCCAGACTAGCATTGGNCTTCCAATTTTTTGACGCACTTTCATCAGCATTATCAGATACATATTTAAAGCACATAAATTGAACATTCTTCAATACACAAACTTTNGCTATGGCATATGCCTCCATGTCTACTAAATCNGTCTTAAGTTCAGGAGGGCTACTTACAAAATTATCCCCACTACTACATGAAAGACCTGTTCNACCGAAATCAATAACTGNTCTCTCTTCGAACGGTGTCACACCAATTTTAAAACCCAAAGCCNTNGCATCCATGTCTCTCTGAAAAAAATGAGACACTTCATGNAGNCCAANAAGATTTTTTCTCAAACTCCCTGCGGTGCCAAAATTAATTATTAACTTCGGTTCGTACTTGCTTATTATTTCTAGAGCCTTATAGGTAGCATTTATTTTCCCTACACCACAATATTCTATATTAAATTCCGGTAATAGATTTCTTGGCAACTCTTCCTTTAGCGCAATAATAAGCAAAACTTCTTGCCTCTTATATAAAAGCATATATCACCATAATTTCAGAGTAATAATTTTTCTTACGAATTTACCTTAACCTTCTACTTATACTAAGTTCAACTCTGCTATATTCAAAACATTAGTTTAATTATTGCTAATTTTTAACCCTAAGAATAGTTCCCTTACCTTATGTAAATATTTTAGGTATAGTTTAATTATGGAAAAAGTTTCTATTTTCGTTGATGTTCAAAATATCTATTACACAACAAAACAACAATTTAATTCTAATTTTGACTATAATAAATTTTGGAAATTAGTAACCCATCAAAGAGAAGTAGTTGCAGCGTTTGCCTATACAACTGACAGAGGAGACGCAAAGCAGATTCAATTTCAAAATATTCTGAGAGGAATCGGTTTTGGAGTGAAACTGAAGCCTTTTATCAGTCGTGCAGATGGTTCTGCCAAAGGAGACTGGGATGTTGGAATTACAATTGACATTATGGAATACGCAATTAAGTCAGATGTTATCGTTTTAGCATCGGGGGATGGTGATTTCGATCTTCTAATAAATCGAATTAGGACACTACATAACATTAAAACAGAAATATACGGGGTTCCAAATTTGACTGCTAACTCTTTAAAGAATGCAACATCTAATTTTTTCCCAATTAACCGAGAGCTACTCTTGAGGTAAAAAAACACCGGATCACCTCAAAAACTTTACTTGATCGGCTTCTCTTAGATTAACTAATCTTCGTCATAAATTTTTTTATCGGGCTCGTCTGAAGTTGCATAGACTCTCATTTCTTGAGCCATAGTTATAAAAAATCTATCAGCTCCTATAGCTTCCAATCTTTCATGAATCAGCGCTTCACTCTCTGCAATCCAATGACAAAACCAAAAATCTTGCTCTCCCAGCCAGTGCTGAAGACATTTGACCTTTTCGCCCTCAACTGAACCAAACCATTGCTTAGTGGTTACATCTTTATTATCTTCGAAATAGGCTTTTCTGGTTTCCTCAGATACAAATGTATGCGTACAAATAAAATGTTTCATTTTTAATAATCCAAAAAAAAATTCTACTAAAAGTTAGCTTAGCTGATTATCAAATAAAACCTATAAATGGAAAATAGTTTAAAGTTGTATTCTTTTTAATATTTCAAAGGAAATTTAACACTTGCTAATTCGTGCTTTAGAAATGCTCAATAGGCCAGATTTAAAATATGTGTTTCACCACTACTTCGCCAGCCAATCTGAAATCTTCTTGGAATAGATGCTTTAACTCACCTAAAACCCGACTCTCAGCACGTTTTCGAGATGTTTCTCTAGCTTCAATAGTAGGATAGACAGAAATACCTAAACAATTTGTTTCAGTAGTTTTTATCATCATTAGCATCTCAGCATCTGGAAATAATTTTGGGCTATCACGTTGATACATTTCGAGGAACTCTTCCATAGCTTCTTCACTTTTAAAATTCAATGATACCACATTAGTCGCAGTCATGTTTTCACCCTTCATACTTTTTTGGCTATTATAGCCGAAACACTATTTTAAAGAACAGTGTAATATTAATGATTATTCAATCAGCTGAGATTACTCTACCGTAAGTGTTTACTTTAAAGCACCATTTAACTTGTTCGCTTC